>NZ_JBQFPV010000007.1:0-345676 GCF_056536565.1 Ruegeria sp. CK3
AGCCGGCAGCAGCGCAACGATGGCCAGAAAGAAGAAAAACAGACCTACGATGACCACGTAGAAGCTGTTGAAAACCTCCAGAATCTGAGAGTTCCAGCTGCCCAGAGTGCTGTTCGCGTTCGCCGGAAAAATCAGCGCCCAAAGCACAAGGGCGACCATTACACCCTTACTGATCAGCGCAATCGGAACGCTGTTATTCTCATAAAAACCACTATCCGCGGTCTTAATGTCCAAATCCGTAAACGGTTCTTTAATCGACATCAATTTCCTCCGTGTTGCCGATTTGATAGGGTGGAAGGCCGTTCTGTTTGCTGGCTCTTCTCTTATGTTTTTGCGGTGATCGCACCGGTCGTTCAGGCGCGCGGCTTTAAATCCTGACCCACTCAGGTTCTGTCGCGCCTTGAATTTTTCCTTGTGATTTCGATGTTAAACGGACACCGAAAAGGCGTCTTTGGTTAAGTGGGTTGGTTGGAAAGGCTAGACACTCTTGGCGTGTGTGGTGCTCCGGATTCCGACCTTTTCGGTCGCAATGACGACGGATTCTGCGAGCCTCATTGCCGAAAAGGGGCGTTTTGGCTGATCGCATTCACCGAAAACGACACAGAGACACGTGAAGCTCAACGTAAACCGGTGCTAGTTTGGAAGTATTACCCAACGGGACGCTGTTCAGGGCTGCGCCTGCGCTTATAGTCTTTGCCAATATACTCTGGTCGTCTTGAAGAGGGGGTGGGCGTGGATCACAATGTCGACATGCTGATTATCGGGGCCGGGTTTTCCGGGCTGACCATGGCGCTTGAGGCGCGCAATCGTGGCCTCCGCAACATTGCCATTCTGGAAAAGGCTGGTGATGTCGGCGGGACATGGCGCGAGAATACCTATCCCGGTGTTGCATGCGATATCCCCTCGCACCTTTATTCGATGGCCACGCACCTAAACCCGCATTGGAGCCGCGCCTATGCGGGAGGGGCCGAGATTCAGGCGTATTTGCAGGATGTTGCGCGCAAGGAAGGCCTCTACGACCTCTGTCATTTTCAGCAGGAGTTGAAGTCGGCTAGATGGGATGGCGCGCGCTGGCAGGTTGAAACACGGTCGGGGCAGATCTGGTCGGCGCAGTTTCTGGTCTCGGCCATCGGTGCGCTGCATCATCCCAGTATTCCGGACATCCCGGGGTCCGACAGTTTTCCGGGCCCGACGTTTCATTCTGCGCAGTGGGATCACAACGTCTCGGTCGCGGGCAAGCGCGTGGCGGTGGTCGGCACCGGCGCTTCGGCGGTGCAATTCGTGCCAGAGATCGCCAAAACGGCCCGCCATGTCACGATCTTCCAACGCAGCGCGCCTTATGTTCTGCCGCGTCCTGACGGCCCGATCGCGCCTTGGGTTCGCAAGCTTTACACGCGGATTCCCCTGTTGCCGCGACTGCGGCGCAAGCTGATCTTCGCGGTTTTCGAGTATCGCCATCGAGTGTTCCGCGGTGATCCGAAAATGGTGCAATACGCCATGAAGTTATGGCGAAAAGAGCTTGAACGCGCGATCTCAGACCCTGCCGAAATCGAGAAGTTGACGCCAGATTACCGGATTGGCTGCAAGCGGATCCTCAGTTCGAACGATTGGTATCCGGCGCTTGCGCGCGACAATGTCGACGTCATATCGCAAGCAGTCCGTTCGATTGAAGGAGACAGGATCATCGCAGCCGATGGCAGCGAAACGCAGGCTGACATCCTGATCTGGGGCACTGGTTTTCACGTCACTGATATGGTCGAACGCCTCGACATCACTGGGACAGGTGGGCAGACATTGCGCAATGCATGGGCGAGGGGGATGCAGGCCAATCTGGGCACAGCCATCGCAGGATTTCCGAATTTCTTCATCCTGCTCGGGCCGCATACGGGCCTCGGCCACAACTCAGTCGTGCTGATGATTGAGGCTCAGGTCGGTCATATCGGTCGAGTTCTGGACGGGATGCATAGCCAAAGGCTGGAGGCTGTTGTTCCAGACCCCGCACGGCAAGCCGCGTTCACCAAGGAAATGCAGGACCGTCATACTGACAGTGTCTGGCAGGTCGGAGGGTGTTCGTCGTGGTACCAAGACGCCGAAGGGCGCAACACGACTCTGTGGCCCGGAACAGTTGCAGAATTTCAAAAACGCATGGCACAATCCGGGTTAGAGCAATACGCCCTGGTTCCAACCGCAGGCAGCGAGGTTTGATATGACGACGCTTCTTATTCTACTGGCCATCTTCGCGGTGTTTCTGCTGGCGATGAACCTGTGGACTCGCAGCCTGATGCGGGAGGGGCTGAAAACCGTTCCGCAGATGGGGCAAATCCTTCCGGTGCGCGGTGGGCGTATTCACTACGTCGAAAAAGGCGACCCGAACGCGCAAACCATCGTGATGATTCACGGGCTGGCAGGGCAATTGCAGCACTATACCTACGCACTGGTCGACAAACTGGCCGAGGAGTATCACGTAATCGCGCTTGATCGGCCGGGATGCGGGTACTCCACACGCGACAGCGCAGATCTGGCCCGACTGTCAGAGCAGGCTCGGATGATTGCCGAGTTTCTTGCGGCCAAAGAGGTCTCTGGCGCGATTCTGGTTGGGCATTCGCTGGGCGGGGCGGTTTCGCTCGCGATGGCGCTCGACTTTCCCGAAAGGGTAGGCGGGCTGGCGCTGCTTGCCCCGTTGACCCAAAAACTGCCGGGAACGCCAGCGGTTTTCAAACCGTTGGAGATTCGCACGCAATGGCTGCGACGCTTGATTGGCAACACGCTGGCCGTTCCCATCGCAGCAAAAACCGCACCGCATACATTGGGCGCCGTGTTCGACCCGGAAACGCCGCCTTCGGATTTTCTGGATCGCGCGGGCGGCGCCCTTGGCCTGCGCCCCTCGGCCTTTGTCACGGCGTCCGAGGATGTGATCGGTGTTGATCTCAGTATCTCCGAGCAAGTGGCCCGTTATGATGCGCTCCGGACACCGGGTGCCATCCTCTATGGCACCGAGGATGCAATCCTGTCCGCCCCTCACCACGGCCCGCCGATGGAGCGCTTTGGGCTGGGATATGAGGTGATTGACGGGGCAGGGCACATGATCCTGATCACCGAGCCTGACCGCTGCGCCGCTTTCATCGCCGGTGTCGCCTCTGGCATTGCGGCGAGCGCCGCTCTTCCGCATGAGGGGCAGCCGACGAACTGAAAGAATCCGTAAGTTGGGGGTGTTTTCCCTCTTGACCCCCCCTGACCGCTCCCTTAAATCGCCTCTCACTCATGGCGGAGTAGCTCAGTTGGTTAGAGCAGCGGAATCATAATCCGCGTGTCGGGGGTTCAAGTCCCTCCTCCGCTACCAAATATCTCTCTCAATACAGTGTTTGTACTCAGGTATGTTGTGAGCACCATAAACCTTGCCATGTTTTACCCACACAGCGCCCTAAGTTGAACGTCGGAGCGTTTGCCACTTAGTCGATTTTCTTTCTTCGTCCAAAGCTGCCCAATTTCGACGAATATTTGCATCTTTTCGAGTAGATTGCCTCGAATGCGCTTCTAGTAAAGTGCCACAATACTGATCTTAAGTATTCTCAGCAGATCCCGAGGTGATTGTGGTGTCCGAACCCCGTTCGCTTAGCTGACAGGTATATTTGGGGCCTCTGCGGCTATTGTGGGCTTCCCGTATTCGTGTCGTGGTGGAGCAAATAGCCGCTGTAAATCCAGTGTATTGAGTGGGACAGGACCTTGCTGGACGGGCCGGTATTTTTCGCGTACTAGTCAGCCTCTTGAACGCAGATTTCGCGCTGCATAAGGTGCTACATGGGGTCTGCGTCAAAGTGCGAATGTGTATTTAGATTCCACTTTTTCGCCCACAAGTCCGCAAATTCTTTCATTAGTTCCGGCCTGTCTTCAAGCAAAGCCATGAGTTGACAAGCGGCCCACATAGCCGCGTAGCCGTCGGCGTCTTCGCTTTCTAACTGAAATGCGTTCATTGCAGCGGTGTAAGGGGTTGAGGGCTCGTGCATCTGCCAAATGGTTCCTTCAAGTCAATAAAAAAGAAAACCCTGACAAGAAACCAACGGCAACCCAAACTGAAGTAGCTGAAAAGGTCAAAGCAAGGTCCAACATCCATTCATCCCCCGAATTTCATTGCGTATCTCGGCCATCAGACTTTTCAGGCTAGGAAGCGCATTCAACTGTTAATGAATACGGTTGAACACGCGGAAAACAGGCCGTTAACATTCTGTTCACGAATCCAGATCCGCAACCCAGCCGGGTCTGACGTTGCATCACCCTTGAGACGGTCAAGAACGACCCAGTTTTTCAGTGAGCAGCCTCATGTAACTGGTCCAACCTGATTGTTAGTGCATCATCGGCCTGTAGTCCATTGGGATGATGGTTTCGGGCGCTGGCGGGCGATAGCCCAGAGCACTGTGAGGCCGCTTTGTGTTGTAGCGTCTCCTCCATTGTTCGATCAGGATTTGTACTTCGCGCAGGCTTTAGACGATTTCGCCGTTGAGTAGCTCGCCCTGAACCGGCCATTGAAGCTTTCGAAGTGTTCGTTCTCCCACGGGCTCCCAGTTTCAATGGAAGCCGTCTGGCCGCCGACGGCGGTAAAGGAGACATTGACCGCCCGAATTCGCACTCAAAGGGTCTAAGGCCCTGGAGATCTTCGTGCTTTGGTTTGTCCATCCCGAGACAGACGCGTGGCAATATCGGTATCGAAAACAAGTCAAAGGAACCTCGTCACAGACGCAGCGGCAAGCGCGGCCAAGATTTTTTGTAGAGGGCCCACTTTTTTACCTGAATCCCCTTGAACCCTGCCAGCAACAATCGTAGACAGCCGCTCACCGATGGGGTGTAGCCAAGTGGTAAGGCAGCGGTTTTTGGTACCGTGTATCGTAGGTTCGAATCCTACCACCCCAGCCACCTTTTCCAGATGTGTCGTCCGGTGTGAATGAAAGCTTGTCCGGATTGAAACGCGTTTTTTGTCGGGCAAGAACGCAACTTTTACCGAAACTAGCGGTTACGCATATGGATTGCGGCCAAATTGGCTGTTTCCGTAGTTTCTGAGAACTACCACTTTATTTGGAAACTGGAGGTTCTGGACCGGACACCCCCGGCTGGGATGCTAGACTTCCGACCGATAGTCTGACGGAATGCAAAAGCGGCCAAGGCCTTCTACAACTTCGCTAATAAACGTGTGCGACTTTGCCTGCCAGCGAACATCGCTACGGACAAAGCTCCTACCTACCGTCGTGTCGTTTGCGAAATCAATGGTCGATATGATCCGCTTTTCGTCAGTATTTAGCACATCGATCGAAAGCGGTGAAACAATCTGATTAAGAGTGATCACGCGCCGCTAAAACGATTGCTCGGATACCGACACAGCATTTGACCGTTGCGACCAGACAAATCAACTCTGAAAGGCCAGAAAAAAACACGGACCATCAAACGCGGCCACTACCATTGCAAACAGCAGTGTGTCATTGCAGAGTACCAGTTCACAGTGCAGTTGTTCAACGTTGCATGACCCGACCACTCTAGACGGTGTCAATCAGGCCCTAATCGATTTATTAAACAATCCTTTGTTAGCCGTTTGTCTCAGGTTGCCGCTACTATGTCGCGTTTCTTGCCATTTGGTCTTGGCTATCGTTACTTGGGGTGTCATGGAAACTTGGTAAGCTAACCTTCGAAGGCTTATCATGGGTTTAACTAATTGCGTTACTCTTTGGCATTCATTGAAAATGACGGAAGATCAAAGAATTAAACTTAGTCGGTTCAAAGCAGCCTTTGGATCAATAATTGTCATATCTGAAACGGTCACTGCTGTTGAAGAAAGATCAGCGGAACAACAAGGTATTGCAAACCTCGAAATACCGGTGAGCTTAGAAGATGCAAGACCACTAGTAGATTGTACTTTCGGAGCTAACGTTAAAAAGGACTTTCTTCCGGTGAGGTCAGCGACCAGCGCTTTTACTGTTTCATTCTTTTCGGTGGTGTATGACACAATTCTGCCTTGGCACGAACCAAACCAGTTTCGGGTAAAACAATGATCTCGGTACCTAGAATTGTGTTGTGGTCACAGCTTTCATTGCTTGAAGGGTATGACCTACCATTGGATTCAGATAGTGACACGACATTTTTGATTGACGTCGAACCCTTACACCGAATCAAAATTGGTGGACCGCTACGCCTAGACTTATTGGAGATAGGTTTTACTTATCTACCTGGTCCAGTGGTTGAGCAAACATTACTGTGCAGACGAAGCTATCCAAGTCCTTCTGCCATCAGAAGCCATGTCCCAGATTTTGTTCCAGAACGGCGAATCTCTTTCCACTACTTATTTGCACTTAACAAACTACTGATGGAAGTAAGGAACGAGTTATTGGGGGATTTGAGGCTAGACCGAGACCTTACCTATTTGTCTGGCCCAATTTGATCGCTAGTTTATCACTGGTCTGCTATCTACCGGGACGATGTTTTTGACGCAAGCGTGCGGTCGCCCATTGTCTTTGCCCCCTAAAATTGGGCCACTACTTTGGCCGAGGAGGGGGAACAAGAGATGGCTCGGAAGCGATACTCGGACGAAGACACTTTGAAGCTGTTGCGTGGGATCGAGTTAAAGTTGGCGGTTGTTGATGACTTTGTCTAGGCTTGTCGTGATGTGGGGATCAGTGACGCGACCCTCTACACTCGGCGGGATGGGGCGGGCACAGTGGCTGAATGGAATAGCCATGAGAAAGAGGAGGCCCGGCTGAAGAAGGTCATTGCAGAGGTGGAATCGGATCGGAGTGTTTTCAATGAAAACCTCAACCACAAAAAAAACCTTTGGGTCTGACCCTATAGCGGCTTCGTCAAACTATCGTTCATACACTTCAGGAGCAGGCGACATCGGGGCGTGGACGCCGCGGGTGAGTAGACCAGCGCAGAGTTTTTTCCAATACCATCCGTCAATTCGAGATGATTTCCCGCAATCGCTCCTCTGATCTTGTCAACGAAGTAGTACGGCCGGTATGTCTGCCGAAAGACCACCGAACTGATTGGTTTTTTGAGCTAGGTGGTCAATCATAAGGAGGTCTAGCGACTACGGTACGAGGCCGGGTCGCAACTCCCAAAGCGCCAGAAGGAGCGTAGACTACGCCATCGCCGGAACAGCTCGACTAGGTGACTCAGGTTGACACAACCAAACGATGGATGAGCCATTGACTTCTTGCAAGACAAGTTGGGTATCGGTCGAAACGAGAAGGTCTCAATGCTCTGGGTGAGTACACCAGACGCGCATTGTGGCTGATCGTCCGAAGTAAAATCAGAGCACACGATATTGAATCCGCTCCTGTTGAAAAACGGATCTCTGGAGTACATCCGTTTAAACAAATTGGCTGTGCTTCCGGATTGGTGACCTTATTGAGCACTCAATTGAGACATGGTGCCAACCCGCGAGCATCGTAAAACGAACTTACTGTGTTCAAACTAGTACGAGAATCGGCTGCGACCTACCAGTCAGTCTGCGCGCTTGTGGAGTTTGAATTTGAAGTGTCTGAACGTGTTCAAATCTTTCTATTTTAAGGATGGCTATCTGAAAGTACCATTTGAGGCCGGCCTCAATGTTGGACCGAAGAGTCGTTTCGCCAATAGTCTATTCTGGAAATCAGAATGTGGCGCAATGACAATTCTGACGTTGTTTCTTTTGGTGATCGTCCTGATATCCGCTGGATTTGCAGTCGACATGATGAGGTACGAACGTGAAAGGGCAATGTTACAATATTCTCTCGATCGAGCCGTTTTAGCGGCCGCAGATATGGATCAGACTCTTTGCCCAAGGGATGTAGTTAAAGACTATCTAAATAAAGATGGCCTTGATCAGTATTTGGTTGGAGAGCCGACAGTAGAGCCCGATGTTTGCGGAGATGTGGAAGTCGGTACTGAGAACGCGCGCCTTGTATCCGCTACCGCAAGAATGGGAGTCAAAACCCATTTCATGAGGTGGAGCGGAGTGGATACGCTGACCGCAACGGCCAGCAGTTCCGCCGAAGAAGCCAGGGGCAGTGTCGAAATTTCGCTGGTGCTGGATATCTCTGAATCGATGGAGGGCGATAGACTGGATGACCTCAAAGCAGCAGCAGAAAAATTTGTTGATGATATCTATAGCAACGGCGATGTAAATGATGCGTCAATTTCCATTGTGCCTTACAATCAGCAAGTGGCCCTCCCAGATTTCCTTTTCGACGAATTGAATACCGTGGGGCGAAACAGTTTTGGGAACTGCCTGGATTTTCGACCAGAAGATTTTAGGACTTCAGAGCTTAAGGCGATCAAAGCCTACGATCCAGATTCGGGTCTTAGGATAACTACGCCATCGATTCCACAAACTCTACATGCTGACTCGAAGTGGCATGACCAGGATACCCGAAAAGATGGCCGAACCGTGTCGAACAACGAATGTCTGGGCAATAACAAAAAACCGGATAATTCAGCAAGTAGCGATGCCTCTCCTGGTCTCCGAGAAGTCACTGTTTTTCAAAATGACGTCGATGTCTTAAAGTCACATATCCAAGGCTTAGAGGCGAGTGGCTACACGTCAATTGATGTTGGAATGAAATGGGGGGTGGCGCTTTTAGATGACAGTATGAAACCCGTTATAAAAAGGCTTTCGGAAGCTGGGGATGTTCCAGCGGTGTTTTCTGATCGCCCTTCGGAGAATGCGTCGAGCGATACTCTGAAGGTTATCGTTTTAATGACTGACGGACGAAACACGAGGCAGGAGTATGTCAACCCGCCTTTTCATTCCGGATCGTCAGATATCTGGTGGAATGAATCAGAAGATATCTATTCTTTCTACGACGCTGATACTGATAGTTTCTATTGGCCTTACATCCAGCTGATGGAGTGGGATGCCGACAACGGTTGGTATTGGGCTAGAGAACAGAACCAGGACCATGCCTACGGTGCATCCGACACATTTATGCAATACAGATGCGCCAGTTCTAGCAACGGAAATTGCGATACTATTGATTACTCCACTACAAGAGAGAAATCAGAAGGGGAAACCGCCGTCGAGTTATCCTGGCCTGATCTTTGGGAATACTCGACATTCGGTTTCATTTCGTTGCTCATAGGCGATGGTTTTGGTGAAGAAAAGAAAGATGAATTCGACGAAGACTCTATGACAAAACTAAGGTACCCGTACTCAAATACTGGAAAGGACGAAAATACAAAAGCTATATGCAACGAGGCTTATTCGGAAAAGATTATTGTCTTCTCTATCGCCTTTAATGCTCCTGAGATTTCCAAAGCACTTCTGAAGAGCTGCGCGAGCGAAGACGCTACATACTATGAAGCAACTGGCAGTGATATCTCGGATGTTTTTGCATCAATTGCCTCTTCGATTTCTTTGCTTAAGCTCAAATGATGAAACGTTTCATTGCAAAAAATACTCGCTTCTTTTGTCGCTGCGAAAAAGGAAATGCGTCAATAGAGTTCGTTTTTTGGTTCCCCATTTTCTTTTTGTTAACCGCGTCAGGTATTGATTTGGGTCTGACGTCATTGCGCTACGCGGATCTTGAAAGAGCCTTGGATGAAGCGATTAGAGAAGTTCGTGTGAACAATTTGCCGGTAGGAGAGAGTGTTTGGACACACGATGTTCTTAAAAGCATGATGTGTGAACGGGTATTGTTTATCCAGGATTGTTCGACCGACTTGGCTCTTGAAATGAAGTCAATTGATCCGTTTGCAGCATTTTCTGATGAGAATTTGGACCCTACACCTTTTTGCGCAGATACGCCGGAGACCATTCATTTGCCGGAAGACAGGGTTTTCGCACCAGGAACATCAAATGAATTTATGATTGTTCGAGCATGTATCGAGGTGTCTCCATTGTGGTCAGGGTCATGGGTCGGGAAAGCCGCATCGACTAGAAATAGTGGCCAAGTGGAACTTTATGCTACAACGGTGTTTGTCCATGAACCCCTTTAATCTCAAAATCGGGAGAATTGCGCAGCTTCGCCTATCGCGTTTCAGAAAATCTCAACATGGGACGATCGCGATCGAAGCTGTTATGATGTTTCCCTTACTTCTATGGTCTATCGTGGCATCATACACTTTTTTCGATGGTTATCGAGAGAGCTCGAGATTGTTGAAAGCAACCTACACTGTTTCAGATCTTATTTCGCGGGAAGAATCGACGATTAACTCCAACTATATAAATTCAGTTCACGCTGTTTCACAGAGTATGCTTTCATCTGCATCTGATCTGAGTATTAGAGTTTCCTTTTTGCGTTTTGATGAAGCGGACGACCAACATCGCGTTGCTTGGTCATGCACGCGCGGAATAGCGTTTGATGAAAAAAGAACGGATAGTAACATCGGCTTAATCAAAGAGCGGCTCCCAGAGATGGCGGACAATGCTAAGTTGGTCTTAGTCGAAGCGCAAAACAGTTACAAAGCTCCGTTCAGGCTTCCACTAGCGGGGTTAAATAGATCAACTATGAATGCGATGGTTTTTACTCATCCTCGTATCCTCGATGACATTAAGGCCGAAGGTGAATGTTGAAGGTAGTTTCGGTGGCTTCGACAGCCAGAGTGCCCGATTCCCCATGCTGAGTTTTGAACGCCCAGTAAGCGCCTATTGCATCTGTTGACAACCGTCTCAGGTGTAACTGTACAAGCCCGTAGATTGGGTTCTGTCGCATACTTGTTCTCCACCCGTCGGGTCGAGGGTTCATTTGATAGCGCGTGCTAAGAAACTTAAGGGAGCACTTCAGATGGTGTCTCAGCTGACAGTACGGCCAGACGACCCATCATTCCGGCGCCTGTAGATCTTTAATGGGGCCAAGGGTTTCGGAAGTTTCGACCAACTCAAGACGGTCAGGGTCAAGAGTCGGAAAACCGGGTTTCACATGACGCTTTTTTATCAAGACTGGAGCCAGATCGTTGAAATTTGGGGCAAGGGTGCACAAGCCTTGGAAGACTTCAAGGGCACAAGGACTCTCTGCTACCGAGTATTCCCCTACACGCGGCTGGATGAACAAGACCAAGCTGCGCGACAGCTCCAGCCTGACTATGGCCAAAGCCGAGTATGGTCGTACGGCAACCGGTCGGGTGATTCAGCAATGGACGACGCAAGACCAGAGCAATCTGAACTACACCCATGATTACGCAGGGCGCTTGACAGAAGTCAGCAACCGCGACGGCATCACCAGCTTCGATCAGAGTTTCACCTATGATGCGGCTGGCAACATGACCTCCAACAGCCATGTGGGGGACTACACCTACGCTGCTGGAACGCACCGTCCCATCTCGGTCAATGAAGAAGTCTTTGCATATGATGCCAACGGCAACATGACCCAGGGCCTCTTTGGTAAGGTCATGACCTATGACGGGGAGAACCGCCCCCGCAGCGTGACCTATAGCGAGGTCAAAACCGAATATGTCTACGGCGCCGATGGCACCCGGCTCAAGAAGATAGACAATGTCGGCCTGCCCACCGAGACCGTCACCGTCGCATTCGGCGATGTCGAAATCCGAAACTACGGACAAGGCGCCACAGAAGAGATCATCACCTGTCCCCACCCCGATGTCCGCCTCGTCAATGGAGCGCCCAGCTACCTGCACCGAGACCAGCTGAACTCGGTCCGCGTCATCACCGGCGACGACGGCGCTATCACCTCTCCTCCGTTTCCTACGGCTCGCCCGATGGGATGCTCACGATCTTTGGAATAGCTATGCCCTCGGTGTAAAACGCCCGACCGCGCCCGCAACCGTTTTTTGCAACCGCTGGCAAACAACTTGGCAATGCCGACAGGTGGGACGGATGTTGCCACAAAACCCTCAACGCCACCATCTTGAGACATGCCGACATTGAGAAGCGGGCCAAAACAAGCCAAGACCTAGCGGAGAAGTGACCCGCATGGGAAATGTCGACCCGATGAATCGACCAAGCGTCTCAGATTGAGGAGACACAATATGAAAATTGATGAAAAGGGCCTGGGTAAACTTGAAAAAGAAGCGGACAAAATCGCTGCGGCTATTTTCCAGCAGGCCAAAATCATAAACCAGGCGGAAAAGTCGTCTCCTGTCGCGAAAAAAGCACTGGCACCGGTGAAGAAGGCGATTGCAGTGGCAATGAAGCAGGGTAAAGTCGCGCAAAAGGCTATTTCGACAGCCAAGAAGAAAAAATGCGTCGACGAAAAGGCGAACAAAGACCTTCTGCTTCAGGTGTCGAAAGCTGCCAAGACTGCATCGGCGGCCAAGAAATTGATCGGTCATGAAGCAACGCATGTGGTGCAGCAGGCCGTGCCGAAAGCGAAGCCGAAGCAGATGGAAAAGACCTTGGATGAAAAGATAAAATTTTGGCAGTACCTTGAAAAGAATGCCAAGTAAGCTCAGGGTATAAGTGGCAGCCTAGAGCGGAGAAGCGCTTCGCGAGGCCCTGACGTGGGCTCTCAAGGCATGAAATGCCGTGCGCGTGATAGTTCTGTAATGAACCTTTAACTATGGACTCGCTCGACTGCAGACGGTGGATGGTCGCCGGCTCTGTTGCAAATTTTCGATTTGCCGGCAGCTATCGAACCTTTAGGCACACTTATGCACCCAGTTGACTTTCGATCAGTGCGACAGCCTCTGTCATGATGCAAGGTCCGACGCCGAAAGCCCGCTCGATCATGCGCTTTTCTCCAACCGGATCTCTGGAAAGGTTGAAGGCGCGGCCTTGCCCTTTTCGCAGTGCTCTCATGACCTCGAAACCTTTGATCGTCGCATAGGCTGTTTTCATCGTCTTAAATCCGCGCACCGGCTTAATCAGCTGTTTCAGCTTACCATGGCCGGCGTCGAAGATGTTATCGAGATATTTCACCTGTCGGTGCTCTACATCTCTGGTTGTGTCGCAAGCTTTGAGCCTGGAATGACGAGAATGCGTGATCTGAGGTTTGTATTGGTCGAATAGTTTTCGAACAGGTTGTTTGAACATGATCTCGTTAAAGGGCTGTCATTTCCCCAAGGGTGCGGTTTTGTACGCAGTTTACTTCTATCTGCGGTACACGGTGTCCTATCGTGACTTGGATGAGATCATGGCTGAGCGCGGTGTCAGAGTTGACCATGCCACATTGAATAGGTGGGTAGTGAAATACTCGCCGATCGTTGCAGCTCGTGCGCAATCAAAAAAGCGTCCAACGCTGAGTTCATAGCGCATGGACGAGACCTATATTCGTGTTCGCGGCAAGTGGATGTATCTTTAACGAGCAGTCGACAAAGCGGGAAACACTCTTGATTTCATGCTGTCTGAGCGCAGTAACCGTCCAGCAGCCGCCAGGCTCTTGAGCAAAGCGCTGGCTTCCAACGGAGTCCCAAACAAAATCGTCATCGACAAAAGTGGCGCCAACGCAGCGGGTATTCGAGAGGTGAGCAGGATCCTGAAGCGGTTCGGCTGTCTAGCCAAAGTCCAAACGGTCAGGTCCAAATTTTTAAACAACATGATTGAACCGGATCATCGGTTCATAAAGCGGCGTGTTCGGCACATGTGTGGGTTTAAGTCGTTCGAATCCGCCTCAGCCACATTGGATGGCATTGAGGTGGCCAACATGATCCGAAAACAGCAATTCCCCAGCACTACGACCTCCGGTTTTCAGGTGTTTGCCGAGATCGCAGGATAGGTGTGTCCAGCAGTCGACTGCCTATGGTCGTTCTAAAAGTTTGCGACAAATACCGTCGGCCTGCTCGTTTCTCGGAAGAACACTACTTGCACGTATTTCAGGCGCACGAACAAATGATTGACCCCGGGTTTGCGTGAAGCAGCCATTCGTTGTGTTAAGGTCAAAGGCAGCTAAGGTCCGCTCAGCCGTCCAGCATTGTTTTTTGGTGTTGGCTTTATCCGCCCACTGCTATACTGCGATAATGCTGAGATCAGCCGCCTTCAAAACCATCATGCTCGCGCTTGTCATCGTGCTTGTTCTCATTGGAGTTTGGATCACGTCTCAAAGACAAAGCGTTCGCTGGAACTGGGCAGAGCTTCAAAGCTTTCGTGAGAAAGAAATATCCATGCCATTGACGGCCGCTTTCCGGGATGATGTCGGGTTTGTGTGCATAAACACGCCCTACTCTGACCCAACACAGCTACCGAAAGATAGTTCTGCGTCGCTGGTTGATCAGCTCGACATCTCTTGGGTGCCGGAGAACGCCATTCGGTTCTCACTATTCAACCCCGAAAAGAAGCTTCTTCGTGAATACGACCAGCCTTTTGTTACCGACCAACTTGTTTTTTCCAACACTGGACTACGCAGCTTTTGTGGGCCAACTGGTACGCTCAGGCTAAGAGTTCATGGCACGCCTGAGAGGCTACTAATCGAATTGTTGTACCCTGACTAACGGGCATCCGCGTCCGTGGTTGGAAAAGCAGACCTTGGCGCAAGACCAGCGAGCGGCAGAAAAGTCCCGCGTATTTCCTGTTCGGACGTGGCACGGTGAATGTTCAGTTTCGCACCAACCAGTATTCGTTACCGCCCTATAATTGCACTTAGCCGGACTCGACCCCTCTATAGATCAGACGGACCTGATTGAGACATGTGACCATCCACGCGAGACGAACAAGGGTCGTTTTGGTGTCTTGCTCTCAGTAACTTAGCCCAAACCATCAAGAGATGAGTTTGGAGGCTTAGATTGGTAAGCTGCGAAACAGCGCCCACGCGCGAGAATACGGTGAATGGTGGCCGTTTGGTGAAGTGGAAGGGATCGGTGGTCAGCATTGCGCCGTCGGTCCTTCTATTTGCGGTGTTCGCTACAACGATTTCTATCGGAGCGGCCAGAGCTCAAACGATTGTTGATACACCTCAGACCACACCGTTAGAGATCACGACGGATGAGGATGCGACAATCACAGACACCGGCGCGGTAGATGTATCGAACACTGACCCAGCGGTTGAGATAAGCTCCGACTATTCCAGCATCTTCACCAACAATGGCGCTATTTCGACATCTAACCGCAGAGGTTTGATACTGAATGGAGCTCTGCTGCAGACAGGTCAGATCTTGAACAATGGAAGCATCACTGCGGCTAGTGAGAATACATCTGGAACTGTAGCAGGCATTCGGATAACTGGCACAGTCTCTGGCGTTGTAAGAAATACCGGCACAATCAGCGCAAGCGCCACCAACGCGTTCGGCGGTGCTGCCCGAGCTATCGGCATGAATTTTAGCGATGCCGTGACGTCTACTGCGGTGATCGACAACACCGGGCAAATCACGGCAACAGCGAATTCCGAAGAAAACATTGGAACTGACGCGTTTGGGTATAATTTTGGCAGAAGTGTAGATACCAGTGTCAGTAACAAGGGGAGTATTCTTGCTGAAGCAATTGGGGGTGGTAGAGCGCTCGCGTCCGGTTACTTTTTTCAGGGAAATTTTAGAGATAGGCCTCAACTAATCGGTGATATCCTTAACTTTGGCTCGATCGAGGTTACCGCGGTTTCCACAAATGGTCGCGCACGTGCTTATGGTAGTTTCGGAGAAATGACAGGCACCCTTGCCAATAGCGGTACTATCACAGTTAGGGCTACTGGTCTTACTGAGGCTAGAGCTCAAGGTCATTACTCTATTAATTCCCAAAACATTGATGTTATCAACCTTGGAACGATTGATGTTGCTGCGACGTCGACAGAACCTTGCGGTTTTTTTTGGTGCACGTATGCGGATGGCTTATATGTCGATGGATCCAATACAGGGAGTATTGCCCACGGCGGCAGGGTGAAGGCTCGTGCGACTGGTTTTCGTTCGACGAGAGCTTCTGCCTACACTGTCGATGGAAATTTCGACGGCAGTTTTCTAAGCTACGGCTCAATGGACGTCGCTGCAACTTCCACAACTCTCCGAGCAGTCGATTTAGCGTTGGCTTCTGGCCTTTATGTGGAAGACGCCATAACCGGCAGCATTACCAACTTTGGCCCGGTTACCGTTCAAGCTACGTCCAATTCTAAAGCGATAGCAGGCGGTTACCTTGTCTACGATGTTATTGGCGGTGATTTTCGCAACTTCGGCAATATTAATGTTACTGCGACAACCAGCGGTTCCACGGCGACTGCCGATGCCTATGGTCTTTTTGTTAATAGAGGCATGGATGGAACGTTTTCGAACACGGGGGTGATCACCGCGTCTGCAACCGCTACCGGAGGGGGGATTGCAAATGCCTATGGTGTCTACTTTGGCAGTTTTGATGGCGTGATCACCGATGTCGGCACGATCTCGGCCTTCTCCAATACCGGCACAGCCTATGCCATCTACCTGGGCGGAGGATCCGGGACACTCAATATCGACTCCAAAGACAAGGTGACCGGTCTGATCCGTGTTGAGGATCACGATGTCAACCTGGACGCGCAGGGCGAGAGCGCGATCTTCTATTTTGAAGACGCAAATCCAGATAACGGCACGTTCACGAAATTGGTATCTGACCCACACTCGGCTTGGTTTGTCGAAGATGAGGGCGGAGCATTTCCAATCTATGCGACTGTGTTTGCTGGTGATGTCGTGCCCCCTGATGATGTTGTAGCCTTTTACGGTAGCACCATCGGCAACAGTCGTCTTGTACTGGACTGTAATGATCCTCTGGACGTGCCGCAGGAGATTGGAGGGTCTGCTGCGCCGACCCTTGGGCTAAGACCTTTTGCCGTGATCGACGCCGAATACAACCAGTTTGAGACGGCCCCTGGCAATGACACCAATCTCACAGTGTTTGATGGCAGAGCCGGGTTTTCGACACGGTGCGATAGCGGCCTTGCCTATGCTGTCGGAATGGGTGTGTTCTATGCGAATGGGGACAGTAACTCAACTGACTTCGATACCAATGGGTTCTATCTTGATGCTGCGGTCGAACGCCGGTTCGGCTCATTCACAGTCGATGCTGGTTTCGGGTTTGGTTGGCTTTCCACGGATAGCACCCGCCAGATTTCCGGGAGTTCAGACGCAAAGGCCAACTACGACAGCACTGTCGTCACAGCGCATATCGGGGTCGAGAAAGAATTCAATCTCAGCAACAGCTTTGATCTGCTAGCATTTGGCGAAACACGCTATACCCGTCAGAAAAATGATGGCTATACCGAAACCGGTTCGGACGCGAATGCAACTGTTGGAGACACAACGACAGAAGTCATCGAAGCTCGTTTGGGACTGGAGGCAAACAAGGTTCTCAACAACGATGGTGTGTTGAAAGGCCAACTCAGCGGAGTGCTGCGCAGGGGGCTCGGGGACACCGAGGCCGATGTCACGCTGTTCTCAGATACGCAATCCCTGACCGTCGCCTCGATGGACTTCACAGGCGCCAGCATAGGGCTTGGCTATGAGCAGAACTTGTCGCAAGGCGTCCGGCTTGAGCTAGCAGCAGAGCAAGAGATCGGCAGCAACGCTCAGGGCCCCTTCGTTCGTGCAGCACTTAGGTGGGTTTTCTGAATCTCTACCGCGTCAGATCATCAATGATGTGGCGCAGTTCTTCTTCGGGATTTGTTGCAAACTTTGAGACTGGATTGACGAGCATGCGTACAACGATATCTCTAACTAGCAGTCACATAGCTTTTGAAAATCAACGGAGAATTCCTGCCATTTCGGGGACCGCTGTTGAAGATGCTGCTGGGGCGAGTGAACACGCTTTACGATGGTTCTATGTTTAAGCTCGCCTCAATTCGTATGGTACGCCACCGGTCAAACGAATTGGCGGATTTTGTAGCAAAGGGTACGACCTGCTTTTGTGCCTTTTTCAACAATGCGTGCCAAATTCTGACTTGGAAGACGCACAAAGTACGAAATCAGAAATTGAAACAGTGTTTGTGTAAGATGAGACAGCTTGGCGATGCGAGCCATGACTATATGCGTCAAAACTGCCTCGCGTCCTGTTTTTCTGATTGGAATAAAGTTGATGTCCCGCCTATTGGTTTTGGCTTTGCTTTGTCTGCCTGCGGTGGCGGCTTTTGCCCACGACCATAGGGAACTAAGCGCCTTAACCCTGTTGTCCAGCAATGAAACCATCCTCGGTCAAAGGGTGATCTATCCTACCGGTGACGCACACATCACTGGTACTTTAGTGACGATCCCTGCTGGTGCTGAAACAGGATGGCATCACCATGATGTCCCGCTTGTAGGCTACGTTCTAGAAGGAACTCTTACAGTCGACTATGGCGAACATGGGGAAAAAGCCTACTCTACTGGAGAGGCGGTACTCGAAACTATAGATGTCCCGCACTATGGCCGAAACGATGGCCCGGGTCCTGTGCGAGTCCTTGTCTTCTTCTTGGGCACGGAGGGATCGAAAAACACTGTGGCCGCGGAATAACCCGAATGAGTAGTCGCGCAATGCAATTAGCCGCTTTGACATGTTTTCTGGCTTTTGGCCCACTGACTGCAAACGCAGAAACTTTGATCGTGTTCAGTGGTTCAGCCGAGGATACATATATCTCTTCGTACCATGCCGAGAGTTTGGGTAACAGGATTCTTTGGCAATCGGACCTTACCGACAAAGATGGCAATCGAATTGGAAGCAACGCCGGGTCCTATGAACAAATTTCGCGTGACGGGCATTACATCTGTGACTTTGTTAAAGATCACGATGGCCATGGCATGATGACGTTCTCGGGGGTGCAGGCTCAAGAACCTGGAACATCCCGCATCACCATAACGGGTGGAACAGGCGACTACGAGGGTGCAACAGGGATGCTCTCGTCTCGCCCTATTGAGAACCGATCTCGTTTTAGGTTTGATATACAATACAACCTTCCACCAAATCACTAGAAATAAGGTGCCTCTGACCGATGCGCCCGATTGGAAACGGTGACTTGAGCAAAGCACACAGTGTGTCAATCCGAGTCCGGGTAAAACGAGTAGTTGTAGCCTCGGTGGTGTCAGTTTTGGGTGCGATAGCAAATCAAACCCACGCTCAAGACAATGTCGTCACGATTACAGCTTGGGCAGACTACATACCGGATGATGTGATTGAAGGCTTCGAAGATAGGACAGGGATCAAGGTGGTTTATAACTATTTTGACACTCTGGCATCTCTTGAAACGAAGATGCTAATCGGTGACAGCGGTTACGACGTAATTTTTCCCTCAGCACTTGTTGCAAACCGATTGATACAAGCAGGTGCGTTACAAAAGCTGAATAAGAATAGGCTGCCCAATATCGGAAATCTCGATGCAGAAATCATGAGTTTCCTTGCTCAACATGATGACGGAAACCAGTATGGGGTTCCGTATCTTTGGGGAACGACTGGTGTCATCTACAATCCTGCGCTGATCTTTGACCGCATGAAGGACGCACCGATTAGTAGCCTTGATATCTTATTCGATCCCGACTTGGTGTCGAAGTTTGCGGATTGCGGTATCGCTTTTATCGACTCGCCTGAGGAAGTCGTTGCAATAGCACTAAACTACCTTGGTCTTGATCCTTTCACCAAGGACAGTCGGGACTTCGAAAAAGTCGAGGCGCTGCTAAAACCAATCCAGCCGTATATCCGCCATTTCAACACTGGTTCGATCATCAATGAATTGGCACGGGGGGATTTGTGCCTCGTGCTTGGTTGGAGTGGTGATGCGGGTTTGGCCTACGCAAATGCACTGGAAGCTGATAACGGTTTGGAGATATCCTTTGTAATACCCGATGAGGGTACGGAGGTGTTCTTTGACTTTCTTTCGATACCTGTTGATGCGCCTAACCCGAGCGGCGCTCATGCGTTTGTCGACTATTTGATGGAACCAGAAGTGATCGCCAGTGTCACCAATCTCTACTACTATCCGAATGGTAATAAAGCATCTCTCGAATATGTTTTGGACGAAATAAAAAGCGATCCGAGTGTCTATCCAACTCAGGAAATGATGGCACGGCTATTTCCAAATCTCCCACGCGATCAAAAGACCCTGCGGGTACTAACAAGAGCTTGGACACGCTTTAAGACTGGAAGATTACCATGATCTTTCCCGCACCGTAGCGATCTCGAACATCTTACGCGACAGCGAAAATTTTCGTGTACAAGTTGTCACTCGATAACGGCTTTGTTTATCCAAGTTTGAGTTTCCAGATCATGACCTGCCCCCCGAAACTTCCCTCGTTCTAGTGTAGAGTTTGCTCGAGTCTGTTGCAAACTTTTGACTGTTGACGCCCATAAGTGCTTTGAGTGAATGGATATCGAAGTATTGAATTCGAAATTCTGTTTTTATGATATCTTTCAAATGCGCGCAGTATCCGAAAGATGTGATCCTCTTCGCTGTGTTCTTTTATGTCGATACGGTGTGTCATATCGCGATCTAGAAGAGATCATGCATGAGCGAGGCGTTGCAGTGGATCAAACGACGCTGACCCGAAGCAACTGCGCCACCTTACGGTAGCCATGCCGGCCATAGCTCTGATGAACTAACGAGATCGCTAGAAGATCAGGGCATGGATCACGTTCGCAGTACCCCGAACCACCGTCTGACACAGAGCAAGATCGAACGATGACACCAGACCTTGAAGAACCTATCCTACAGGCAACCTACTGTCTGCCCTGTGCGCTCGAACAGGCTATCGGCGGCACCGACGCGGCGCAAGAGCGCCTTCCATTTCTTCGGAGTGATCCTGTCTTTGGGTAAGGCGGTCGCCTTGAACACACCCGCAAACTTAGAACCCCGATCGCCTGATAAGCGATCGGGGTTCGAGGGGGTAGTCTACGAGGGGTTTTAGATCCGTGAGTGAGTGAAAACTCACGGTAGTTGATCACACTAAACCACGGAGGTCTGGATTCGACGACATCTACACGTCTCAGATCTTTTACATCCCGTATCAAAACTGAGCTGCTGCCCGCGAAGGGATGCCTACAAAAAAACCCGACCACGGAAGAGGTGGTCGGGAAGTACTCCAGGATGAATCGCTGTAGTATTGACCCGTGGTTAAACGGAAAAACAACGCATACAGAAAGCCGGAAATCATAAAGCCTGTCACTGCCTGTTCATCCCAACACGCCGGTCAAGTATCTCAAGCCCTTCCTGGTCTCTGGTGGTTGCCGTGTCGCGACTACGTCACCAGATGCACGAATGGATGGGCACCGAGCCTGATGACTCATGATCCAATTGAGGCGGAAGAGGTCGAGGTTTACCAGGAGTCAGTCGCTGAGACATCAATTGCCGCAAAATGAGATAGTAGCCCACGGAGCCGCCATATCATGGGGCGGCTTCCCACCTGTAGAGTAGCGACATTGCATAGAGCGCTGGGTCTTACCAGTTCTCACATAGGATGGATCCCAATGACATTGCATGTCGGTGCTCTTGGGAGAGAACACAAGGCGAAACGCACGATGTCCGATGAGCGTATTTACCAAATCACCTTCGAAACAAGCGTGTCGGGAACAGTCACACACATCGTTAAATCCACGCCTGGTATCTGTGAAATGGACAGGATCTACCGGGCATACCCCGGACAGAACATAAAGGTCCTGGGAAAAATCGATCTAACCCAACATCTCCAAAGAGTTGTTTCTACTCTGGCGGAGCAGGTAGCTAAGAAATCAGCTTAGTTCTCGCTTTTTCCATGGTCATCGAAACACTCAAAAGCGAGGCTCAAACGATGGCACTCAAACTCTGAAACAGAACGTGAAAGCCGGTGAAAAAGATGGCACGAACTTTTGAAGCCGCTGCGAGGTTCTCTTTGCAACCACGG
Source organism: Ruegeria sp. CK3 (assembly GCF_056536565.1). Lineage (NCBI taxonomy): Bacteria > Pseudomonadati > Pseudomonadota > Alphaproteobacteria > Rhodobacterales > Roseobacteraceae > Ruegeria > Ruegeria sp. CK3. The sequence continues at coordinate 21,640 of NZ_JBQFPV010000007.1, forward strand.
ATGACGATAGCGGAGAAATCAAGTCGATCAATGTTTGAAACGAAGTGTTCCCCAGCGTTGGAATGGTGGCATTCCCGAAACGGAAAGACGACGACGAACAGAACTGAGGGAAGGGTAGGGCAGCGCAAGTCGCCTTTTTCTTTGCTCTGGCTCCGGGCCGGTCCCGTCATCCCGATCCGCCGTCATCCTGCGTCGGGCTGGTCAAGGGGTAAACGCCGCGTGGCCCGAGTGGTCTCGGGGTCAAAAACCGATTCCTCCCACGCTCAAGCGTGCGGTTCTCTCTCATTTTTAACCTAGTACCCGAACCCACAACAACCCGTGTTTCGCCAAACTTTCGCCCAGAATCCGCTTACGCTAAGGCATCGAAACAGATGAAAACCAGATTGGAATCCCATGAAAAAAGCAGCTCTTCTTCTTACCGTACTCCCTTTCCCAGCTTTTGCCGAAGAGCGCGTGTTTGAATGCGAGGCACCGGATGCGGAGCATCCGGAAATGGCCGCCAAGCTTGTTAAATATGATGGTGAGCAAAAAGGTCATATTACGATAGGTGACATCGACAAGGATGTCGCGGTGTACCCGGGGTTGGACACACTGACCTATCTTTACATCGGCGAGAATTACACGCTGAGTTACAATGTTCACCCGGAAAAGGGCACGTTTGACTTCACGACCTCCGGCAGCAAGTCCGGTTGGGGCAAGGGGAAATGCACCGAGGTTACGGATCATTAGCTTCCCAGTGCTTTCTTTAGGCTCAAACTCACGGCAACGATCAAGCCGACTGGCTTGAAGAGCGTTTTGCCGATTGCCGTCGGCTCGCTGGAGATAGCACATCGCTAGCGGCACAAGAGCCGCTCAGTCCGCTAACAGGAGGCGCTCAAACAGAGAGCACTCCCATTGATATTCCGAAGAGTAAAGTGGTTAGGTATGCTGTGACCCAAATCAATGTTTGAATCCAGGGTAAGCGTTTTCCCAAGTGTAAAAGCCCGAATGAGATGACCAGCGCAATGACGATTGTCAGTCTCAAGATTGGAACTTGGAGTAAAATAATAAGTACAAGTACGGGCAAACCCCCCACCAATAGAGGACCCATGAGTGTCACATAGGCGATTCCAGAAAGCAGGCCGTATAGGGCTTTCTCAGAGGAGATCGCAAAGTAGCCAACGACTGCAGGGATCAGTATGACAACAGCAATCGGGATTGCCAAGCAAGCGGACACAACCACTCCCGCAAGAGGGTGTTGTAGTGTCATACGATACTTGCGCCAATACGTCCGAAACCTACGCTTGCAACTCTTACGTCTACCGAGTGATTTCCTAGGCCCTTGAGCCATTCTTTGCGTACCTCCGCTTCAATACGTGCCCGAGCTAGGGAGGGGATGGTTCTGACTGAAGTGGTTGGAAAGTCTGTTGGGTGTGCGTAGACGAATGCACAGCATAGCAAAACTGACAGTAAACTTAACCGGGGACAATTACTCGGAACCAGTTGAGCGCATCTGGCTAAACACGATCGAGCTCCCCGGAGCAACTCCGCTCACAGTCAGAGGAGTAACTCTTCAAGTAAATCAGCAAGGTGCAAACGGCGATAGAGGCATAGCTAGCGCCAAAGTAGCACGTCACTATAAGCCAAATTGGACAGCCCAGAAGTGTGGCCGATAGCGACGCCAAACCACCAACAATCAAACTAACAATTACAAGACCTAGACTCATGAAAACACCCGTTAACCGCTTAGAGACTGTATTGCGGCAGGCCGATTTCCTCATAGTGTCTGGCGTATCAATTCATTGTTGCGATGTTTCAATTTATGCTTTGAATGAACGATCTCGGTGTTTCGGTTCATATCTACTATTCGCTAAATGGAACTGGGAAATCAATGAAACGCTTGTGAAGCCTGCTACGGCGTCTGCGTTTGACCCACACTTCAGGGTTGTTGAGCTCTCCATTGCAGTTCGACAAGTACAGCCTCCCTTTGCGTCCAACGCGTTTCATACGGTTGTAGTACGGGGCAAGCCATGACTGAGCGAAGGTTGAATGCAGGACTCACTCAGCTCGATCTGTTGATAGCCTTGGCAATGATGGGAATGATTACTGTCGTACTTGGTAGTGCAATAGGCTTCAACCGGTTATCAATCGAAGCTTTTGGGGCGCGCGTGGTAATACAACAATGTCGACGTCCCAAGGTCTTCCTACTATGCATCGCTATAGCGGCAACGGTCAAGTATTGGTCATGCATATTGACCCTAAGAATCAGTTCGCAAGCTTGCAATAAGACATAGGAGTTCATGCGCCACTTGTGCTGCAGCTAGTGATGTCATCTGAGCGTGGTCATAGTCGGGTGCAACTTCCACTATATCAACACCAACAAAGTTCAATCTGCTCTTCGCGGGTATTGACGGCAAAGCGCGAAATATCTCCAGAACATGCAGTGTGGAGAGCCCGCCAGGGATCGGGGTGCCAGTCGCTGGTGCGAATGCTGGATCCAAACAATCGATGTCGAACGATAGATAGCACGGGGTAGGCCCAATCCTATCGACTATTTTTCGTGCGGTATCCTCAGGCGATGTCAGCATCACCTCGGGTGCGTGCAAGCGCAAATAGGCGTCGTCGTTGCGATACGCGGTTCGAATTCCAATTTGTAGCGAATTTTCCGCGATGATTTGGCCTTCATCCAGGGCATGACGGAACATTGTTCCGTGCTGGTTGTCCGGTCCCACGCTCGTATCAGAATGCGCGTCGAAGTGCAGCAATGCGACCGGCCCTACGATTTCGCTGACCCCAGTCAGCGAGCCATAGGTCACGTTGTGGTCGCCCCCTAGCGAAAACGGAATAGCTCCTGTGGTTGCAATCTCTCGGGCGCGGTCCAGAGCCGCGCGCGAAAACTCCTGCTGCTGACCGTAGGTGTACTCAATATCCCCTGCATCGATAACCGATAACTGATTAAATGGATCAAATCCCCATGGCCAGACTTCGCCCCACGAAAGCTGTAGTGAGGCCTCCCGAATGGCTCTCGGCCCGAACCGTGCCCCGGATCTGTTGCTGGTTCCAAGATCACTTGGCAAACCATATACTACGACATCTGCTTTATCGTAGGCTTGGCTTACGCGCCGCCTAAAAAAAGTCGAAATGCCGGAGAACGAGTTGGCAGTGATTGGTCCCTTAAACATCTCACCATCGCGCTTACTCACAGTTTACCTCTCTCTTACATGGTCTGGTCAATCACAGTCAGACAGTGACGCAGTGTGCCTAACAACTGATGGGCATCGTTATGTGAAAAAACCAATGGCGGCCTGATTTTAACAATGTTGTTTGATGCACCGCAGACTGAGACCAATACGCCATTGCGTTTCATTTGGTTAACGAGTGCGGCAGCCCTTTTCGGATCAGGGCGGCGAGATGACTTGTCTGAAACTACCGGAATGCCTAAAAACAGCCCTTTGCCTCGAACGCAATCCATAAAGTTAAAGTCTCGGGACATCGTGTCGAGTTCGGATTTTAAAAAGCGGCCTACGGAATTCACATTTTCTAGAATGTTGTTTTCTTCGATTACATCAATCACAGCATTTCCAACCGCCCCGGCAACGGGTGTCCCGCCGAAGGTGTTGAAGTATTGCCGTTTCTTGGCAAAGGTCGAAAATATCTCGCGGGTCGAAGCGACAACCGCCAATGGATACCCAGCACCTATCGGTTTACCCATTGTCACGATGTCGGGCACTACACCGGAATCCATAAAGCCCCAGACACTGTCACCTAGGCGGGTTAACCCTGATTGCACCTCGTCTACGACGACCAGTCCGCCCATACTACGCACGTTCCGTGACATTTCGGCCAAGTACTTGGGAGGCGTCGTAAAAATGCCGGGCGCATCGAAAATCGGATCAACAATGAACATGGCCAAGCCGTGGCGTGATTTCGCCAACTCGCGAACAATGGGCGCGGCCCCGTTCGCTAGCTTTTTTCCGAAACTACCAGTCTCGGTTTCGTCGTTGGTTTCATGTGGATTGGGTACAGGGACTGACCTCACGAAACCGGGGGTTTCGTTTGGAGGGCCACCAAAGAGCGAGAAGTCTGCAACAGCGAGTGCGTTTCCGTGGTAAGAACCATCAGACACCAGTACGCCTTTGTTACCCGTCACTGCGCGGGCCATGTCATAGGCAAGTGCGTTAGCCTCGGTACCACTGCACACAAACGCGCAGGTGTCGATTGCGGCCGGGAGCGTAGCGACCAGGCGTTCCGCATAGCGCACGATATTGTCGTCTAGGTAGCGGCTGTGGCTATTAATTAAGGACGCCTGCTGCGTTAAAGCCGAAATAACGTGTGGATGGCAATGCCCCACCGATGGGACATTGTTGTAGCAATCTAGATACGCCCTGCCGCTTTCGTCCCATATTGTGACGCCTCTAGCTCGAACGGCATGAATAGGAGTGTCGTAGTGATGAAAGTAAGTCGGACTAAGCACAGTCTGCCTGCGTTGCAGAAGCGTTCGGGAAGGGCTCAGTTTGTCCATCCTTAGATCCAGTTTACCACGCACCCAAAAACTCAGTTGCTTTCAGTGATAAAATTTTAAGTAGTGTTTTGCTGGATACTTGTGTTGCCGTGCGAGGGCGTTGGTCTGCTGGTACGCCTTGATCCTTCAAGTGACCCAGCGCCACGTTGAGCATGCTCCGCAACAACATTGTGTCATGCAAAGCGGAGAGTTCTTCTGAGGACAGTGGGTACACCGAGCGAAACCCAGCAACCAGATACGACAGGGCGTCAACGGGAGCGTCCGGTGCCATTTCTATTAAGCTAACCGCGGCAACAGCGACGTCCTGAATGATCGGGGCGAAAACCGCGTCTCCAAAATCTATGATGCCAGAAATGTTCTGCTTTTCATCCAAAAGAATGTTTCCGTTGTGGAAGTCGTTGTGAATGATCTGTGATCGCATTTGCCGGATTCGCGGCAGCGATACGGACCTTAGCCGCTCTATTTCGGGTGCCAAAAGATCTAGAAAATCGGGTTCCATCAGCGGCAGGATCTGATCGTCGAGCACGGCACTAGATGTCGCATTCCATGGAGAAAAATCATTAGCGCCAGGGTGATCAAACCCTTCCAGTGCCAGACAGATTTTAGCCTGCATCTTCCCGACGCGATGTGCCCAAGTTTCAATAGTTGTCTTTGACTTCAAAAGTGGAAGACCTTCCAAAAAGGTAACAACCTTAACCGCGCAGCTTCTACCGTCGGGAAACTCAAAATAGCTGTAGTATGCGCCGTTGGCTGTTGGGAAAATTCGAGGCACAGGCAAGTCTGGAGCGAACTCTAGCAAGTGCTGCAATAGCTCTGCTTGATAATCGATGTAAGTTTCGGTCTCGTTTGGGTGGCTGATTTTCAGAACGGCCCAGGGCTTGCCATCGGCTCTAAGCAGAAGATTCTGGTCGCGCTCACCGGTCAAGGGGACACAATCAACACTCAGACCATATAGTTCTCTGAGCAGAACACCAATGGTATCGGAAGAGTAGCTTGGAGGATCGAAGAGATTCATCCAGCTGTTTGGTTTGGCCGTGTTTGCGACGAGCTTCCGGGTTTCTTGCACTCGGCTCTCCGAACTAAAATTGACAGCTTTCTCGAAAGTGTTAAATGGGCATTTTTGGTGGGTCAAACGAGCAATAGTTGCTCTGAAAGTTCCATTTAGTTATCTTTTGCGTATGAAGCATCTCCCATCCCCTACCGCTCTGCGGATGTTCGTTGAGGCATCGAAACTGTCCAGTTTCGCGCGCGCCGCTGAAACATTGAACGTCACACAGCCTGCGATCAGTAAACAAATAGCGTCTTTGGAAGCACGTGTTGGCGCTGAGTTGTTTCGCCGCCGCCATCGGTCTGTTGTCTTGACGGAAGCAGGCGAGGCCTACTTAACCTACGCAGAACGAATAGTAGAATTACTAGTCGCTGGCAGCAGTGAAGCAATTTCCCGATCCGAACAAGAAGTCCTGAAAGTTGTAATTGACCACGAGTTCTTGAACTTTGTAGTCGTTCCCAAGTTGAACGAAATGCGGGATGCTTTGCCAAATCTTGAGGTTGTTTTTGTACCCGAGACCACTAGCCGCGTAGAGCGAAACTGTGATCTCGCAATTACGTTTGGACATCCTAGTCATCGCGATTTCCGGTCTGAACGTCTTTGTCGATTTCGCGCATTTGCCGTAGCTACACCTGAGTTAATCGCTAGCTGCGAGGAGCCCCTTGTTGATCTACCCTTGTTGCATGATGAAGATACTTATTGGTGGGACGCCATATTGCGTGCAGAAAACATCGTAAGGAACAACCATGGAATTTTCCTGGGAAGCGGCGCTACTGCATTGCGTGCGGCGATGGCAGGCGCGGGTTTGGCAATTGGCGATGATCTGTTGTGTGCCGATGCCCTCTCGTCTGGTCATCTAGCAAGAGTAGGCAAAAGCTCGCTGCCTGGGCGAGTTGACTTCTGGCTATCGATGGGCAAGGCAAAACAAAACAAGCCTGCCGCACATGAGTTCATAAATTGGATAAAAGGAACGCTGCGTTCCGATCTCGTCCTGTAGCCAAGTCGGGTTCTCATCGTCGAACTATAGTTTTTGATAAACGACAGCTCCAAAACACTACTTTGGCATATCCCAAAGCAGTTTGTTGCAGGGGATTGGTCAAGGGTTTCAGTTCCGCGATGAGAGCGAGCCGGTTGACGGCAAAAGATCGACAGTTTGCGATAACTAAGCGGAACCAAATGAACTACTGTTTTTCCTTTGACCAAGAATTTGTCCTGCGAAATGATATGCTCACCAAAGAACGCGCTCACTACGACCAGCACCAGATATGTTTTGGTCGGTATCACCCCTTTGCGCAAACTCACGGCATAGGAGGGACAAAATATGACATTCCAAAAAAGCAATGGGAAACCAATGCCCGAACACCTGATCGCGGCTGCCAAGCGTGTCAGAGCCCACGGTGAAAAAGTTAGTCGCAGAGAGTTTATTGTAACGGCTAGTACTTTTGGTGCGTCAGCTGCCACTGCATATTCGATGATTGGCATGGCGGTGCCTGCAATGGCGAAAACCATTCAAAAACCGATGCAGGGCGGGACAGTGCGATATCAGACCTCACTGCACCCGCTAAAGGACCCTCGTACCTATGACTGGGTACAGATGGGCAACCTGACACGAGGGTTAATCGAGTATCTGGTTAAATACAACAACGATGCCACTTTCACGCCGAAGTTGCTAGAGGGCTGGGAGCTCTCGGATGACGCCAGGACGTACACTCTGAACGTGAGAGAGGGTGTTCAGTGGAACGACGGCAGCGAGTTTTCTGCCGATGATGTGGCACGCAACATTCGTGGCTGGTGCGATACAAGCGTAGAAGGAAACTCGATGGCGAGTCGCTTTGCGACATTGGTTGACCCTGAATCTGGTCAGGCGATCGATGGCGCTATCGAAGTTGTCGATAGCCACACCGTCAAACTCAATCTGCCTCGTCCGGACATCACTCTGATCGCTGCGATGGCAGACTATCCGGCGGCGATTACACATAAGGACTATAGCTATGAAACCATCGTTGAAAAGCCGCTTGGAACGGGCCCCTATATTCCGGAGTTGATTGAGGTCGGTGTAAAAGCTGTTCTGATCCGCAATCCGAACCATACATGGTGGGACCAAGGCAATGGGGCTTGGATCGATCGGATAGAATACATCGACTATGGCACTGACCCTGCAAATTGGGTTGCTGCAATCGAATCTGACGAAGTCGATACGATGTATCAGAATATCGGCGAGTTTATTGAGATCGTTGAAAGCATCGACGGTTGGCGCCGGGACGACGTGGCAACTGGGGCGACTATCTGCATTCGCACCAATCAAAAGGCCGAAGTCGATGGGTTAGTACCCTACGCGGATGTTCGTGTTCGCAAAGCGCTTCAGCTTGCGGTCGACAACGCGGTGTTGCTCGAACTAGGTGACTCGGGTAACGGTATTGTCGCGAATAATACCCATGTTGGCCCTATGCACCCCGAGTACGCCGATATTGGTCCGGAAACGCATTCTCCCGAACGTGCAAAAGCGCTCATGGAAGAAGCAGGAATGGCCGATTTTGAACACGAGTTGATTTCGATCGATTCAGACTATCGGAAGGATACCTGCGACGCAGCTGCAGCACAGATCCGAGACGCGGGTCTCAAGATCCGACGTACAGTTCTGCCCGGCAGCACCTTCTGGAACGATTGGGATAAGTATCCGTTTTCCGCAACAGACTGGAACCATCGGCCACTGGGTGTGCAGGTTCTTGCGCTGGCCTATCGCTCAGGTGAAGCGTGGAACGAAAGCGGGTTTTCGAACGCAGAGTTCGATCAGGAACTCGAAAAAGCAATGGCAACGCCGGACGTCGATGCTCGGCGCGAGATTATGGAACGGATAGTGACAATCATGCGGAATGAGGGCGTTGTGATACAACCCTACTGGCGGACGACAACGAATTTTTCGAAGGTCAATTTGCACGGGTCAGAAATGCACATTCAGAATGAATTCTGGCCGCAAAACCTGTACTGGGCGGCGGACAATTAAGTGAGAATGAATCTGATGAGAGCTTTGCCCAATGGCGTTTGGAAACGCAGAGAATGTTTAACCGTCATGTTCCTAAGTCGGTGAGGCTCTCGCAGGGAAACGAGGTTTGGGAATGGAACGCTTCGACACTTCCAAATTCTCATATTAGCACTGGTACTGGTCATCTTCCTGTCAGCCGATTTCGCCGTAACAGGGCGGGAAAATTCAATCAAGAATAGCAAAGCTAGGTTAGTGGATCCAAGTTAAGACGATGGACGTAGCAAGCGAAATACTGAACCAATTCCAAATCAAAGGTCGAATGGTTGGTGTTTTCAGCATGCACGAAGAATGGGCGCTTAGTTCTCCCAAGGAAGGTGATCCCGTATTTCATTTGATCTCGACAGGCTCAGCTGTGATCAAAACTGATCGAGATGAAATAGAACTTGGTGAAGGCGACATGATAATGTTTCCTACGGGGAAATTCCATACTATCGGAAGCTCAGCGAACACCACCAGATTGGACCTATCCGAAGAGACCTTAGTCTCATGTGTTCATTCAAAGAACGGTGATCATGTATATGAAATAGTCAAGAAGGGCGTTGGACCAGAAACTGTAGTTGTTTGCGCCGCCTTAGACCTTGGACCCATAACGCGCTCGCCTCTTCTTCGGAGTTTTCCAGATCACATAGTTATCCGAAAGCCTGCATTCAAAAGCGCTTCGTCCGTTGATCAACTGCTGCTTGCGTTGGTAGGTGAGGCAATGGAAGGCTCACCGGGAGTATTTGCTTCCTTAGACAGCGTTTTACATGTTGTTTTCGTCTTCTTCCTTCGTAAATTGATCGACGAAGCTCCTGATGATCAATTTGGATGGTTGAAAGGACTTCGGAATCGAGAAATTGCAGGTTCTCTGACGCTGATACATAGTTCACCTGAGAGGGCTTGGACTGTCGAAAACCTTGCCAAGGAAATAGGTCAGTCGAGATCAAAGTTCTCTAGGGAATTTTCTGAATTGATTGGTGAACCACCTATTCAGTACCTAAACAGACTGCGGATGACACAAGCTGCCCAGCAACTGCTCTCAATGCCAGAGAAATCAATTGTAGATGTAGCACTTTCGGTTGGCTATCAGTACGAAGCCTCGTTCTCAGCGGCGTTCAAGCGTGAGTATGGAGTTCCACCAGGATCTTGGCGACAGAAAAACTTCAAGGGCGCGGCATGATATGCTCGTCTACTTGCTCATCACTAAGGGAACTATAGCAAATCCTGAAGATGAGTTCCACTTTTGTGGCATGTTTTGAGTGTTAGCAAATGATCTGGTTTTGGCACACCTGTACAATGGTTTCCGAAGTCTGCGGTTTTCATGCCACAGCAGTGTTCGGGCTTTTCTTGTTGTAGGTGTTCCTGCAATATTCGATCAAAATCCACGCTTCTTGAGGGCTTTAGAAGGTTGCTCTGCTAAGGAACTCTTCTCTGAACCAAAAATGTAGCTTTCACAGTTTCGGTTGCGATGGCTGTTAATACTGCTCCGGTTGAATCAGAGCGTGTTCACGCGCTGGCACCCGACATTCAAGAACCGAATCCTGTTGGGCATCATAATCTGACGGGTGCCTTCGAGGAGGTGATCACAGCTTTTATGCGTTCCGATAGGATGGATGGATCACTTTCTACTCTACTTCGTTGCTATGCACGTGTTCTTCTTGTGTAGTTTCTGATGGGCGGATGTCCCAATCTCAGTGCAAAATGTCTCAAATCACTCAGTAACAGTTCAGCAACTGTCGCTGTCAGGGTCTTTCATATGCTGGATTGTTCCGATGAGCTTCCGTTTTACTTCTTTGAGTTCACGGATTTTTTGATCCACATCTTGAAGCTTTTGTTCAAGGTTCAAGATGACGTCTGGGCGCGGAATTGAATTCTCGGGATCATCAGGCAAAAACCTTTTGATTTCAGATAGAGAAAAGCCTAGCGACTTACTGATGGTGATGGTTCTTAGGCGCTCAACCGTTGTGTCAGGATAGTCCCTATAACCGTTTTCTCTTCGCATCGGAGATGGGATTAAACCGTGCTTTTCATAGAAGCGAATGCTCGAAACGGTTACTCCGGTTGCATCTGCAAGTTTGCCTATCTTCATGCTCTTGACCTTGAACCATTGTCCAGGGTTTATATCAGCTGGGATCACGAAAACAAGGATCCCAAAATGACACAAACCGATCTTTTTGAGCCGCTGACACTACCTAACGGAACGGTATTGCCCAACCGCCTAGCCAAAGCGGCGATGGAAGAAAGCCTCGCTGCCTATGGGCAGGTTCCAGATGCCGGTCTGATACAACTCTACCGCCGCTGGGCAAAGGGTGGCGCAGGTCTTATGATCACCGGCAACGTTATGATTTCACCCGACGCGCTATCAGGGCCAGCAAGCGTGGTCTTGCAACAAGGGACTGACTTGGCGCCCTTCAAAGAATGGGCGCGTGCCGGTCGATCTGGCGGTGGCGAGATTTGGATGCAGATCAATCATCCTGGTCGACAAGTTATGGCTTTACTCGGTGAAAAAGCCGTATCAGCCTCGGATATCGCCGTGCAAATTCCGGGAATGTCCAATAGATTTAGCTCACCCAGAGCTCTTCTTGATGACGAGATAAGGGAGATCATTGACCGCTTTGCAACTACTGCAGTTCTGGCTGAAAATGCAGGCTTTACTGGAGTTCAAATCCATGCGGCCCATGGGTACCTGATCAATCAGTTCTTGTCGCCGCTTACCAACCACCGGGAAGATCAATGGGGAGGGACGTTGGAGAACCGTGCGCGTCTTTTGTTAGAGACAGTCACCGCCGTTCGGAATGTCGTGTCTTCCGGCTTCGTGGTATCAGTCAAACTGAATTCAGCTGATTTTCAGAAGGGTGGATTTGATCTAGAAGATGCTAAATGGGTCGTCAGGCAATTGAATGATCTTCGGGTGGATCTTGTAGAGGTTTCCGGTGGTTCCTACGAAAGCCCGGCCATGCAGGGTCGCCGCGAAGACGGCACCAGTACTGCGCGTCGGGAGGCATATTTTGTTGATTTTGCGCGTGAAGTTGCCCAAGTCGCAACGATGCCAATCATGGTAACTGGTGGTATACGATCCAAAGAGGTTGCCGAGCGTGCCATCGGCGAGCGAACTCAGGGAATAGGCGTCTCGGTCCTGGGAATCGCGCGCGCTTTGGCTTTTGAACCTGATCTGATCAACAAATGGAAAAACGGAGAGGCGCTTACAGTCGATGTTCCTAACGTGAAGTGGAAGAACAAAAGACTGGCCGGTTTCGCGTCGATGGTGCTTGCATACAACCAGTTGGAGAATATGTCATTGGGGAAAGCCCCCCGTAAGAGCCGTTTCCCGTTCTTTTCATTGATGCGCAATCAAATACGGTCCAAAAAGTGGGCCAAACGCTACCGAAAGTGGCGTGAGGCCACAGTAAACGGCTAAGACTAGTGTTCGGAGGCTTCTTAGGTCCTTGGGATATGCCTAAAGCACATTCAAAATGGCTCAGGCTTCCGAGCATTCTAATCGTTGTTCATCATAGGGTTGGCATTAACCTACAACCGACCGCAAATAGACTTCGAGATACTCAGATTTGGTTCGAAATGCCGAGTTCTTCAACCAAGCTTTGAATTGATATATCACCACGACCAATTGCAACACCGGGTGTAGTTACGAAGTCAACTCGCCTCATTGGATTCAAAGGGAGATGTCTGAAAACCGAGCAAACTGGCTTGAAGCCTTTATGCGTTTTAGATCTTAGTTTGATTAGTGAATTAGCGCCGTGCCTAGCCCGGCAGCCGGGTTTGTCCATTTGGATAGTAGCGAACTGTTTCTTCAATAGGAGTTGCTCTCCTATCGCCGTTTGCGCCTTGCTGATTTGCGCGGAGTGCATTCCCTACGGTCACGTGGAGAGCCGCCGCGGAGAGTACGATCTTGCCTAGTTGGCTACGTTCATTTAGTTAAGTGTAATCGATACTTATTTAATATTTGCGAACAAGAAGGATCATTTTCGGAATAGTGTTCCCAATACGCGCACTAGGCTACTAAACAAAACGTGCATTTCGGGGTCTGCTACGCCCAAGCGATCCTTAGGGGCCCGCCGTTGCTTGCACGAGCATCGTCCAAGCCCGAAGCGGGCGCCTCTCTCGGAAACATTCAGTTGGTTGCGAATAAGCTTGGTGCAGACACGCAGCCGAGCATGGCTCAGTAATTTCCCTTTACGTCTTCCACCAGGATCAACTGAGCTTATTCCAAGGCATCAGAGACGAATAGACAATAAACTAAGACGTCCGATGATTAAACGACTTTGGTGCCCGTGATCTAATGGGCTTCGTGAAGGCGGGAAACGGTCGACAAGCTATAGAATTCCTAGAGTGTGGGCCTTGCTCAGGTTCTAGATATCTGAGTTCCCGCTATTGGGCGGCAATGGGGTTAAACCAATCATAAACTTCACCAGTTCGCTGCCCGAACATTAAGTACGGGGTCTTGTCAATTCGGGGGATAGAATGGGCAGCACAAACAGGTTGGATGCAGGCAAATATAGGACTACGTTTGACGCGCGCCACTTTGATCGAGACGATCGATTGTATGCGCTCGAGAACTTTGTCCAGGGCGCACCAAAGATGTCGATGGGCAGCGCTAAGTTCGAAGCAATCTCGGCAAGTAACGAAAACTACAATGCCGTTCAGCGTCAGATAGTCGAAGATTTTTGGCTAGCGAAGGTTGCGACCTCAGGCTACAGAATCGCAAAAGCTAAAGAGCATAGCAGATCGGATACGACGTCGCAAAAGATCACAGTGTGCCGGATCGATCACGGAAGTGTGGAATTGGCTTCGCCGCGACTCCAGCACCGTTTGTCTGCCGGTGACATATATTTGCACCAAACCCACCAATTCGATACAATTTTTGGGCCCGGCAATCTGTCAAAGGTCATGCTTCCTGCCCACTACTTCAGTGGCATTTTGACCGATTCTTTTCAAGTAGTTGCACTGCCTAGGGGCACGCCATTGAACACCATTATGAACGCGGCAATTTCCAGCGTTGAGGAACTAAAAAAAGACGTTCCCCGAACCGAAATTCTGAGGCTTTCAGGTGTCTTCAAAGAGCTTGTGTATAACATCCTGAGTTCAGAGTCTCGCGACACGAGTAAAAGTCGCCATGAACTTATCAGGGAACGAGCAAGGGCCTATGTGGTAGAAAACCTAGACGAGCCCGATCTCGATATCGCTAGCATCGCAGCCTACGCAAATGCGTCTCGCGCGACACTTTATCGTGCTTTTGAGCCTGTGGGCGGAGTACGTGAAATGATCACTGATCTTCGACTTCAGGCTGCGCGCAAGATGCTGCGGACAAGATTGCCTGCGCGTGGCCTTATTTTAGATGTCGCCTATTCCTGTGGTTTTCGATCCCCCAATCAGTTCAGTCGTAGTTTCAAAGAGAAATTTGGGATGACCCCTGGCGCGTTCAACGAGAAGTATTTCATGCCAATCTGGGTATAGATCGTGATCGCCATGCTCGGCTTCAGTAGTGACTTGGGTTCACTTTTTGCGGCTTTCTGTGAGACGATGCGCGTTTGTCGTGAGACGTTTCGACTATACATGCCTGTTTAAAACTATTTGAAACTCGGCGATTGTGATCGGTCTGAGGGCGTGCGCTATTGAATTGACTGGGCGGTGACCTAGTGTCAGGCGGTAGTAACTTATTGTATTGATGGTTCGGTTGGAGGGCAGCCCTGGTATCTTTCACATAGAACCAGTTTAGCACGTCCAAATGCCGAGGAGCGAAATCAGGACAAAGAGTGGTTCAATAGAAAGAGCTGACCCATCGGAAATGCGGGCAACTATCAGAGAGAAAGCGACAAATGGATGTAGTGAGCGAAATGCTGAGCCATATACCTGTCAAGGGTCGCACGATAGGCTTGCTAAGCTTGCGCGGTGATTGGGCTTTTGAATCTCCAAAGAACGAAGAGGCCGTGTTTCATCTGATTTCAAATGGATCCGTAGTTGTCACGACCAATGGTGAGCAAATTCATCTGCGAGAGGGTGACATGGTGTTGTTCACTCAAGGTCAAACACATGTTCTAGGGAGCGCCCCGGATGCGCCGTTCGTGACGTTTGCCGAAGAGGATACGCGTGTGCGTGTTCACTCAGTCGAGGACGGTGATGTCCACGATGTCCACAAGAGCGGAGATGGACCTGAGACGTCGATCGTATGCGCAAGGTTCAATATTGGAAGTGCGGCAGCGACACACCTGTCAAAGAGTTTTCCGGATCGGATTACTCTGCGAAGCGAGGCGAACGACAAAGCTGAGCTCATGGAGCCGTTGCTGCGCAGTATCGCGCTTGAAGCGAGCCGCAGTTCGCCAGGCGCGTTGTCAGCATTGGACGGTATGCTTAACGTCCTGTTCATTCATTTTATGCGCACTTGGCTTGAATCTTCGCCCGAAGCACATGACGGCTGGTTGAAAGGTTTACAGGATCCAAGCATCGCCAAGTCATTGAAGCTAATGCATGATGAGCCCGCTCGGGATTGGTCAATTCAAGAATTGGCAGAGGCGATTGGAATGTCTCGGGCCAAGTTTGCTGCTCAGTTTTCGAAACTGATTGGAGAACCCCCTTTGAAGTATCTGACGCGATGGCGAATGGTGCTTGCGGCCGAACAGCTCGGCAATGTTTCGGGGCCAGCTATTGTTGATGTCGCCCTGTCAGTTGGATACCAGTCTGAAGCCTCTTTTTCAGCGTCGTTTAAGCGACAGTTCGGTATGCCACCAGGTGCCTGGCGTAAGCGTCAATTGGCGATCGTTAACCGCTGATTGGCCACACGAACCCAGTTCGAATTCTCATCTCAGATAGAAAAAACCTCCCATCCCGCTCGGGTGGGGGGCTTGGGTAGGTGGTTCGAGCAATTGGGCAAAAGATCGATTTGCCCGTTGCGTGCCCGCTAGAACATCCTATCAAGTGTCTGAAATTCCTTCAGCGTCGCAAAAGGTGGAGCGTTTGTGTCACCGTGTTGCGTCGAAAGCGCTTTAAGCTTTTTAACTCTATACGCTTTCAGGGCACGTGTTTGAGACAACCAATCTGTCACTTGAGACACCCGGAAATCGTCAAATCACTAACCCCTATGCGAACCTGACAACCGATCTGGAGTCGTACCAACTCACCAACGAACGACCCCAGTGCATTGGTACAAAAGGGGGTAGCAATGGAAGCGACTGTGATGGGCAGGCGAGTTGTATTTTGCGCGGGCAGCGCAAGCGATTGGGCAATTCGTTCAATCCGTTGCAACGAAGTACACATGGCTTTTGGACGCTCTCAAGTCATGTCGGCGTATCGCGACGGTGCCTTGTTTTGGGCATCCCAAACACTGGTCGCTGCAAACACCCGGCCGAAACCTTGCTTTAGCTCGAAGGTTTCAACGCGCCTCCTGAAATCGAACGAAGTCAAACGCGACTGTCCGGAAAGTGTGGTCATCGCACTAAAGGACGGCCTGAACAGCAGGCCTAAAAAGTAAATCAAATCGGACCCAAAAGGTTGAGCAGCCGGCGTAGATTCCGGGGAATGTTAGGAAAAAATGAAAAACTCACTCACCAAATCCAGAAGGAACCTGCATTGCGCGGCATTGATGTGCTCAACCGCGATTTTGATACCGGTAGGCCTTCAAGCGCAGCAAACTTTCAACTATAATACCCCACAGGATATCTTTCCTAACTACCCTGATGACCAAACCATTTTCGATGACATCATTGGGTCTGACTTGCCTTTAAGCGAAGGTGTCACTCTTATCTTCGGCAAAGATATTGATATCGAAATCTTCGACCAAGATTTCGAATACGCAGGCATTGATCTCGTCGACCTGTTCCTGAACGGCGTAACCGTCGTATTTAACGGCACTATTCGAACCAGCGGGGACGAAGCATTTGGTGGCCCGATCGATGCCGATAAGGTCTCAGCGGAAGGTATCTACGTAAGCGAAGCCGACAACTTCAGGCTGCTAAACAACGGTGAAATCTACGTGGGGGATCACTTTTCGAACGCCATACAGGCGTCTAGGGTCAGTAACTCAACATTCATAAATACTGGAAAACTGGTTATTCTGGAGGAAGCTGCGGAAGAGGTTACCGAAGAAAATGGGGAGACCGGATTAACGTCCTTTGCCTCAGCCGGCATTCGTGTGAATTCGGTTAGGGCCTTTTTTGACGATCCGAACGACCCAGAACTTGTCACCTCTGCTGAGGCACTTTCAGGCAATACGGCCATCAACAACGGTGAAATCGTTTCTGAAGTTCTACAAAGCCGTGGAATTTATCTCGATGGTGCTAGAGGCGCATTTTACCTATCTACCTATGCTACTGCGATCAACAACGGCACCATCAGGATGCTGGCTGAAACTGATCCCAGGCCTGCACCCGGCACATTTGATGTAAGTGGTTTGAGAGCCGAGGGTCATGACAACACTCTGATCAACAATGGGTTCATTGAAATCAATCCTGAAGGGTTCGGGATTGATATCAATGGCGCGAACGGGACTATTTTGAACACCGGCACCATTCTCTCCTATGGCGACAACTCTCATGGGATCGAGCACTATCGAAACGGTAGTACGCTTCCTGACGATTTGGAACTCAGCTATACAGCAAACACGGGTCTTGTTTCGGTTGAGGGGGAAAACAGCCATGGTGTGACCCTAAGTGGTCATGTTGGACACGTTTTTGAAAACTCAGGATCAGTATTTTCGCGGAATGGTTACTCGATTGAAGTAACCGGTAGTACACCGCTTGAGACAGGTGATCGGAATACCATTCGACTTCTGGACGGTTCGCTTTTGTTTGGAAGTGTCTTTGTAGGCGAGCTTAGTGCCGACCACACTTCAGTGATTCTTGACGATGGGCTAAATGCAACTGTCCGTTTTGCGGAAGGTGCTCACATCGGAGACGGTGCCCCAGCCAGCTTGCCAGCTGAAATCAGATCCTACCACAATTCGCACTACTTCGATCCTGGCACCAATGCAGTATATGTTGCCGATCTCGATTCCTACGCTCAGCAGGATCAAGCATTCTTTAACATGACGCAGATGCTGCAAGACGCCGTCGAGGCAGGCAGCTCAGCAGAGGCCCCAGAAAACTCTTTCGCCTTTGCAGCAAATGACGAAGGCGTTTGGACGCGTGCATTTGGTGGTGGCTTGTTCGCTGGTTCAGATAGCACGTCGCCTGGATACGATGCCTTTTCCTTCGGTGTTGTGGCTGGCAAGTCCCACAATTCGCGTGGTTTCTTCGGGGGTCTCGCCTATACCACCGTTTCGGGAGACGAAGACGTCTCGTATGACACTGACATATTTACTCTTTATGGTGGCTTGTCTGGCACGTTTTCGAGCAAGCTGGACTACTCACTTATGGCAGGTGTGTCATACAATCACACTGACCGCGATGTTGCCGATAACGGTGTTTTGGGAGGGATCGACACCACCGATTCAGACTACGCATCGGTCTTCATTTCCCCAGCAATCACTCATGCTGGTCCTATAGAGGGCAGCTCGATCAGGTTGCGCTATGTTGGTCTTTGGCAGCAAGACCACGACTTCAACTGGGATGGAGGCACTGAAATGTCTGTGGACAGCCGGTTTTCCAATCTCGTGGAAACCCGTTTTCAAATGGAACACAACACGGGCGTTGGCACGATTGCCTACGGCTTGGATGCGATCTGGTCAGACGGCAATGACATGAGCTTCGAGCTGATGGGTGCGGACCTAACATCGCCATATGACGACGGTTTCGCATCGCGGGCCTTTGTTCGATATGACAGCAAGTTCGGACATTTCGAGGTCGGTTATGACTCCGAAGACCGAACAACTGTCGATTTTGGCCTAGAGGTATCGTTCTAAAGATCAACCTCACTGTTCGAAACTCAACGGTAAGCTGACAGCATTCCTTTTTCGATCTCTAGCGACCTCAATCGGTATCGTTAGTTCGGTTTGTTGTATACCAAAAATGGAGTAAGACAAAAGATGTCCATTGACATATCACCACTCAAAGATATCGCAGGTTTTGTTGGCGCTTGTCTCGTAGACAGTGAGTCCGGAATGATGCTGGCCGCTGAAGCAGGTGCCGGAAAGTTCGATTTGGAAGCAGCAGGCGCTGCCAACACTGAAGTTGTTCGGGCAAAGAACGCCGCAATCGAAGCGCTGGGTCTGAAAGAGAAGATCGAAGACGTCTTGATCACTCTGGACACTCAATATCACCTGATCCGTCCATTGTCGTCGAACCCCAGCGTATTCATTTACGTTGCGCTAAATAGGAAGCAGGCAAACCTTGCGATGGCGCGTTTGAACGTACGTAAGGTCGAAGAAACCTTGAGCCTTTAGACTGCGTATTGGGTGGCGTCATGCCACCCAGCCGCACCGTGTCCGAAACTGTGATCACGTACTCTCGTCCATGGTGGAAGTTAGGCCTTTGGAAGAAAGATTCTGTACTAAGTATGACTCCTGTTCGGAACAGTATGTGAGTATGATCAAAAGGCAGTAAACACATGAACATCGCGCCTCTACAAAGGAAGAAAATCGACAGAATCCGCGATGTCTTGTCTGACCTGGAAAAAGAAAGCTATTTAGAATCAAATTCCAGGCTTGCCGATCTCAATACTCGCTTCAAGAATTGTGCGACCAAGGTCGCTATTATCGGGCAAGTGAAATCTGGAAAATCCACCTTTTTGAATGCTTTCCTTGGTGAAATGAACCTTTTTCCCACCGATGTTAATCCATGGACATCCGCTATCACCAATTTGCGCATCAATGTGCCGGGTGATCCGATACAAGGCGCGTCTTTTGAATTTTTTGATGACCATGACTGGAAGCGCATTACCGATGAGTCGCCAGAAGCCTTCCAAAAACTGGCCGAGATGCTGCCCGGTTTTGACAGCGAAGTGCTGAAGAACCAAGGTATTGAATTGCAATCGGTCGCCAAAAAGCGATTGGGCAAGCACTATGCTGCGCTCCTAGGATCGAAGCATGAATACGGCTTTCTGACCCCGGACTTGATGGTGCGCTATGTCTGCGTTGGGCAGGAGGCTGACGGGAGCAAGACGGCCCCGTCCTCTGGCCGCTATTCTGCTTTGACCAAGCAGGCTGATTTATACATGCGTAAGCCAGAATTCCTGGCGCCGATTGTCATCTCGGACACACCCGGTGTGAATGACCCATTTCTAGTGAGAGATGAGTACACCTGTCGGAACCTCGACTCAGCCGATATTTACTTGATGGTCCTGTCGGTACATCAGGCGCTGACCAATGTAGATCTTGCGTTGCTGAACGCGCTGTCAGCGCAGGATGACAAGCAGTTCATCATCTTCGTGAACCGGATAGACGAGCTCAGCCGATACGAAACGGAAGTGCCTGAAGTCATTGAAGATGTAACCGCGCGATTGTCTAAAGCGATTTCAACATCAAACTTCACAGTTATAGCTGGGAGCGCGTATTTGGGGAGCCATCTATCCAATGGCCACAAGCTCGAAAATGTATTGGTGCAGGAACAGCTGGATGCGTATCTTGACGCGCTTGGGGCAGGTGAGCTGCGGACGGACGAAGAAAAGATAGCGCGTTTTGTTGGACTCGATGCAGTGAAACGGAAAATCTCCGATTTTATGGATAGCCAGCAAGGAACACAGCGCATCGACCGTCTCGCCCGAGACATTGATGCCGAGGTCAACACGCTCAAAGTGAACGCCCAGTGTGAACATGACGCGGTCGAGGCGCTTCTGAATAAGGTTAAATCGAACAATATTCTGGCTGCGGTCAATGAGCTTGATCAGGAAGTTGAGCTGGTTCGCGAAACTGCGGCGAAGTTTGAAGCGCTAAAATCAAGTGCCGAAAGTCGGGCGCAGTCCACAATTCTCGACGCGCGGAACCTTCTTGATTTCCAGGTTCAAAAAGAAATTGAAGTCTTTGCCGAAACGCAGAGGAATGTTGTCCAACATCTATTTATGGTGGCCAGCGAGCTCGGTAACAAGCCTGCAGGGTTCGAGATCGATATATTGCCTATTGGCACTTCGATCCGCGAACTGGCTTCTAAGGCCTACGACGACACTCGCGAGAAGATTGATTCAATCGCAGCCGAGTATCAACGTGTGTCTCTAGGTACGATCAGCGGCGGGCAGGAGCAAGCAAAGGCGATCTCGATAGGAGACTTACCAAACTACGGTTTTTCGTCTTCGCTTGCGTTAAAAAAGAAATCCCTTAGCACAACGGTCTATTTGTGCAACAGCTGGGAATTCTGGAAGAAGAACAAAGTGGATGTGGATCGATATATGTTGGCCATTCAAAGCTTGATGAAGGATGAGCTGTACAGTGGTTTTGCTGATCTACTAAATGCGTTTGCAATGGCCCTGGCCGAGCGGTTCAGCGCAGCAGTAGAAAGTGTTCTAGCCAGTTCAAGGTTGGCTGAAAGCCAAATAGAAAAATACATTGGTCTGCTTGAACGGGACAAGAAAGCGCTCATGGAGTTTGCGGATTCTCCCCAAAAGCTCTCTTTGCTGTCCGGCATACTACGCAAGCAGCGGTGTACTGCTCAGAGCAAGCTAGACGCGCTGATCGCGATAGAAAACAAGGTGTCCGTCCCGACGCTTCCGAGTGGGTAGGCGGTCGGAAGCGTCTTTTGACACGGTGAGATAAATGCCAGAACCGAAAATCATGAGTTGGGCGCATAGGGTTGTTGTATGCGGTGAGGCTGGTTCCGGAAAATCAACTGTCATCAACACGCTATTGCGTGAAACCACGCTGACTTATGGGTTGGTTAGTGGAGAACGTCCGATCATCATTTTTCGCTACGCAAAACAGGCGGGCATTCTTGCGAATTTCAAATCTGGCAAAAAGGCTATTTTCAGAAGTGTTTCACAGTGTCTGGACCTGAAGGGTATTGCCAGCCTGACTGTGTTTCACACCAAGGAGCATATGAAGAATGTTGAAGTCTACGAAATACCGATGGACAGAAGTGCTAGAATAAGCAACGAGGCTCAAGCGATCATACGCAATGCAGATACACTGGTTTGGACCACCAATGCTTCGCAAGCATGGCGGCTAAGCGAACGGGATGCGGTTCAAAAATTGCTGCAGTACTGCCCACCGCGTCGGTTCGTAGTGGTTTCCAGAACCGATATGCTTAAATCGCATTCGGACCGCAAAAAGATCCTCAAACGCCTACAGACCGAAGCACAGGTCTATTTCGAGGACTTTCATTTTATCTATGGTAACAGCGACCTGATCGATTCCTCTCACTATGAGGAAGAAGGGTGGCAAAGCACAGGCGGGTCAGCTCTTTTGTCCGCACTGATGGATGGCGTGTTTCCGGACCTTTCGGGTAACATAGTTGGGGCTGAAAACGTCGTATTTGAAAGGGTTGTAGAACTTGGCGCCGTGGAACTCGAATGCCGACTTGAGACGTTGCCAGCCATTTGCGCTGCGGGTCTGCTGAACCCTAAATCCTCAAGCTCAGGGGAAGTATTTTTTGGAGAAAAAAAAATCTGTTCTGCGGTCAAAATGTTTGCCAAAGATGCCCTGAAAACGCTGAGCCATCAGTCATTCTTTAGAGACCAACTATCTACTACGACCCAGATACAGATTGAGCTCTTCGAGTACTTCGTTTTTGTTGGCTGGACGGGCAAAGGTGATGCGGCGCTTTTTGCTGTCTTCGACAAAAAAATCTGCAACTTGGGCATGGCGCGACAGCAGTTTTTCGAGATTTGTGAAGTGTTTGAGTAGATAGAGTGATGTTTCTCTCTTGACGAGGGTCCATACAACCCTTCATCGAAGCGCTTAACTCCAATTTCAGAGCAGAATATCTAGATGCGCATTGGTTTCTGCCGCTAGCAAAAATCCCCGAAATGAGAGAGGAATGACTTTGATGCTGCAACGAAGCAAGACCACACAGCACAATAGGGAAAACCCCAACGGCAAGGCTAGTAGTCAAAATGGTTCTCCCAGAGGTGACTCATGTCAAAATTGCTTCGGCTGGCTCAAATAAAGACAGTCAGCAAAACCAATAATGGTCTCGCTATTCTCTCGTGCAAGGGGTTGCTAGAAAGAGCTGAGCCCGCCCGCTATCAGCCGTCAATTGGATCAGCAATTCTATTTTTCCTGCCCTCCGCAACTCTCTAAAACGTAACTTAG
This sequence comes from Ruegeria sp. CK3, assembly GCF_056536565.1. Lineage (NCBI taxonomy): Bacteria > Pseudomonadati > Pseudomonadota > Alphaproteobacteria > Rhodobacterales > Roseobacteraceae > Ruegeria > Ruegeria sp. CK3. Next base: position 44,336 of record NZ_JBQFPV010000007.1, read on the forward strand.
CTGATTTAACGATCCGAATGACACAGTTGACTAGCCATCTGAGACGGCGAGCTAGCGACAGGGCGGGGGGTGAAAGGTACATTTCACTTCGTTGCTCATGCACTTCTTCGGAAGATCGGCTATGGCACCACTCACTCACCACGGGCGCCCGCTCGTGCTAGGGCCGGATCGACCCCCTCTCCGGCCCTAGCGGAGACCGTAGGTCTTTGAGCGCGAGATCAAAGCCGTTTGGGGTCGAGTGCGGCTGAGTGCTAGATTTCCCTTTAAGCAGTTTTTCGGTGAAGCCGCCGTTCGTTTTTTGCGCGGCGGATTCAAAGAGAGAGCCAAACTTAGTAATGCTGCGCGACGCACGAATGTCAGCTCTTGATCCTCTGGAAGAGTTAGGTTGCCAACAAAGATACTACATCAGTCGCGAGGTGCTCGCTTCGAACCATCGATCCGTGGCACGGGATGATCATCGTGGGTTCATCCGCAGCAGAACGATCCCGTAGCCATGCGGCATAGGCAACTTTGTCTTTGATCCCATAGGTGGGGAACGTGCCCAGCATTTCAACCGTCCGCCCGACGTGGCCCACTTTTCCCTTGGGGCCTTTGAAGCTGTCGCAAACGATCCATAGGCGTTCCTGCTCGGCCATGATGACCAGCCAGACTTCTCCGGTTTTTAGCCCGACCGGCTCGGCGAAGTCGCAACTCTCAGGGAGCAAAGTTTCCAACTGTCCCAGTCTTTCGAAGGTCAACCCCGCCTGTTTTTCAAGGCGAGGCCGCGCACCGTCAGAACAGACAATCTTCGCATTTGGAAATGCGTCTGCATACTCCTTGAGACCTTTGTGATGGTAGTGGTTCGGTGCGAGCAAGTAGGCAACCTCACCAAGGGCCGCGAGGCTGGCTTTGGCCGCTTCGCCCAGACCCAGAACCGGGCTGTAGAGGCAAAGTGATCCGTCGCTCAACCTCAGCGCCGTGCAGTGAAGAGCTCCCTTGTGCGCTAACCAAATCGCGGAGTGATTCGGGATCGGCACGAAGGCAGAAAGGTCTTTGCTCATTGGGCTTATGCCTGATCGCGGGCAGTAAACCACCACACGATCAGCGCGGCGACGACCGTTTCGACCCACGCCATAGGAAGTGCTACGGCCAACACACCTACCGTGGCCATGTTCATGTTGTAGAGGCCTAGCCAAAGTATCACGAAGACAGACATCCAGACCCCGGTGCCGTACAAAACCGCACGTAGTGCTGAGGCTCCAAAGACTTTCATTGTCATCCACGGCAGAAGCGTCGCCGTCAGTACCAGGATCGTGTCCCAAACACCCCAGATCATGAACACCGGAAGATTCATTGGAGCAACGTTCGGCACCATGGGGAATGCCTCGCGCATCATGGGCATGACGAATGCGAAATAGCGGAAAACCTCAGAGGCATTGATCCAAATGAAGTTGACAATGAGCGCCAGGGTGAGCGGCGTTAGGCGGCGGGACGTTTCAGGGTTTTCGGCGATCATGCTCATTTTAGGTTGTCCGTAATCAGGGAGAGAAAGCTCTGGACAGCTTTGCGCAACACATCGCCGTCGCTGACGGTGCGCGACGTCATCCAAAGTCCGTTGGTGAAGATGACCATGACATCAGCTAGTTCGTGGATTTTTTGCGGCTCATGGTGAGGTGCGGTGTTTTGCAGTGCTGACGCAAACCCCTGCCGGAGACGACCATTGTGTCGTGCAACCTCTGTCATGACGTCAGGATCGCTGGGGGCAACTTCAGTAGCCGAATTAGCGACAAAGCACCCCGGTCCCGGCAGACCTACGCTTTCGCCCAAAGAGATTTGCCGTTCGAAATAGTCCGACACACTTTGCAGGGTCGCATCAGGCGCTTCCACCACTTCAAAGGCGGGGGTCACAACGCTTTGCTGATACCGGTCAAAGCAAGCCAGAAACAACGCCTTTTTGCCGCCGAAACTATTGTAAATACCGTGTCGGCTAACCCCCGTTGCTTTCACCAGATCATCCATCGACGAGGCATGGAAGCCGTTTACCCAGAAATGCTGGAGTGCGCGGTCGGAAAGCTGTTCAGAAGTGAAAGACGTCGTGCGTGGCATGTTCAAAGTGTAACAGAACGATCGTTCTGTTGCAAGCAGACATTCGGGCAAGCACAGCGAACGGCAGTTCTGTCCGCGTCTGGTGAGTTCATACAGCCCGCAGCGAAAGTCAGGTCTGGTGCCGGTTGAGGGTCCTGTATACGGTTGGCCGTGACACAGAGAATACCTCGGCCAGTTCGCTTATAGAATACTCCCCTGTGCCATGCATCCGGCAGAGTTCTTTTTGCTGTTTCTCAGACAGCTTGGGCTGTTTTCCACGCAGCTTGCCCTTGGCGCGCGCGATGGCCATGCCTTCACGGGTCCGCATGCGGATCAGATCGGCTTCGAACTCGGCGAAGGTAGCAAGGATGTTGAAGAACATCTTTCCCATAGGATCAGTCGGATCATAGACGGATGCGCCGAGCGCCAGCCTGACACCTTTCTCCTGGAGCTGATCTGCGATGGCGCGGGCATCAGGAACGGACCGGGCTAACCGATCGAGTTTGGGCACGACAAACGTGTCGCCTTCACGCACGGCGGCTATTGCCTGATCCAAACCGGGGCGGGCACGGCTAGTGCCGGTCAGGCCGTGGTCGGTGTAGATGCGATCTGGAGCGACGCCGAGATTATTCAACGCCAGTTTCTGGGCGGTGAGATCCTGATCGTTGGTCGAGCAGCGGGCGTATCCGATAAGTGTGGGGCTCATGGCCGAACTGTACGAATATGGCCCCTTTATTGCAATTTTTATCGTACTATCTATACGAGACGCTTCCCGCGCCAGTTTTGCTGGGACGAGCGCGTCACGAAAAATCGTCCGTTCATCGGACCTCTAACGGACATAGCTTTGAATGGTACACCGAGCGGTTCTGACCGCGCGACAACGCGCGGCGCTTTTAGATCTTCCCACCGATGAAGCTTCGCTGTTGAAGCACTACACCTTGGATGATGAAGACATCGAGCACATCCGCACGCGGCGGCGGCCCAAAAACCAGATTGGCTTTGCGCTCCAACTCTGCGCTCTTCGGTATCCGGGCCGTTTGCTGAATGCAGGTGAGGTGATCCCTGAGCCTGTCTTGCGTTTTGTTGCCGCCCAAATTGGCCTAAAGCCTGACGATCTTCTTCCCTACGCCGCCAGAGAAAACACCCGCTACGAACATCTTGACGTTTTGCGCAATATCTATGGGTACAAGATGTTCACGGGCAAAGCTGCAAAGAAGATGAAACGTTGGCTCGATCAACACGCCGAGGCCGCACAATCCAGTGAGGGCATGGTGCGCGGGTTTGTGGAAGAATGTCGTCGGAGACAGATCGTCTTGCCCGGCCCAACCAGAATAGAACGTCATTGTGCGGATGCGCTGGTTGATGCCGAGCGGCGGGTCGATGCCCGTATTGTTGCGCGTCTCGATAGCAAGATGCGCGCACGCCTTGATGCCTTGCTGACCGAAGAGGTGGACGGTCGGGTCAGCCGGTTCATCTGGTTGCGGTAGTTCGAGGTCGGTAAGAACTCCGCCGATATGAAACGTCAGCTTGATCGGTTAGATTTTCTGCAAGGAATTGCCTTGTCATCTGCGGTTCTGGACGACATTCCGGCGCATCGGGCCACACAATTGCGCCGTCAGGGCGAAAGGTATTTCACAGATGGGCTGCGGGACATCACCAGTGATCGCCGTTTGGCCATTCTTGCCGCATGCGTTGTGGAATGGTCAGCTGCCATCGCTGATACCGTCATCGAAACCCACGACCGGATTGTCGGTTCGATCTGGCGGGAAGCAAAGAGGATTTGCGATGCCCGTGTTGCCGAGGCGCAATCGGAGATCGCGGCGACCTTGGCCGGGTTTGAGACTTTGGGCGCGACATTGTTAGTAGCCAAGGGCGATGACATGGCTGTCGCTAGTGCCGTAGATGCGTCCTGTGGCTGGGATGTTCTGGAACGACTCGTCGCGACGGCCGGAGCACTCGGCAAAACCGTCAAGGCGGATGCACTGGCCTATGTCGAGCAGGGATATCATCGGTTCAAGCTCTATGCCCCGCGAATGCTGGAAGCGTTGGACATAACGGGAGCCCGTGTGGCTGAGCCTCTTCTGGCGGCGACCGGTGTGATCCGTGACAAACGCGCTATTCCAAGTCACTCTGCGCCATTTCTTCAGCCACAGTCTAAATGGCGAAGTCACTTGAGGAATCCAGAAACCAACCGGGACCGCTTGTGGGTCGTTGCGGTATTGTTCCATCTGCGCGACGCCTTCAGATCCGGGGATGTCTGGCTTGCCCACTCGCGCCGCTATTCTGATATGAAACAGGCTTTGGTTCCGGTCGAGGCCGCGCAGACTATGGGCTTGTCGATGCCATTGGAGCCGAAAATCTGGATCTCAGATCGTAAGCAACGGCTTGAGGACGGGCTGCATAGGCTTGCTGTGGCAGTCAAAAACGGAACCCTTCCCGGCGGCATTATTGAGGATGGCCGGTTGCGCGTCGAACGGCTTGAAGCTGATGTACCTGCTGAAGCCGATAGCCTCATCCTTGATCTTTATCGCCGCCTGCCGGAGGTACGGATCACGGATATCCTTATAGACGTAGACAATGACACGGGGTTCACCGATGCCTTCACCCATCTGCGCACCGGGGCACCGTGCAAAGACAGGCTCGGATTGCTTAACGTCATTTTGGCAGAGGGCCTGAATCTTGGCTTGAGCAAGATGGCCGGGGCCAGCAGCACACATAGTTTTACTCAGTTGGCACGGCTCTCGAACTGCCATGTCGAAAGCGAGGCCATCAATCGGGCCTTGGCCATCGTAGTCGAAGCTCAGGCACAGTTACCAATGGCAAAATACTGGGGTGCCGGCGAAACCGCTTCCAGTGATGGGCAATTCTTCCCCACCACGCGACAGGGTGAAGCGATGAATCTGATCAATGCGAAGTATGGCCATGAGCCGGGCTTGAAAGCCTATACCCATGTATCAGATCAATACGGCCCCTTTGCCACGCAGGTTATCCCTGCCACGGTGAACGAGGCCCCATATATTCTGGACGGCTTGTTGATGAACCCGACCGGCAAACGGATCAAAGAACAATATGCCGACACGGGTGGCTTCACAGATCTCGTTTTTGCTGCAACCTCGCTTCTCGGGTATCTGTTTATCCCGCGCATCAGGGATTTGCCCTCCAAACGGCTGCATGTCTTTGACCGGCGCAGTGTTCCGACTGAACTAAGGGGTTTGGTGGGCGACACAATCCGAGAAAATACGATTATCGCAAACTGGCCAGATGTGCTGCGCTGCATTGCGACGATGCTCTCAGGCAGGATGCAACCCAGTCAACTCCTGAAGAAACTGGCGGCGCGGCCACGGCAACATGATCTGGCCGTCGCGCTGCGCGAAATCGGACGCATCGAACGTACACTGTTCATCATCGAGTGGCTGCTCGACACAGACATGCAGCGCCGTGCCCAGATCGGTCTCAACAAAGGTGAGGCACATCATGCTTTGAAAAGCGCCTTGCGGATCGGGCGGCAGGGAGAAATCCGGGACCGTACAACTGAAGGCCAACACTTTCGGATCGCTGGCCTCAACCTGCTCACCGCCATCATAATTTACTGGAACACAAAACAGCTTGGCATGGCGGTTGCGCAGCGGAAAAAGGGCGGTTTGAAAACGCCAGGATATCTCTTATCGCACATATCGCCTCTTGGCTGGGCTCACATCATCCTCACTGGGGAGTATCGCTGGCGGCAAATGAAGGTGAAAAACGCTTAACGGGGGATCTAGCACTCAGCCGCACTCGACCCCTGTTTGCTACTCAGGTCCAACGAACGCCGAAGGAAATCTTCTCGGTACCTCCGATCCCCGGAGACGTCACAAAGGAGGGCGGTATGTTGGTCTCAGAATGATTGGCATATTCCGTTCATCGCCGAAGACGCTGCTGGAGACGTCCCAGTACTTCGAATTGAGATACACAAAGCCCTAAATGAAACGAAGGCACAGAAAGCTTCTCTACTTCGGGGAGGTTCTTTGCTGTTAGTCTGATTTCAACTATGGCGTGTTTTTTCAACCTCCTTTTATCGCCGGGAATCGCGACTTGTAACCGTCAACAGGTTCCGTCGGTGTCATAGATGATTCCCCTTTTGCCCAACGTCTTTTTGGGCCTTCAATCTTCTGAAAGTTGAATTTTATGAGCTCCACAAGATCTTTATTTGAAGTTACCTTCAAGGCTGAGGGCCTAGCGCGGTGCAAGCACGTGGTACGCGCCCTTTCAGAGGAACTGGCAGTTCGGCGAGTGCGCAACGCCTATCCTAACCACGAGCTCGTAATTATTTCCGTACACGACGTCGCTGGAGCCAACACAGAAGGCCGCCATAGGCTACGGCCCGATCCTCGCAACCAAGGGCAATAGTGGCTTTCCTTTTCAGTCGGTTTTCCATTCTGGAAGGAGGAAAGAAATCGATGTTTGACCCATCCCAAAAAAGACTTCGTTGACGTCTCAACAAAGCGGATCACGGATATGGCTTTCAAAGCCAAACACCTCAGCTCGATCCTTTCCGATGCCTGCGTCGCCTGGGATTGGCTACCGGCTTTTGACCCCATACAGGTCTCGGCTGGTCAATCGATCCGATTTGAAGTGTGCAACCTACAGGATATCCCGAACTGGATTTCCGCGCTTATGCGAAGCTTGCGTTTCGCCCAGTTTTTTCAGGGCAGCGTGATCGAGTTCAAAGCCCCGTCCAACAATGACCTCTTCCAGGGCCCCGCGTGACGTCTCGTGTCGGAGCTAGAGGAAATCAGCAAATAGAACGATGTCCTTGGGGAAGGGATAGCCTTTCTTTGAGACCGTTCTGAAACCTGCTCGTTGAACATTTAAAATCAACAAGCAGCCGATCACGCCGGTCTATCAACCTTGACCCAAAGCTTGCGAGGCACGCCGACAGAGCCTCTCTTTTGATAGATCTGCGGTAACGAATGAGACATTTGACCAATCTCATGAGACGCTCAAAGGTCGTTTTAGTGTCTTGCTCTCAGTAACTTAGGCCACGCGCGTTTGGCTATGCGCTTCCCTCGGAGCGAAGCCGAACCAACAAGAGCTAGGTTTGAGGTATTGAGAGTTGGTAACTTGTGAAGCAGGACGCACGCGTAGGAATGCGGTGCGTGGTGGGCGTTTGGTGAAATTGAAGGGGGCTGTAGCCAGTATTGCGCCGTCGGTATTTCTGTCTTCAGTGTTCTTTACAACGATTGCTGTTGGAGCGGCTGGTGCTCAGACGATTGTTGATACACCTCAGACGACACCGCTAGTGATCATGACGGATGAGGACGTGACCATCACCGACACAGGTGAAGTAGATGACACAACCACTAGCACGGCAGTTGAGATCGACCCGGACTATTCCAGCATTTTCACCAACAACGGCATCATTTCGAAGTCGGATGAACTTTCGCGAATCGAAGCCAAGGCTTTGCTCCTGAATGGTGCTCTGTTGCAGACTGGTCAGATACTGAACACAGGAAACATTTCAATACTTAGTGTCAACAAGTCAGCGCCGAGTTTTACTACGTTTTCAGCTTCGACAGGCATTGAATTAGCTGGGGAAGTTGCCGGAGTTGTGGGAAACACCGGCACAATCAGCGCAGAAGTAAGAAACGAGCCCGATCTTGGCGGTGACCTCAGTGCTGCCGGCATACGATTTAACTCTCTCGTAAGCTCTACAGCGGTGATTGAAAACGCTGGGGATATCAGTGCAAAAAATACTTCTGCAACACGCGCCCGAAGTGGGGGGGCATTTGGTCATTATTTTCTCACAGCTGTAGAGGGCCTTGTCATCAACCATGGGCGTGTGAGTGCTCAGACAAATGCAAATGCATCGGCGGTTGCGAGTCCCTACTATTTCGCGGGAGACTTGACCGGAGATTTTCTTAACTCCGGCACGGTTGAAGTTGCTACGACAACGGACGGCATCTTTGGAACTGCGCTTTCCTACGGCGTTGTCGTTCTTGGAGATATGGATGGAACGTTTTCGAACACGGGGGTGATCACCGCGTCTGCAACCGCTACCGGAGGAGGTGGGGCCGCAAATGCCTTTGGTATCTTCTTCACCGATTTTAATGGCGTGATCACCGATGTCGGCACGATCTCGGCCTTCTCCAGTACCGGCACAGCCTATGCCATCTACCTGGGCGGAGGATCCGGGACGCTCAATATCGACTCCAAAGACAAGGTGACCGGTCTGATCCGTGTTGAGGATCACGATGTCAACCTGGACGCGCAGGGCGAGAGCGCGATCTTCTATTTTGAAGACGCAAATCCAGATGGCGGCACGTTCACGAAATTGGTATCTGACGAGCGCTGGTCCTGGTTTGTCGAAGATGAGGGCGGAGCATTTCCAATCTATGCGACTGTGTTTGCTGGTGATGTCGTTACCCCTGATGATGTTGTAGCCTTTTACGGTAGCACCATCGGCAACAGTCGTCTTGTACTGGACTGCAATGATCCTCTGGACGTGCCGCAGGAGATTGGAGGGTCTGGTGCGCCGACCCTTGGGCTAAGACCTTTTGTCGTGATCGACGCCGAATACAACCAGTTTGAGACGGCGCCTGGCAATGACACCAATCTCACGGTGTTTGATGGCAGCGCCGGGTTTTCGACACGGTGCGATAGCGGCCTTGCCTATGCTGTCGGAATGGGTGTGTTCTATGCGAATGGGGACAGTAACTCAACTGACTTCGATACCAATGGGTTCTATCTTGATGCTGCGGTCGAACGCCGGTTCGGCTCATTCACAGTCGATGCTGGTTTCGGGTTTGGTTGGCTTTCCACGGATAGCACCCGCCAGATTTCTGGGAGTTCAGACGCAAAGGCCAACTACGACAGCACTGTCGTCACAGCGCATATCGGGGTCGAGAAAGAGTTCAATCTCAGCAACAGCTTTGACCTGCTAGCATTTGGCGAAACACGCTATACTCGTCAGAAAAATGATGGTTATACGGAAACCGGTTCGGACGCGAATGCAACTGTTGGAGACACAACGACAGAAGTCATCGAAGCGCGTTTGGGACTGGAGGCAAACAAGGTTCTCAACAACGGTGGTGTGTTGAAAGGCCAACTCAGCGGAGTGCTGCGCAGGGGGCTCGGGGACACCGAGGCCGATGTCACGCTGTTCTCAGATACGCAATCCCTGACCGTCGCCTCGATGGACTTCACAGGCGCCAGCATAGGGCTTGGCTATGAGCAGAACTTGTCGCAAGGCGTCCGGCTTGAGCTAGCAGCAGAGCAAGAGATCGGCAGCAACGCTCAGGGCCCCTTCGTTCGTGCAGCACTTAGGTGGGCCTTCTAAAGAGTTTTTCCGGGATTACCCTGACCGGCGTATGCGGGGGCGGGGATGCGAATGCCGTGCAAGATCGTGAACTGAAAGCTGTTGCGTCGGCAACTCTCGGTGGGGGCTTGTTTGTTCGAGGTAGAGCCGTTGCAAGGAGCGTGTTGGCTAGGGCGGTGGCTGTTTGACATCGGCCCGTACCAAGCACATTGGGTTGATCGCGTAAGAGTGGACTTCACGCCAAAGCCTCTCTCGGTTGCCGGCGACGCTGCAGAAAGAACACCAGGCTAACCGGTAGCAGTGCGGGGGCGTAGAAGGCTTACTTAGCTAAGCGGACCGCAGGTGCTTCCAGTTCCACAAGCTCCCATAAAGGAATAGTTTGTGCGCGTGGAGTGTTAATCCATAAAAGTCACGCAGAGCGCTGGTTTTCTCATTGTCGGGGTTGAAAGACATCCACGCGCTAAACCCAAGCGCGTCAATCGCCAATTCTTTGAGGCAGAATCCCCGAGTGACCCATCGTGGGAGTCAGCCCATCGGTGACCGCCTTGCGAAGAACCGCTCAATAGCAGTATTTAGCTCCGTTCGGATCTCAGTGCTTTGAAAGCTACCCGCCCAGATTAGTGCCTGAACCCGCAGGTCACGCTCAGCAAAGTCTATCAAGCCAGTGCGCAGGAGAAAGACTGTGCATTGGATATGCCGGTTCTTTATGGCTTCGATGAGCGCAGAGTTTCGGCCGGTTTTGTCCATCACGTTCACATCGGCACCGTGGGTGATAAGCAATTTGACGACAGCTAGGTAACCCTTTGCGCAGGCTTCAATTAGAGCGGTGCGCCTATAGTACTCAGCTTGCAGGTTGATTTGCGTCAATGGATGCCGCAGCAGATGTTCAACGGTTGCTGCATTACCAACACCCGCCGCAAGCATAAGGGGGGTGCTTTTCCATCGGTTCGTGGAGTTTACGTCGATATTTGGCTGCTTGAGCAAACACTTAAGTGCATTCAAACTGCCTTGTCGTGCGGCAATATGCAATGCTGTCCAGCCATCATCATCGGTCGCATTAACATCAATTCGTGATAGGACCTTGTCGAGTTGGTTAGCGTCATCCACAATTGCTGCCTCGATAAGGTCGTAATAGTCTGTGGTCATGGTTTCATCGTCCAAATGCGTGAATTCTCCAGCTATAGAATGGCGATGATATTGAGGGCGAAACGGCCATCAATGTCCAAGTGTCTCATTTCACACTCACTTCATTCTGAGATGCACCGGTAGCCTTCGCTCAACGGTTGGTGGTGTCCAAAATCTACCCTGGAGAGTCTTTGGGTCGGAGGTATTCACATTGCCCGAGGCCGTTTGGCCAATACATAGGTCGGCAAGATCGTTACTTGACTTCGTCGAAGCATATCCCGCATCAAACCTTGTCAATGCTTCCTGATAGCTCAGATCGCCAAAGTTGCCTTTATTCTGAAGCGTATGGTTCCATTTCTCGTGTTCCCTATCCGCTTTGAAATCCGCTAGTTAACTGTAGAGGTGTAACGCTACGGTTCCTTTCCCCTATGGTTAATTTAGTGCAGATTCTCACTTACCAAAATCCGGGGCTACGAGTCGCCTACACACTGTTGCTTTGGCCCAAAGAGTAGGCCCGCTATTTTCAATAGGTTTGAAAGATCCGCGCGGGGTACGTGGCTCGCATTGACTATTGGGTTGGGCTGGGGGTCGACGCGCAAAAAACGCGCTCAACCCGACCCTGGCATTGTCCAATTCAGAAGCTGCAGTGAACGGAATGCCCTTCCCATTATCCCGACCCGCTCGCATCTCGTGTTGGGCCAGTCAAGGGGTTAGCACAGCGTGTTGTCTCCATGCTTAACAAAGCGGTTTCTCCCGCGTGTATACGTGCGGTTTTCTCACACTTCTTGCCACTCCAACCCAGCGTCAGTCCTTCCGGAACGTCACGAATCTTTGACCCTCTTGATGCGCGAGATTTCAATAAGTCATTGAATCGCGACAATTAGCTCTGACCTATCCGACCAGCATTCTCTTACAAATACAGAATGTGGCATTCATAAACACTGCAATCACTGCCCCATATTCTCGGTCGCACTATGGCGTTCAAGACTCAGGCGGCGAGCATTGATTTGCTCTCGGCTGGGCTACGCTGACGAACGGCGATCTTCCAGCGGCAGTGCATTCGCCAAACATCACCAGTTTTTATCGCAACGCATCAGTTAGTCAGAGGATTGGGGTCGGCTAATAGAAATCGCACATCGGTATGCAAACCCTCTCAGGCCTGGCGCCACACAGCGCACGCCTGTAGTCGGCGAACAGCTTTTCGTGCTGAATATTGCGCTCTTCTGCGGAAAACTGTGCTTTCGCTGCAATCGCACAAAAATGGGCTTTCTATTCCGCAATTTTGTCTGGGAGTAGGAATCTCTATTGAACCAAAATATTTGGGCTCTTGGGTAGCACGCTCTGCGAAGTGTTGAGACTGATGACTTCTTTCAAAATGGCTAGGGAAGGATACGAAAAGCTAGTCGAATGTTTGCCAAGCTCTGGTTCATCCAGGGCGTATGGTTCGCCATCAATTTCGTAGATCTTTGCGTCTGATCTGATGCGGTCATCATGGAGTAACTCGAAAACAGGGATGTCACCGCCCCTAGGCCCTGTAAGCATGGGGACCGCCTCATTCAGATAGTCAGCTTTCACGATCTCACCCAAGTATTGGATTATCTCTTTTGGTGAGCGCAGCGCGAATGAGCTGCCGCTACCAAAAATCAAGAGGTCCTGATTGCGGGTCGGCGATCGGGTTTTTGCGTCGCCGCTTTTGCTTGCATCGGAGGCTGCTTTTTTGCGCACCTCCTTTGCTGAGATTGGTGAAGCTGCGGATTGTTCCAAGGCCAGCAACGTCACAGAATTCCCTGAATTGGAACGCAACAAGGCAGGCTGCAAAATAGTGATAGGCTCAACCAGCGCGCGAAGGCGTGCGTGCTGGCAGGCGTTCGTAGGATCGCTTCGAACCACGATTTGGCCGCCACCAGATGTGAGCGAGCCTGCACAGTTCCCATTTGCGATCACGACAGGCAATTGTTGGCACATGGCTTTCAGTGCGATGGGAAAGGTTACCGTGTTCCCTGCACATTCGTTCGACGCCTGTCTCTGCAGGTTTGCAATGGTGCTTCTGGGAACTGCAATCCATTTGACTGTCAACGTCGTGAGTAGATCAAGCCGATCTCGCGCCTGCCCCTCAGCCAGCAAGAAAAACAATTTGCGACTAAGCGGTGTTAGGATGGCCTGCGTAAACTGCTCGGTCTCAAGGGAAGAAACGTTTGCGTTGCGAGACTGATCGGGACCCGCGTCAATTCCCAGACCCACATCGGTTGAGTTGAGGTCATTGATACTGGCATCGAGATCAGTCGATAGGCCGAGGCTGTTGTCGGCGCTTTTTGAATAGTCACCTACCGCTGAGAAATAGGTTGGCCGCCCTTTGGCCGAACGCACAATGTTTGTCAGCAGGACGCTATTGTATGAACCTTCAAGACCTTGGTTATAGTAGACACCGCTGTTTGAAACGATGTTGCCACCGCAGGCAGCCAGGAACAGAGCCATTGCACAACACAGCAAGCACGATCGTTTCCGAACCTTAGTGTGGGCGATCTTTCGAAAGCGCTCTGTGGTCTCCGTGAGGATCTCACGAAGTGTTTTGGTAAAGCAGAATCCAATCCGATCTGCATGTGTTGTGCTCGTCATTGGTCCCTCAAGGACTATTCTTATGGTTGCAATTTGAGAGTCTTTCCGCCCGCCGATACAAACTATGTATTATCTCGCCTAGGGCTATTCGCTCTGCATTCTGGGGAACGACCAGACGCGTCGGTGCATCCGGACACTCATGTACCTCAACCTTTGCCGGAGGGATCGATACTGCCGTCATACGCTTCTGATTTGTCGTCATATTACATTCAAAGAAGTGGGATTATTCAAATTCGGAACTCGCGCCCGTCTTTTTCACGCTAGGTTATTCCCTGGCAGGAAGTGGTTCTGCCGAAAACGAAAAGAAAACATGCCGCAGACATGGGTTGATTCCGAATGCCGAGTTAGAAGGGAGCGGATCGATCCGCTCCCAATGGTTTTCAATTCTCAACGCGACCGGTTCTCGGCGATTGAAAGTCCGTATTCAGGGGACTTCGCGTGTGAGATTGGGATTGGGGCATTCGCCCTTCAAATGCGCTTCTGTCTCGCCCGCTTGGATATCGGATGATGACATGTGCATCTCTTGATTATTGCAGCTCGCGATTTCGACGTGGAACTCGTAGTTGCATTGCGGATTGTAGTAAATATAGAAGCCGCCTCCGTCAGCTACGTTGGCGTCATGCTCCTGATTGTCTTGCTCGCAGCCGTTTTCGTCTTGCTGGTTGACCTTGACCTTGGTGACCACACCACTCGACGTGTTCTTAAAGCCGCCCTTTACCTGGGGAACGCCAGTAGGAACCGGGAAGCTGATATTGTCTGACGCGTATACGCTGGTCGCGAAAGCAAGAAGAAGCGACGCTGAGAACGCCAAAGGTACATTTTTGTTCATACGATAAAACCTTTCGATTAATGACTATGAGGGAACGTTGCACTCGCCAACTACTTGCCTTTTCAGCTTTCTCAATTTTGGTTGATCCGACGTACAAAACTCGCCGTAAAGGTGAACAAAACCGAAGGTGGAGAATGCTGATTATCTACTAGTGATTTTAGATGCTTTGTCCTTAAAGTTGTCATGCTCGACATCAAAACGGCAAACGTATCGAAGTCGCTAGTTGGCATACGGGCTAACATCTTGACTCTGCATCGATCCCTCGGGGCAAACCTGAGTTTTGACGTTGGACGCACAACCCCAGGTTTCATTCATGGTATTGAATTGAGGGGCGGGCTGTCATTGTCACTATGTCTCAAATAGTGTTGCGGTGTCGCAATTTTAGCGGGATTGCAGGTTTTGCCATTCACCCATTGAGCCTCCCCAACTGAACTTGTTCACTGTTAGGTTAGGAAAAAAAGTACCGAGGATGGCAAGCAAGCGCCCAAAGTCGCCGAAGTACCGGAGACTGAAGTCGATGACGCGGTGCTAGACGCCACCCTCCGGCTCAGGGTTCGGATAAATGAACCTCTGCCAAAGGCGGGGGAGGTGCGCCGCCAATTCACCTTGCCTAGTCACGGTAAGCCATACCAAACCCCGCGCGTCACTCTCTTGAAAGAGATTGAATGGCAAACCCATACTTCTATTTGCAATGGCTTGAGGTTTCGAGCCGTTGTGCGCGAGAGTATCGCAGCCTCTGCCTCACGCTAATTCAGACAGTAAATTGATCTCGGATCACACATTAGTGGCTGCTCGTCTCAAAAAAGTTGCTACTGGGATCATATTGGCTGAGACAAGCCCACATTCTTGAAGCTGTGGTTGCGAGAGGAAGTGATAGTTATAAGCTACCAGCCCAAAACAAAATCAACTTAAGGATGAGAAAATGAAGCAAAATTTGACTGCTCTGGGTCTCTTTGTTGCCCTCACTTCCGTCGTCAATGCCGAGGGCACAAGGCACATAAAGATGCATATTGAAAACAATACATCAGCTCTTCTGGTCAATCCCACCTCGAACCACAACGAAGTCAATATTAAAGGTGTGCAACCGTATATCGAACCTCATGGGTCTGGTGAAATAGAGTTTCAATACAAGGATACAGCCAACAAAGCGAAAATGAACGTCACATATCAGATCTATGATGACGCCCCTCAGGCCGTAGAGTTCAAATATGAAGCAAGTTTTGATGGCGAACACATCAGCCATTCGTGCAGTGTCGAGGCACCTTTCCCATCATCGTATAGTGACTGCAATCACAAAGATGTTCACTACTATTTGAACCAATAGCGTCCTGGCCTTGGCCAGAAAAGACCAAAAAGCGCCTAGTTTCAGGCTCCATCGATCTTAGAATTCGCTCCCGTTGTGACGGGGGTAGGTAGAAGAGACTTACCGCATTGTCCTGTTCCGGATTTGTCGCAAACGTTTTGAACGGCCAGTGCTTGCAAACTACCGGACAAACCTATTCTGCGAACTCGGCAAACAGACGAAAGACCGACCTGGTCCTATTGGAGAATTGCTGCTTTCGGATCATGTTGGCAACCTCACCGCCGTACAGAGAAGCGGATGCGGATCTGAACGACTCGCACCCGTAGATGTGCCGTATGCAACGTAAGATGACCTACGATCCTGTTCGATCAAGTTGTTCGAGTACTTGGACTCAACCGTTTAGATTTTTAGCTAAGTAGCCAAACAGATGAAGGATTTTTTCACTTTACGAAGTCCCGCAGAATTAACTCTACTTTGTCTACAGCGATCTTTTCTAAAATTTCATTGGAAGACAGCGGTTAGTAAAGAGCGTGGCTACCGCTGGATCGTTCCTTCGCTCAAACAGCACGAAATCAGGGGTGTTTCCGGCTTTGTCGACGGCCCGAAAAAGGTACATCCTTGTAAGTTTCCGTTCCTTCGATTCTATTGCGGGAATGCCCGCTTGTTCCAGAACGATCGTTCTGGTGTGCATTAAATATGCCACGTACGATGTCATTCACATCCGAACAACTCGCCGATCGCGCGCTCCAGCATTTCTGGGTCAACGGTTTCCATGCCTCATCAATGGATGATCTGGTGAAAGCAACAGGGGTCAGCCGACACGGAGTCAATAGTAGTTTTGGTGGCAAGAAGGCTTTGTTTCTGGCTTGCTTTGACAGGTATCAGAGCAGTATTGTGACCCCCGCTTTTGAGGAAGTTGAAGACCCCGATGCGACCTTGCAAAACGTATCAGACTACTTTGAACGGCAAATCTGATTGGGGGAAAGCTTAGGCCTGCCCGGACCGGGATGTTTTGTGGCCAATTCGGCAACGGAAGTTGCACCGAGCGATCCCGATGTGATGGCAGAGGTCACCCGACACAATGACCGGCTACGCCAAGGGTTTGCGGTAGCACTCAAAAACGCCGCCCCTCACATTGAACCGCAAGTAATCCATGACCTTGCCGACGTAGTGGTCATTTTTACCCATGGACTTTGGACAAAGTCGCGGGGTGTCAGCGACGGCGATGTTCTGCGCAAAGCTGTCCAGAGCTTGCTCTCCCTCACAAAGGAAACTCTAAAATGAACACAATCACCGAATTCCCAGAATTGACACGCCGTTTGGGACCACTCTCCTTTGCACTAATTGCCAATTTTCTCTGGATTAATGCCTCAGAGGTTTTTCGCTATTTATTTCTAGTGATGCCCATGATGCGCGAGGCGTTCCCCATGATGCCGGGCATTTACTATCGACGCCGCTGCGACGGCGCTTGGAATGAGCGTAAGTACACTTGGTCGGCGCCTCCGAGAAGAAAACTGCAGCTACGGTCAATTGGCTGGGAAAATACGTGCAAAAGAGGCGGATCGCTACCTCTTGGAAACCGGAAAGATACTATAGCATCCTCTCACAATACGCTGCCGATTCATGTATGACGGTAGTGGCCAAGTCTCTGCAAAGAAGCGGCACACCACCAGCGTCTCGGGGCCACTCAAATCGCCCCAACTACTCTCTAGGTATGCTCTACGGTGCCTCGGAGGCTGCCAATTTTTGTGTTCCTTAGGCTTTCAGCGATGGAATACTAAGAGATGGGTGCAGAAACGATTCAAATCCCAGCAAAACATAATTTCTTGAAAAACATTTGTTTGAGGCTAATGCCCTAATGCGCAATTACTAAGCGTCTTTGAGACAATCAATCTGCCAATTGAGACGTCTGGAAATCGCCAAATCATCGACCCTTGTGCGATTTTAGCGCTTGGACTGGAGCCGTGCTAAATCACTATGGGACGTTTCCAGTACATTGGTTCAAAAGGGGGTAGCGATGGAGATGACTGCGGTGGGCAGGCAGGTTGTGTTTAGCATGCGCAGTGCAAGAGACTGGGGTTTTTTCAATTTGGTCCTATGTAATCTGCATGACTCTAGGACGCTCTCAACTGAGCTTCGTGCCTGTCTTGCGTTTTTGTTTTGTCCGTCACAAGTACGAAATAATGTATGCGCTCTAGACGGCCATCTATTCCAACGAGGTGCTAGCGTAAAAGGCGTCCAAACTTGTCCCGTCTATGTTACTGCTTCAAAGCCGGCGTAACAATAGGCTCGTGATTATAGCACGCGCCCTGTCGCCTGAAGGCGCACCTAGGTTTTTGTAGCTGCAAGGCGGGTAGGAACGGGGATGGTCTACCTCAGATGGAATAGGCCGATGCAACCTTCAATGAGCGCCTTTCTAGGCAACACGTTGCGATGCCCGAGGTGTTTCCAACTAAACGAGGTTCGAGGAGATTTTCACATGTCAACTACACTCACGGACAAAAACAAGAAATCCGTTTTTGCGGACATTCCTAAGAAGGGATATCGCACTAAATTCTGGCGCGAGTACCGCTCGTCTGCAGCTAAGGCTAGCGGCGTTGGTAAGATAATGGATGCAATGGAAAACCTCGGCCTTCCGGCCTCAGGTGATTCCACGAAAGTCAGAGAATACGACAATCTGCCCGAGATCGTTCAGGCGTTTTCCAGTTTGTCGAACGCGATGCTCAAGGCGGAAGGCAAATGCGGTATACTGCAAAGCCAGACCAAGGAGTTCTGTAAAGCCTATCGCGCGCATATCCGTAAGCAGGAAGCGGTCGCCACAAAGCTGGCGCAGAACATCGAAAAGCTGAAGCAGAAGGATGTGGCCAATGAAATGGCCAATGAGAAGGCCAACAAAAAGTCAAAAGAGACTTACGCTAAGTTCAAAAAGGACAAAGAAAACAAGGACGCGATCGTCCGCAAGGAAATCCAGTCCGTCGGCATCCGCGCCGATCGCATCTCGGCGGCATGCAAACAAATCATCAAGGATGTGAAAGCGGCGCAACAAGAGCAGGATAAGATTCGCACTGTCTGGAAAACCCACCACAAGAAGGAAGGCGTGGACCGGGCTCAAATTGAGACAAAGGCAGATGCCGCACTGCGCGCGGTGAGCAAGAAATACAACATCACCACCCATGGAAAAAACATAAAAGGCGCGCTGCCGAAGCTTCTCAGAGAACTAACAAACACGTATGGGCAGTTTGGAAAACTTGACGGCGTGAAAAAAGAGCGGATGGCGGCGGGCAAGGCGATCGCACACGCGCGAGGCAATTTCACAGCCGCGCAGGATGACATGAAGTTCTTCGTCGTGCAGCACCAAAGCGCGCTCGAAGAGTTGCAGGCGGCGCGCCCAGAGGGAGTTTAGCCCCGGCTGGGTTGTTCTCAGTAATGTGGAAAATTACCACTTTTGTGAGAGATTTCCGCGCAATCTAGTCAATTCTTACGTGTGCTACGGGAGGCGGGTTTATGGGTTCGCCTCTTCGGGAAATTTCGCCAAGTGCGGTATGCTTTGCGGCGCCGCCAGAGCTTTCGATATTTGCCATCAGCCAAAGCGACTCTGCAAGATCTAGAAATAAAACGAACCATCAAATTGGCTAAGTGCGGCCGGGCGCGCCTTGTTTGCCTTATCGAGCGGCAAACGCAAAACCTAGAGCGGTGCATATCGGCTGCGGAAGTATGTTGGTAGGTTTGATTTGGAGTGGGGTACAATCTAGCCAGGCGGGCGCGAGATATCCGGGCGCCCATGCTTGTTCATTCGGCGGCTATATCTTGCATGCGGTCTTCTAGCCCCGACGCATGCGCAGCCACCATTGGGTCGGCGCTGTTGGCCAAAAGCCAACCCTGAATCTGGGCAGGGCTGTGTTGTTGACCTCCTAACCGCTGTTCGAACACCCCGGCCAAAACGCGTTCACCGGGGAAAAAGCGCTCATACAGTCGGCGGGCTGTTGGTGCACCCACCAATCCAAGCTCGGTGTGCACATCGGCGCGGCCCGGACGGATCAAGGCCGGGTCCAACCTTTCTTTGTGGTTTGTGGTCATGACCAGCGCACGCCCTTCCTGAGCGGCCACACCATCGATGGCGTTGAGCAAGCCCGAGAAGCTGACGCCCGAGCGTTTCTCACCACCTTCGCGCTGCGTAAACACGGCGTCCACATCCTCGATTGCGATCAGCGACCCCTTGGGGGCACACATCATCGCTTCACGCAGATCATCATCCGTCAGCGTGACGCGCCCGATATCCAGCGACGCGATATCCAATGACAGGTCTGACGCCAGCGCGCGAATGAGGCTCGACTTGCCCGTGCCCGGAGGGCCGTAAAACAGATACCCTCGCCGCCACGGAACACCACGTTCCGCGTACCAATCGCTGGCCCCATAGAACCAACGCATGTCCTCCAGCACTTTCTCGATGCGATCGTCATCCACCAGTACTGTATTGACGGAACGGCGCGGGACATCACCGACATGATCCCACCAGTCCCCTTTCAGAATATGAAGGCCAGGGCCGATACGGTCCCTGGTTTGGGAAAGCGTACGTCCCTCAGCTATCCAGCCCAATATCGTTTCGACCTTTCCGAACAGGACGGTGACATTCAACACCTCCATCGGGCGCTGGTTGTGTGATGCGCCCACTTTTGACTTTTCATTGATGTCGCGCTCCAGACGGCAGAGCTTTCCGCGCCAGAAAAACCAGTGCCGCCCTGGAGCAGGTGCATAGCCCTTTGTTCCCCGAGCCCATTTGCCATCCGTCATACGCACATGACGCGAATGGGACAGGACGTTGTTCTGCTCCATCCAGATACAGAAATGGCGATAGGCCGCGCTTCTGTTGTCGAGCGTTAGGCTGACCCAAACGCGCCGAACAATCACACCGTACATGGCCATAAACGCAATGCGCAGAAAGGCCGCCGCGACCCCGAAGGCCCCGAGCGCCAAGCCGCCCGCGAAAAAATCGCTGGTCAGGGCGCTGGTCAGGAATTGATCAAATGCTTCCATCTTAGCCCCCTTTCACTTCGCGAAAGTCGTGACCTTTGAAACGCCGCACCGGATTGCCGCGTTCGAGCGCATGGTGCAGCTCATTGCGGCTTGCATTTTGTGCGGCTTCTTCCGCAGTGGCTTGCGCGGCCATCAGATGCTGAAGACGTTCCAATGCCAGCGCCTTGTTGCGGTGTTGCGACCGTTCTTCGCGCGCCACCGCTGCAAGCCCGGTTTGCCTGAGCGTCGCCCGCACTGCGCTATCGGTCGTGTTCTGGTGCTGCCCGCCAGGTCCGCCCGCCCGGAAGGTTGCAAAAGTGACGTCGCTCGCTTGAATACGTTCGGGTGTTCGTGCGAGTTTGGGCAAGTCGAACACCCCAATGAACCAATTGGTCCGTTTGTGCGTCGGGCGCAGATTGCTTTGTGCCCGCCACTGGATCGTACCGCGCCAATTCTTGGCAAAGGCCTCGGCATCGGCGCCGCTGATCAGAACCACTGCAGATTTATAGCCAAGTTTTGTTCGAACCCCACTGGTATCGAAGTCCACGGCGAGGAGCTCGGCCTCTTCGCGCATGACATCCAGCACTCCGGCGACGGCTTGCTGGCATTCCGCCGGACCTCTGCCGCTCGTAACCAGAAGTGAGATATGTCGGGATGCAGTCATGACCGCCTCCCGTCACGCGTTTTCTTGAAGGTCAGGAGCGGATGGAACTTCGCCACATAATGCGCAGCACCTGTTCGCTCCAGATCTTCGGCGACAGATTTGGCCGATTTATAGGCCAAGGGCGCTTCTTCAATCAGAAGGTCGCGATCTTCACACAGAATACGGCCACCGAAGGATGTACGCAGCATGGCCAGGATGTCAGATTTCTTCGCTCGTACACGACCATGCATCGAGGATCGGTCGTAGCGTCGCCCGGCACCATGAGCGAGGCTGCCTAGCACGTCGTCATGACCGGTCGGAGCCATCAGGTAGCTGGCACTGGCCCGCGACCCGGCAAGCGGAACAAGTCCCTGCTCAGCGACTGCCGCGCCTTTGCGGTGCAGCCAGCCATCGCTATGTCGCGCAAGCAAGTTATGTGGTGCATTGACCAGCAGTTTCAGATCCGCCCGCAAGGCCTCCGCCGCGCGCTCAGCGATGATCTGGCGGTTCAGGCTGGCCCAGCGAACGGCCCGGTCATGATCCTGCAGGTAGGCCAACGCGGTGTCACTTTCGGGATCAAGACCCGCGAAGGCACCATCCGGCACCGAACCAAGAACCGCATTGCCAAATCCGCGCGATCCGGAATGAACCAGCAGATACAGGCGTGATGCATCGAGGCCGGTGCCGTCATCGACCTCGGCCAAAGTTTGCAACTCGCAAAAATGATTGCCACCGCCCACAGTGCCCAGAGATGTGGCAAACAGGTCGGTCGGCAGGCCAGCATCTTCCAGTCGCCAGCGCTGATCTTCAAATGCAGGCTCTCCAAGAACACGCATCCGGCGCAGCGCTTTCTCCAGTTTCAGCTTTCGCACAGGCAGATCAAGCTGGAACAGCGACATGCCGCAGCCGATGTCGTTACCGATCAGCTGCGGAAAAATACGGTCCGCCAGAACGGCACATCCCACCGGCCCGTATTTGCCCGGATGCAAATCGGGAAAGGCCGCGATTTTTTGCACGCCGATCCAGCCGGCGATTTCTTCGAGTTGCGCTTCGGCCCATCCTTCAATCCAGGCCGCAGATGTATAGAATTTCGTGATGACGCCGTCGCTGGACACAGCTGACGCGCGACCATCCAAGACAGAATTGCCCATAAGATAGTACCCAATAAACGTATATAGATGTGCCAGCTACGAGCCGGCGAACTGGATCAAACCTGATCTGATTTCAGTTTAGGTGTTGATCGGCCCCGAAAGGGCGAAATGACGAATAAGCATGTATGTCCCTTTCCTTGTTGGGGGTTACGATTTGGGTCCGATGGACCAATTGGAGAACGTCGGATAAGCGGGATTGTTGATTCCCTCAACAGTTTTGAACTTGGCTGACCGCAAGTCGTGTCCAAACAGCAACACGACTGTGGCTCTATGGTTACCACCAAGCTTCTCTGCAAAGCATGTACAATTGATACGTTTGGCGATCGAATGGGTCAAACTGCCATCAAACCCGAAGGATCAAATGCTGTTCTCTCTCCTGGATAACCTCTTTGGTTGGAAACAAAGCGCATCGATCCATGATCGCCTTTTCCCACCCAGCAAAATTGCTCATGGCTGTGCCCACATATCCAGGTGTGGACTTTGAGCTTTCGCACTTCATCCCACAAATCACTTGCAAAACCGTTGCTCAGCAAACGCTCCGGGTTGCTTTGGTGGGTGCGCCAAGGCGTGAGTAGCTCCCGTACTGGCAAGTGATGTGTCATTACAACCGTTGGGCCAGAATGAGGCCGGTGCAGCGCTTCAAACAGCGCAACTTTGTCGGTTCTATGACGTTCCAGCATGTCCTCAACTGTAAACCTTGTATCAGGCGCGGTTCGTATTTCTCGATAGTCCTGAAGGTATGCAGACAGCATAATCTGCGTTTGCGTGTCCGATCCTGGAAACAGCTGGAGATCAGTCCAAAGTGTAGCTCCGATGATACGAACACCAGCAATTTCCGTTACCGCACCATGTAGGACCCGAATATCGAGGCCTTCTGCGCAAAGATCAGTTAGCTGTCGCTCTTCGTCGGCCAGTAGTTCCGACCAGATTGACCCATAAGGTTCATGATTTCCCCAAATGGTAACAACCGGGCACCCGTATTTGCGCGCGGCCCGAGCCGGGATATCCAAGTGGCGTCCCATCGTGTTGGTATCGCCTGCGATCAACACTCCGTCTATCGGAGAGGCTAGGTCGGGTAGCTCAAAACCATCCCAGAACTCGTCATGCAAATCGCTCCATACCAAGAATTGCGCCACATTTTTACTCCAAAATTACCAGGCTGTTTCGTAGTGGTTGACGAACCGAACTAGAGTAGGGAAGACCTTGGCTCAACATCAGACCAGTGTTTATTAACAGGCAACGACTTCGCCCGTTTTGCAATTTGCCGAAATGAAACCGGCGTGAAGTCCCACACATCGACGCCAACATTGACGGCGTTCCTTGCTCCTTTCCAGTTGTTATGAACATGACCAAAAAGATGAAGCGCTTGGCGCCTTGCATGGTTCCAAGTCATCATTGGATAGTGGCAAAGTGTATGAGCCTGGTTTTGAGGCCCATCTTTGACCTCGACCAAATAATGTATGCTGTCCCACGGCAGTTCTAAAGTAGGACTGAGGTCATGGTTCCCAACAACAAGGTGCTTTTTCGCTCCGGGCAGCTGGCTGAAAACACCCGCCAAATATGGTGCCTCTTTCGCTTTTGGACCAAAGGCAAAATCACCAATTATCCATAGTTCGTCATCCGGCTTCACGACCTTCCACATGTTTTCGATGAGGAGGGCATCCATTTCGGCTGCCGACCGGAATGGACGATCACAATGAGCGATTACATTCTCATGCGAGAAATGCGTATCTGCAGTGTACCAATTGGCCATTTTCCGGCTCCCGAATTTCTCACCACCTTTGTCGATTTAGCTGAGGCAGTAAATCCCAATTGAGCTATTCGGACCAATGATCATCTCGTTACGTGAAATCACGTAACATATTGAATCTATTATTAACTTAAGAAGATTTTTGAGGTAATATAGTACCCATATGGGTATTAATTGGGCCTGATTGGGGATTGCAACGAGACCGCAAAAGATTCATTGTGATGGTACATCGTATAGGAAAGTGGACGTCAATCCATGCAATGTGAAATGTGTGCTGAAGAGATAAAATTTCGCCTCAAGACTGAAGCTGGAATGTCCCTTGCTCAATTCGCAGATTCCATAAATCGACACCCATCGACCGTCAGCATGGTTATCCATCGCAGGCGGACTAGTAGTCCGATTATGGCAAAGATTTTCGAAACATTGGAAGCCGTACGCTCTGTGCCGAAACAGCCCTCCAACGACCAAGAGGACGCAGCATGATCTAGCCACCAAAAACCATCAGCCAGAGGTAAGTGCTGAATGAACAAAGGCCCGGATGCTTTCGCAACCAGACCCCTGTCGTGACTGACTACATTCATCCCACCTCACAATTTGAAAGTCAACAGACTCGCGCAAGCGGCTGATCACTTGCGCTCAAAAATCCGACGCGGTCGTGTTCGGAAACAGGGATGCTTTGCTATGAATATGCTACTCGATCACGCGGTGATGGTGATCGCATCGACTCCACCTATCGATTTGTCAGGGTTGCCGGGGGCGTTCCAGCGCGCCTTTGGGCCTACAGAGCCATTTCCAGATGATTTTGGCCCTATTGAAATGCTGGACGTTACACCGCTCCCGTATCGTGGCAACCGTCCAATCAATGTACGATCTCGTGGGTCATGCAGGATCCTCGCGATTCTTGTAGATCTGGAAACAGGACAACCAAGGCGCTACGGACTGGATAGCCAACTTGAATTTCATCACCTAGCTCTGACGCTTGTAAATCCTTCGGTCGTGCAAGTCCGTGAACAGGTTGGCCCGCTGCCTTTCATTGACGAGGACGGAAAGGTTGCCAAGCATTTCATTGACCTGGTGATCCAAAATCGGGACGGCCGCCGCATCGCTGTCGCGGTTAAACCAACGGAGCGGCTGGCGTCAGGTCGTTTCATTAGGGAGCTTGAGTGCCTCAGAGAAAGCATTGTTCCCAAGATTGCAGATGAACTTCGTCTTGTTACCGAACACTGCATTTCACGCGTCCAAGCCTTCAACGCGATCATGTATCAGCGTTTTGCCCTCTGCCCCGATCATGACGTCGATGCACGATTGGCCGAAGTCTTGGAAAGCGTCCATGGAGAAATCTCGATTTGTGACCTGACGCGTCTATGCCGTGCAGGAGGTCGCGGGTTTCGGTGCATCGTCCGAGGCATGTATGAAGGAGTGCTAGCAAAGGTCAGCCCCGGTCGCATTAACTTCTTCACGATGGTGAGGGCAGTTTGATGACCCAAAAATTCCATTTCAACACCGTTGACCTCTACTGTTGGGGCGGCGTCTCGTACCAGTTCATGATGAGCGACGAAAAATTCGCTTACATGAAGCGCGCTGATGGTTCCGATGCCATTGAACGCTTCTCCTGGCCAGATATCCACGAAGCCGTGGCGAGCAAGGAATGGGACATCAAGCGTCGACCCGCAAACATCATCGAAGCGACTTATTCGCAAGATCCCTACATGTTCGTTTGGGAGTTGCCGGATACTCAAAGAACACTGGTGCTGAACCGATGGTTCATCGTGAGCGCTGTCGAGAAGCTCTACGCGCAAAAGAAACTCAAGTTTACCCCAAAGAGTGTCCAAGAAAATGAGGGCATTCTGTTCAAGGAAGCAAGCATTGCGCGTCGCGCATTCGAGGGAGAATTTGGCAAACAGTACTTCAGTTCAAAAACCGAAAAGGTTCCGCCCTGGCCAAACGCCTGCACTATTTTGCTTTGGAAACGTAAGTATCGGAACTCAGGTCGCCGGATTGAGGCACTTGTGGACCGCCGCGGAAAATTCTCATCAATCGACATCGATCAGGAGAGCTTTGCGTTCATCAATGCAAGGCTCCGGAAGTACCTCAATGATCAGGAATACTCTGGAAACGGGGTCATTCGTGAAACCCTGATGGATATCGAAAGAGAGAACGAGCGACGACTGGCCACTGGTGAACCGAAGATACAAACACGATGTAGATCCGTTCTGCATGAGTGGCTTCAGAAATTCGGCCCCTTTGCCATCAAGGCGGGGCGAGACGGACTGACCGCAGCCAAACACGAGTATGGAGGCATAGGAAAGACAGAGCGCGCAACGCGTCCCGGTGAATGCTTTCAAATTGACGAATGGGAGGTAGATGCTCGCACGTTCATGATGGCTGGACCATTGCGTGAAGGTCTAGACAAGAAGACCCTTGCAGCTTTACCGCGTGGACGACGTTGGATGTACATCGTCATTGACGTGGCCACACGGTATATCGTTGGCTTTGCTCTGTCCGCGTCCCAAACCCCAGAGGCTGCCGTACGCGCCTTGCGGATGGCGACGCAGAATAAGGATCATCTTGCGAAAGCGGCTGGTGCCAAGAACGGCTGGGCTGGCATGCAATTTGAAAGCCTGCAGTCCGACACCGGCTCAGCGTTCTTTTCCGAGTTCACGCAACGCGCCGTCAACACAGCTTTTGCGACTTACTTCTATCCGACGCTTGGCGAACCTCAACTACGCGGGATTATTGAACGGGTGTTTGGCACCTTTACCGACTGTGCCATGCCTTTGATCCCGGCGCGGACCTTTAGCAACCCGCAGGAGCGAGGCGACTACAAGACTGAGGACCGGGTTACGCTAACGGATGATCAACTGGCATTGATTTTTATCCGATACATCGTCGACGTATATCATCAGTCCAGCCATTTCGGCCTGTTTGACGAGACGCCACAAAACGCGCTCAATCGCCTTGTCGGGACGGTAGGCAAGCCACCTGACTTACCAAAACACATCCGTCGACATGCCTTTGGTATTAGGATCGAACGCACACTTACACGGCGAGGTGTTCGAGTTCTTGGTATTGATTTCAACAGCGAGGAAATCGTTGAAGCACGCAAACAATATGGCAGCCCTAAGTGCCCCGTTTATGTTGACCCAGACTCGCTTGGAGCGATCAGCGTCTATGTCAAAGGAAAATGGATCGAGGTTCCAAACAGCATTGAAAACTTCGATGGCATCTCTGTCGTCGAATGGAACGCAGTCGGTGCGATCCTAAGGCAGCGTTACGCCGCCGAGGCCAAGGTAAACTTCTCCGTCATTTTGGCAGCTCTCAACAACATCAGATCACGCGTGACGGATCAGCAAAAGATTGTAGGCACGTTGCCGCAGGCGCCAACTTCAGCAGATTTCAATCGACTTGCGAACAATCTGTGGCATGGCCTGTCGATCTTCGATGATACTGTTGACCAATTAGATGGGCTTCCGAGCGCTGACGACGGGTTGGGTTTCATAATAGGCGAGCCAGCACCCGGCATCGAAAAAGACGTTGCCGCAGAGAAAGCCACCCCGACTTACGTTGATGACACGCCAATAGCGGAGCCCGACGCTGGGGATAGCGGTGTCGATTACGACACTGATTGGTGGCAGGGGGACGACGACGATGTCTGATCATGTTTCCACTATGACCAATGCCGGTCCACTATTCATAGACAGCCGCGACGCCAAACGGATCAGGGAGCGGATTACAGAGACGTACGAGGACTTTGTAATGGCAACCAGATCCGGCCGACGTTTCGAGGCGCGCGGGATTGCCATTCTGGGTCTGACCGGAACCGGAAAATCTGAGGGAACTATGCAGGCACTAGAGGCGCTCGGGATGGCCGAAACCAACGCAGGGGACCCAGAAAGACCATTTCTGAAACTCGACCTTGGAGCGAGAGCGACATTGAAATCGCTCAGCGCGGCGCTGTTAGAAGAGCTCGGTTGGCCGGCCCGCCAGAAAGATAGCGCCGAAGCCATGCTGCGCTCGAGCCGCAATTACATGGCTAAGCTTAACACCAAGATTTTGGTGATCGACGAAATCCAACACATCAGATCGACGGGAAAACAAGATCGAGAGGATCTGCAGGACTTTCTCAAATCACTGGTAAAGCCGCGCGTTGGTCAGATCATTCCAATCCTGATTGGCATGCCCGAATTTAACGATGTCCTCGCATCAGACGGTCAGTTGGATCGACGTTACAGAAAGGTCAGAATGTCGAGTTTTGACCCGGCGTCAGACCTCGCGCGGACGATACGAGTATTGAAGATAGTAGCTGAAAATACCGGTATCGCCTTGGGTGCCAGCGTCATGACCCAGAACTTCGCAGCACGTCTCATGCACGCAGGTATGTATGCCTTTGGCGAAATCTGCGTCTGGTGTCAGCGTGCCGCATCAAAAGCATATCGGAGCGATGCAGATGAGCTTGTCATCGCACATTTCCAAGACTGCTACCGAGAAGAAGAAGACTGCGTTCCCGCACTCAATCCGTTTATCGCCGACGACTTCGAAACCATAAAAATCAAACCCCAAGAATAGCTGTCGCACAAGACGGCCCAACAACGAGCAGAAAAATGATCACAGTTCTACCATTAAAGACATCGGCGCTAGCCGACGAACCCGGATTCTCACTACTTGCCCGGAACACCGCCATCAACGCATCCGGCACCACACAAGAATTCTGCACAGCGACAGGCCTGTCAAAGGCGAAGGTCTGCACTGGTCGTCAGACCGAGCTTGATCGCTTGGCCGATCTTACGGCTTCTGAGCGATCAAGCTTGACGCAAAACAGCCCAGAACAGCTGTCACGAACCTACTCACGCCTGCACGGTCAGCAGTTCCTGACGCGGTCGTTGCGTAAGCAAGACCTCGCGATCTGTCCGGTTTGCTGGCTGGAGACGGGAACATCCGACAAATCGCAGCTACATCTCCGTCGAAACTGGCTTCCTCGCCCAATACAGACCTGTCCGATTCACAACGTTGCTTTGATACCGTTGCCGTATGCGGACTACACCTCTTGCTACGACCATATTTTGCGTGCCCGCTTTGAGCGCGGCTGGCTCGACCAGCTGCCGCGATATGTTCTGCCCATGCGTCAAAGTCCGTTCGAGCGCGCCGCTATCTGTCAAATCGATAGTGATACACCAATGTGCAATTGGATCGGTGACGTTCAGATCGACGTTGTGGAGCGTTGGTGCCTCGGTCTAGGGCAGTTCGTCAAAATGGGCACCGGTCATCCAGCTGACCTAACTCGTGAACAGCAGCGGAATGCGATCAACGCTGGCTTTGCAATTACTGAACAGGGCGCGTCCTCAGTATTTGAAGCTGTCGATAAGGCCCTCTGCAAGCATCGTCTTCGGCTGAGCAAAACCTGGCTGCACAACTGGGCTTTGCTGTCCGTCAAGCCAAAGGAACGCTCGTTCTTTCGAGAGTTGATGAGGCAACTATGCGCCGACCAGGGCCACTTTTGTCTGAACAGTATCTCGCAAAAGGTCAGTGTTGAACGATATGTCGACGCCAACATTGTTGCCATTGCCAAGGCAGCAAATCGGCACCACAGCTGGGTCAGGATGGCACTGGTACGTGACGGATTACTGCCCGAAGGTGGGAACCCTCAGCAACAGAACCTAAAGGTTCAGATGCAAAAATGCTTGGCCCACATCCAAGACTTAGTGAAAAGCCTGGATAAGACCAAGGGTGCTAAGCTTCTTGGCATTGGCACAAAAGGGTTTGAAGCGCTGGTGAATGACGGTCTACTCCGGCCGATCAGAAGCACTGCCCACAAGAAATGGCGGTTTCGGCGAGAAGATATTGAGGGCTTTTCGGCTCGTATCCAGGAGCATGTTGCTGGCAACAGCCCTACTGACAACGCTGATTATTGCAGCATCCATCAAGCGTGCTTTGCTTACGGATGCACCACGCCGCAAGTCATTCGGCTCATCCTGACCGACCAATTGGCTGGTTCGTATCAACATGAAACCGAAGTTGGCATTTCTGGCATTCGTGTTCTCAGGTCTGCACTTGTTGCCAAGCTTCCCATCTTCACCAGTGAACACATCACACCATATGATCTGACCAAGCAGCTTGGCTTAGAGTACGCTGAACTCAAACAGTTGAATAAACTCAACCTCCTGCCATGCTATCCAACTCCATCCGGCTGCCGGCGGAGAATTCGGAACAGTGTGAGCGTCATAATTCTCGATCAGTTTCTGGGGCGTTTTCAAACGGTACGCAGTGCAGCGAGTGTGTTGCAGATTGAGGAAAGCGATCTCCAGAAACGCATCAATGAAATAGGGATTTATCCATCTCCAGATGCTGGTGGCCTGCCGGTATATCCGGCATCCGAACTGCTAAGCCTCTAATCTTAAGTCAAAATTTCTATGCTGTTTCCGGCCGCTTCCTGCGGCCTTTTGTTTGCCTTCACGCCCACAAGACTCGCATCTAACCCGGATGAAGTTGGGGTTCTATACGGACAGTTTCGGAAAAGTGTCGTATTATCAGTGTGTTGAGAATAGAAAAGACTCGGTTTCAGGCCGGACTCCACAAGAAAAGCCAGGAAAATAAGGGGCGACAGAGCCTCCGGAAAATCCGATGTGTCACAGCATTCGGAAACTGTGACACATGCTGTGACACAGCCAGCAAGAAATCGACCCGGCGCGCGGTCGCGCAAACCCCGTTATCATGCCGGCCCCTACCTCATGCGCCGCGGCCGTATTTTCTATTTCCGAAAACGTCTGCCAAAAAAACTGTCAAACCAGGTCCCAAACCAGTTTCTTTGCCTGTCGCTGCGAACCGACCTCCCGCTCGACGCCGTGAAGCGCGCAGCCGCGTTGCTCACCGTCCTCGAGCAGATGGAGAAAACACACGTGGACGCACTGACCAAAGATTCGCCTAATCCCGAGACCGCCAAAGCCGTCTTGACCGAAATGCTACGCTCAGCACTTGAGGGTATGCTACAAGAGCAAAACCAAGACACTGCCTTGAGCGCTGGCGAGGTCGACCGAAGGATCGAAGCACTGCAGGGAGAAAACCGCCGTCTTCGGCAGTCCGCAAGAACCAGACAATGGGCCGACGTCGAACCGTTGCTGCGCGCCGCCGGTGGCCGGGTCGCCCTAAATCTCCCCACACCGATCTCAAACGACCTGGGCAAACGTGCGACGGCTTTGCAACGTCGGCTCAATGACGTGGAAGTTGCCATGCACGAAGGTGACGACGTGCGTTATGCCAGTTCTGATCTCTTGGCTGAACACGGGCTGGATGACTTCGACAAGTTCGTTCAGGCACCCGTTCTACTCTCCCAAGCACGGGCAAGGACCGACGAAAACCATTCCAGCAAGGCCATGAAGAAGATAACGGCTTCCGTTTACCAGCTGACGGAAGAATTTCTTGGCGACATCCCGGTATCTTCCCTCACGAAAGAGAGACAGAAAGAATTTTTAGGATGGGCATCCCGGCTGCCCCGCACCCACGGCAAGTCGCACGGCCGAAACCGCTTCGAGAGCGACGGGAAAAACATAACCAAGGAATTTGAGATTTCTCAGGCGGACGCCGCCGATTTCCTGGTTATGGAGGAGGTCCGCGCTATTGAGGGACTATCCAACCCCGAAAAGCGTGCCCTGCTCGCAGAACGTCTGGTACCGCGCGTAACCCTGTGTACACTCAAGAAGTATCGGGATGCGATGAACAGGATGTTCAAATCGGCTTCAGAACTCGGTCCGGAAATCCCCAAAGCTATTTCCTACAAAGAAATGCAACGGCACATCCAGTCACTTGCAACCGACGATGAGCTGCATGTACGAGTCACGAAACCGAAAAATCGGATGCCTTGGACCACTGAGCGGATCGCGCGGCTCTTGACGTCGCCGATCTATTCGGGAGCGGCGTCTGAGCATCGCCGCTGGCAACGAGGCAATGTGATCGTACGGGATGCCGATTATTGGGTGCCCTTGATCGTTTTATCCATCGGTTCTCGCATTGAGGAAGTTCTGTTGCTGAAACGCAGCGATGTCAGGTATCGCGACGGGACCTATCTCTTGGCAATCGCGTCTGGACCAGAAGCCACAGGTAAGACAGAGGACAGCAAGCGGCTTATCCCCATACCACAGATTTTGTTGGACTTGGGGTTCGTCGAATGGTTTCAGGCACTTCGGGACGATCATGGTCCGCTTCTCTTTCCCGAGGCCGTGCGTCGTTCGTCAACAGGAGATGTGACCAGTGCCTACGGCAAGCATCTACGTCGCATTTTCGGACATCTTGGCATCGGTGATTTCGACGAGGATTTCTATGCGCTTCGCAAGACTTTCTCGAGCATGTTGAAACGCGAGATGGTGGTTGACGGCGAACGGCAGGCAATCGCTGGGCACAAGAATGGCAATGTCCTGAACGTCTTCTATACGGCGCATCATGTCCAAGATCTTAAAAAGGCGGTGGACAAGGCGGATTTCAAGCTGATGATCGGCAAAAAGTACCGCTATGGCTTCCCAGTTATCCTGGCTTGCAACCTCGCCGAAAGCTCCACACTGGAAATTGAAGTAACCCTTGACGAAAGCAGCCAGGCCGAAAGCGTGACCGTAAAAGACCCGCAATTAGAGAATCCGCTTTTTCAAATACAAGAGATCGGGTGTCTCTCTGACGAAGCGCTCAAGAAAGTGGCCATCAAGCTTCGTGAGGTGACCGAATGGCCCCTGAAATTGCCGAAATAAAAACTGAAGCGCGCGGCATTTGAACACTTGCTGGCGCTCGCTTAACAGTCATGAGAGTGGCTTTCAGACCTGGCGCGAACACTCGCGCCAGTTACTACTTGGGCGGAAGACCGGTAGTTCGCTGTATTTTCAATAAACCGACGAGCCGGGGAACAAGCGGACTTTGATCAACCGGCCTGCCTGGATCCTGACAGCCCCGGTCTCGCAACGGGATGCGAGTGATATTGTCGACCTGCTGTTGGTTCTGGATGGAAAGATTTGAAAGCCAAATGAAAAAGAAACTAGCCTCGCCCCAAAGAACTGACATGGCATAGAGAGAACACTTTTTGCCAAATGGCCACGGAAGGTTCCGCTCCTAAGAAAAAATTATTAGCCTGCCAATATGAAAAACTTAATTTCCCGTGGCATATCAAAGGCCCTTGGCCGTGGCAGACCAAAGCCGCTTGAAAAGCCAGAGGCTATTCCGCCGGGAATTAAGAGTATTCAAATGCCGCGGGAACATTCCAAAGTTTTGTCGCGCTGTCTGTCGATTGATCTGGAGATCGATCCCAAGGAAGCCAAGGTGTTCGCCTTTGCAGCCGTGCCGGAAGACGATGGAGATGGGATTGTTCATCGGAAAGGTGATCCGAAGGCCGCGCTTGAAAAGCTTGACTTGTTTTGCGCCGGTTTCGCACATGTCATTGGACACAATATTCTGCGCCATGACCTGCCGCATCTCATGGCGGTCTCGCCGCGCTTCGCAAAGCTCGCGGACGGTCCGATTGACACGCTGTGGCTCAACCCCTTGGCGTTCCCGCGCAATCCCTACCATCATCTGGTCAAGCACTACCGTGATGGGCGGCTTCAAAGCGGTCACGTCAATGATCCCGAGCTCGACGCGCGTCTTGTGTTCGAGGTTCTTCGCAACCAGATCGACGCCTTCGTATCGCTGAACACATTGTCGCCAGAAACGATGATGGCCTATCACTGGTTGTGCTGCCGAGGTCCCGGTAGCGACGGATTTGATCGGTTGTTCAGCGACGTGCGCCTGGCGCCTATCCCGACAGAAGCAGAAGCGCACAAGGCCATTCAGAAGTTGCTTAAAGACTTGGCCTGCGACGCGCAGGTGGA
Source organism: Ruegeria sp. CK3 (assembly GCF_056536565.1). NCBI lineage: Bacteria > Pseudomonadati > Pseudomonadota > Alphaproteobacteria > Rhodobacterales > Roseobacteraceae > Ruegeria > Ruegeria sp. CK3. The sequence goes on from NZ_JBQFPV010000007.1 coordinate 77,963, forward strand.
CGGCTTGCTCGAGCGGCTGTCGGACGCTGAGCTGGGCTGGCCGATGGCATATGCTCTTGCCTGGATTTCGGTCGCTGGTGGGGATTCTGTTATGCCGCCTTGGGTGCGAGCGCAATTCCGTGACGCAGCAAGGCTCGTCAAAGACCTGAGAGATACGAATTGTCGTGATCCGCACTGTGCCTATTGCGCAGAGCACAACGATCCCACCCGTGCACTCGAGCGTTGGTTCGGCTTCCCAAGTTTCCGCCCAGAACCAGTCGACGAGGACGGACGCCCGCTTCAAGAAAAGATCGTGGCGACGGCCATGGAAGGCGACAACCTCTTGGGTATCCTTCCAACGGGCACGGGTAAGTCTATCTGCTATCAGATTCCCGCGCTGTCTCGGTTCGACAAGACCGGGGCATTGACCGTCGTTATATCGCCGCTAGTGGCGCTGATGGCAGACCAGGTTCAGGGCTTGGTTCGGGCCGGAATTTCCTCGGCGGTTACGATAAACGGGCTATTGTCTTTGCCCGAGCGTCAGGATGCGCTTGACAAGGTACGGCTCGGGGATGCTGCGATCCTTTTGATTTCGCCCGAACAACTGCGCAGTACAACAGTTCGGTCCGCTCTGATACAGCGCGAGGTGGGGCTGTGGGTGCTGGACGAGGCGCACTGCGTGTCTAAATGGGGGCACGATTTCCGACCCGACTATCGCTACGTTTCGCGGTTTATCAAGGAAAGCTCAGACGAAGAACCGGCTCCGGTGCTTTGCTTGACCGCGACAGCAAAGCCGGACGTCGTGCAGGACATCCGCAGTCATTTCAAAGAGCGGCTGGGTTCCGAGCTGGTGTTGATCGACGGTGGCGCATCGCGATCGAACCTGAGCTTCCAGGTGCTACCAACGCAGCGTGCAACCAAGATGGCCGATATCCTCGACACGATCGAGGCCAAGCTTCCACGTGAGGGCGTGTCGGGAGCGGTCGTCTATTGCGCGACCCAAAACGCTACCGAGCGCGTGGCGGAGTTCTTAAAACAACAGGGCATTGCCGCTGAACGGTATCACGCAGGCCTCAGCCCCGATGAAAAGCGTGAGATCCAGGAGGACTTCCGCGTCGGCAACCTCCGCGTGATCGCAGCCACCAATGCCTTTGGGATGGGGGTCGACAAGCCGGACATCCGTCTGGTCGTTCACGGGGACGTGCCGGGGTCGCTGGAAAACTACCTACAAGAGGCGGGTCGCGCCGGGCGGGACCGCGAGCCTGCGAACTGCGTCCTGTTGTTCAATACCGAAGACGTTGATCGTCAGTTCAGCCTCAGCGCGCGCTCTCGACTCGCGCGGCACGAAATCGGCGCGATCCTGAAGGCGCTCCGACGCCTTGATGCTCGGACTGGAAAAGGCGGTGAAATTGTTGCTACACCCGGTGAGATCGTTCATGAGGAGAAAGAGCGAGATTTCCAGCGGGACAGCAATACCGACGATACGCGGGTGAAGACAGCCGTCGCCTGGCTGGAAGAAGCACACCTTCTGAATCGCGAAGAAAACCGGGTGCAGGTGTTTCCCGCCTCGCTCCGAATAAAGAGCATGCGGGAGGTCCGTGAAATCCTGGAATCCGCAGAGATCACCGAGCGGCGGCGCAAGGATCTCGCCGCAATCGTGCAGCATATCATCAACGCGCCGCAGGAAGAGGGCATCACCACGGACGAGCTCTGCGGCGTCAACGGGCTTACAATGTCGAGCCTGCGTAAAGCCTTGGCGGACCTCGAGGCCATGGGGATCGCAAAGGACGACACAAACATCACCATCTTCGTGCACGTAGGTGTCGAGAATGCCTCGTCGAAGCGGTTCGAAGCGGCATCGCGATTAGAAGCAGACCTGATTGCAATCCTTGGAGAGCAAGCGCCGGACGCGGACATCAATGAGGCTTTGCCCTGCCATCTGGCCTCAGTAGCGCAGGCACTGCGGGAGCGGGGACACGTCTCCGTGCGGCCCGATATTGTCGAGGGATTGCTTCGCGGGATTGCGCAGGATGGCCGCGACATGGATGGCGGAAAAGGCAATATCGGCCTGCGCAAGGTGTCCAAAGGCAGTGTCATGGTGCGAATGCAAAGGTCATGGGCGGTAATCGAACAAACTGCTAATCTTCGCAGACAGGCGGCAGAGCGTTTGGTTTCATACTTGATCAACAGGGTTCAGGCTGGCCTGCGCGGCAAGGATGTTCCTGTCGAGACCACCCTTGGTGATCTACTTGCTGCGATCAACAGCGATGCGCTCTTACGGGGGGCTGTAAATGATCCAGCAAAGCTTATGGATCGGGCGCTTCTGTGGCTGCACGAACAGCAAGTGGTGACACTGGGCAAGGGATTGTCCGTGTTCCGCTCGGCCATGACGTTGCACATCAACCGGAAAGGCGGTGCTTTCACGATCCAGCATTTTGCGCCACTTGAAGATCATTACACCGAACAGACCGTTCAGACCCACGTAATGGCGGCTTATGCGAACAAAGGCATCGAAGACATCAATCAGGCCCAGCGACTCGCGCATGATTATTTTGCAATGGAACAGTCCGACTTCATGAAAGCTTGGATGCCGGGGAAAATTTCGGAATTCAGGCGGCAGGCAACTCCACAGTCTTTTGCAGAGATCGTCGACAATCTGGGGAATTCGACACAAGAGCAGATCGTGCGTGACGACCGCGAGCAGACAAATGTGCTTGTGCTCGCGGGGCCGGGATCAGGCAAGACACGCGTGCTGGTCCATCGTGTCGCCTACCTTGTCAGGATCAAACGCGAAGATCCAAACGGAATACTGGTGCTCGCGTACAATCGCCACGCGGCGGCCGAGATCCGGGAACGCTTGCGTCTGCTCATCGGCGAAGATGCTCGCTTCGTGACGGTCTTGACCATCCATGCTTTAGCCATGCGGTTGATCGGCGCGAGTTTCGCTGGACGAGCAGCAGCCGATGAACCAGATTTCGAGACGCTTCTGGTCGATGCTGCGCGTCTCTTGCGTGGCGACGGGTTGGACAAAATCGAGGCCGAAGCCTTGCGAGAGACGTTGATCCAGGGGTTCCGCTGGATCCTTGTGGACGAATATCAAGACGTGGGGCCCGAGGAATATGCGTTGATCGCAGCGGTGGCCGGTCGCAGTATCGATGACCCAGATCAACGCATCAGCCTGTTCGCAGTTGGCGATGACGACCAAAATATCTATGCGTTCGCCGGTGCATCGGTGCGCCACATCCGGCAATTCGAACAAGAATATTCAGCAAAACCGGTCTTTCTGACGGACAATTACCGCTCGTCGAAAAACATCATTGGCGCAGCGAACGCCGTGATCGAAGGATCTCGGGAACGTATGAAAGCAGGGCATGGTATTTCAGTCGACAAATCCAGGCAAAAGGAACCGGCCGGTGGTATCATGGAAAGCCTCGATCCGGTCGCACAGGGCAGAGTCCAAATCCTTGGCTGCCCGGCCGGAAATGACGCTCAGGCCCTTGCGGCGATCAACGAATTGATTCGCCTGTCAAAACTGATTCCTGATTGGAGCTGGAAGGGGGCGGCAATCATTTCTCGTGATTGGCGCAAGCTTCTACCGGTTCGCGACTTTGCCGAGGCGCATGATATTCCCGTCGAAATGGCGAACGAAAACTTGCCAAGTGTTTGGCGTACCCGTGAGATGCGGACGTTCATCGACGGCCTACGCGAGTGGCGCGCAGCCTTGGTCAGCTTGACCGACCTTACCGAAATCCTGAACACGATACCCTCAAGCCGTTGGACAGACAGGATCGGCGAGGGACTTGGCCAACTTGCGCGTGAAGTTGATGGCAAAACACTCCCAATCCCTGACGTGATCGAATGGTTTGCTGAATGGTCGAAGGATTCATGGGGCGAGCAGCGTGGCCTAAAATTGTTGACGGCGCACAGAGCGAAAGGTCTCGAATTTGACGATGTCGTGATCCTGGATGGCGGTTGGGAACGGCCCTCGCGAAACGAAGATCAGGACGCCCCGAGGCGCTTATTCTATGTCGCCATGACACGTGCACGGCGCAATTTGATCGTCATGAGTAACGACAATCACGAGTACCTTCCCAGCGAGTCGCCTTCCGTCGTCACGCGGCACATGGTGCCCGACTTGGCGACAGTCCCTGGCCCACGCCGGTTCTTTCAATCGCCCGAAATGAGGATGGTCGACCTGTCATTTGCAGGCCGCCAAGGTGATCGGCACATTGTTCACCAGGCGATCTCTGAAGCGCAGGTCGGCGCGCCAATCAAGCTCGCCAATGTCGGAGATCGCTGGCAGATCGAGGATCTTCAGGGACGGGCCCTCGGGCGGATGGCAAAAGCATTCGCGCCCCCGATGGGCACGAAATTTGTAACCGGCGAGATCGCGGCCATCATACACTGGCGTAAGGAAGATGCCGATGAGAGTTTTCATCACCTGATGAAACGGGCCAGTTGGGAAGTGGTTGTGCCTGAACTTATTTTCGAAGAGGTCAAGGGGGCTGAAAGGGTTTTCGGGAAGCGTCAGAACGGCAAGTAGGGCGGGAAACAGACCTTCGCCGTGGGTGCGAGAGCAACTGTTCCGATCTCTGAAAGCGGTCATTCAGAGTCTATAGGCAACTTAGATCGGCCAGCTTTCGGGGTTCAACGAGGATGCCTCGAAGTCGATGAATACGAGCTTTTTCGGATAGACTATTTTCCTATGCTCATCGAGCCCGACACCGAGACCAAGGGAGCGACGTTTGGCAAAAAAATGCTTCTTCTTCCGGCGTCGGCCTGCTGATTGAGTTCAATAGGTTTTCCAGGTCATCCTGAGACATGATCTTTCAGTGGCAAGTTGGGCTCAGAGCCACAGGTTCCGGTTCTCGTCAAGTGCTATGGTAGGTTCTAAGGTTGCGGGGATGTAACTTATCAATTGTGGGAATATCAAAGTGACAGTGTGGGAAATCGCCTTCAATATTGCGGCCGCGGGAGCGACAACCTTTCTTCTTCTTCATCTATGGCAGCTACTGAAAACTTGCGCGCGGGATCGTTCAAACGACGCTGAACTCGTGAAACAGTTTAGAGACACCGCGCCATATGACAATCTCGAAGACCTATTATCGAACAAAGAATGAATTTTGATCGGTGACGAGTAAGCACCTCTCATCTGTCTTTTAACGGCACGAAAACCTCGAGTTCGGATCCCAGCATGTCGTCTATTGGGTCGAAGTGCTTGAACCGTGCTCCGTCAATCGCGCCCTGAACCTTTGCCTTCCGGTCAGGCAACCTTGCCCAACTGGCATAACAGTGCACTTACTGATCCAGTGCATGTGCGCTGGATCAGCAAATCACGATGCTTTTTTTGAATTTGAATAGACATGTTCAATGAAGAGGTTCGCCTCAGGTTTTCTTTCTGTATTTCTTTCAGCCAACGCCACCTGAAGCGGCTGTGCGGCCCGTTGGAGGAGACATTCGCCGCGAACGCTATTTCCAATTCAACTCGAACTCTTGGATTGCGGGATTTTTGCCTGTCGTCGTATTGAGAATAGACACGCATTTGGCGACATCTCTAAATGAAACGATGACCTCTGCTGAACCCATACCTCAATCTCCGGATCGCACCCTTGTCGGCGTTGTGCTGATGCTGGGATTTTGCCTAACCGCTCATTTGCTGGATGTGTCTGCGAAACTCGCGTCGACCAGCGTGCCGGTTGGGCAGATTACGGCTGCTCGGTTTGTGGTGCAATGCGGATTGATGGCGCCTTTCATCTGGATAATGGGACTGTCGTTGCGCGTGGCGAAAGGTCAGGTGATGGTGCTGGTTTTACGCTCATTGCTGCTGGTGTTCGCAACATTTTGCTTCATTGCCGCGATCCGGGTGATGCCCCTTGCCGATGCGCTGGCAATCGTGTTCGTGGCCCCGTTCATCGTCTTGTTGGTCGGCAAGTTCTATCTTGGAGAAGCCGTCGGCCCGCGTCGCGTTGGCGCAGCGCTTGTGGGGTTTGTCGGGGTGTTGTTCGTCATCCAGCCAAGTTTCGCAGCTTTCGGCGCGGTTGCCGTTATTCCGCTTGGCACTGCAGTTGCCTTCGCTTTTTACATTCTTTTGACCCGAGGGTTGTCGCGTCGGGTGCACCCTGTGACCCTGCAATTCCACACAGGCCTGATCGCCAGCCTGTTTTGCATTCCAGCTCTAATTGTTGCGCAAGGTTCCGGCTCTGATTTGTTTGATCCCGTTTGGCCGACAGACATCGCGTTGTTGTGGCTTTTGGGCGCTGGCTTTTTTGCGACGGTGAGCCACATGATGATGACCTATGCGCTGCCTTTTGCGCCTTCCGTCACGCTGGCACCGCTGCAGTATTTTGAGCTGCCGGTCGCGACCTTGTTCGGCTATCTTGTCTTCAACGACTTTCCGAACACGCTTAGTCTGCTTGGCATTGCCATCATCATCAGTGCGGGGCTGTATATGATACATCGCGAAAGGGTGGCGGCCAGACAGTCGGTCACCGTACGTGCCGTACCTCCAATGTAAGGCTACACGCTCGGTCCGTTCCGGACATACAAAGTGCAAACACAATGTCAAAAGCAGAAAAGTGAGGCATAATACTGGACTCAAACCAATTTCCGAACACTGCCCATTGACCTCATTTCCTTTATTTTGTTGATTTTCAACATGTTGACAAAAACTTCTACCGCCCCAGCCATATTCCTCACCAACAACTATTCCCGTTTTGTCCAAGCCAATAGGCATGTGCCCCATCTGCGCTGTGTAAACGATAAATCCTTGCGATAGGTTCGACGCAAGCAACTTTATTCGGCGAAAGGTTGACTTCGAAGAGCTATGCGCGGATCGCAAAAGCCTCGATTTTCTTCGGCAAGCCGCGGATAGCATGATAGCCAGCTGCGTGTTTGTAGCCTGTCACATGTTCTGCGACGCTCTGAGTCACCAGTATCTTTTCGTCCAGTTTTTTGCACAGTTCCTGAACGCGACTGGCCACGTTCACAGCCTGACCAACCACCGTAAAATCCAAGCGATCAGGGCTGCCGATGTTGCCAAAGGTGACGCGACCGAAATCAATGCCGACGACGAATTCGATGGGCTCGTTTCCCTTTTCGGCGGCTGTCTCGTTGTGGTCGCGCAGGTTGGTCAGGGCGTGTTCTGCCGCCCGCACCGCAGATCGGCACGAGGCTTCTGCGTCATCATCAGTGTTGAAAACGGCTAGTATGCCGTCCCCCATGAATTTGAGAACGTCACCGCCCTCTTCCTGGATGGGCGACACAACCATCTCGAAATACTTACCCATCATGGCAAGCAAATCGCCCTCGGACCAGGTTGAGGCCTTTTGGGTAAAGCCCCGCAGGTCCGCAAACGGGATTGCGGCAGAAACTGTTCTGTGTTCTCCGCGCTTTATGTGCCCCTGATCAATTTCTTCGGCGGGGCCGTGCCCCAGATAGGTCCGAAGAAGGCTCTTTTGCGACTGGCGCATCGCAATGGGTTCCAAAGCCGCGGCAAGTCCGTATCGCGTGTCTTCGATGTAGCGGATATGCGCGTCCGAAAACCCAGTATCTGCGTTTGAAGTAAAGCTGGTGCCCTGAACCGAGCCGTTGCCATGCTCCAGCGGGATCGCCAGAAAATCGGTGGCGCCTGCTTCGGCCAGCTCGGCATAGACCGGATGCTCTGCCAGAACGTTGAGGTCGGTCAGGCGTTTGCGCAATGGGCGCCGCTGGGTGACAACATATTCGAACGGGCTGCCGTGCCACGCACTGGTCGACAAAACCGTGGACGGTACGGTGTAGCGGCGGGTTTCCTCGGGTGTCCAGATGATCCCCCATGCGCTGAGCAAAGGGTTCGAATAATTCTGCGCGATCCTTGCGCGGGCGAGAGGGACGCCAAGCGCGGTCAATCCTTCGCAATAGCCTTTGACGATAAGCCTCTCGTCGCCCAACAGGCGACCATCAGAAATCAACCAGTGGTTCAGGTGATCAGTCTCGGCCATCGTTGTCTCACACTCTTGTTCCGCGCTGATAGTCTACCTTTCATTGGGCATCGGAGAACCCGCGCCGGCTGAAAAACCTGTGTTTTCTGTCCAGCGCAGGATCGGTCGGTCTCAGCTTACCGCCGCTGCCAGTGAGGGGTCGTCTTCCAATTGTTTGAGCAAACGGGCCTGTCTCACCTTGGGGTCCAATTCGGGATCGCTCAAATAGGCCAGCATATGGGGCACGTTCTCTTCAATCTGCTCTCGAGTTGCCACCGCCATGCCATGGGCCACGAAAGGCCTTAGATACGTCATTCCGGCCAAGTTCGCCGTCTGTTGGAACGGTTTCAGAAACTCGGCCATTGTAAAGTTGTTGTATCCGCCCGCGTGATAGCTGTGCTCGGGACCTCCGGTCGAGACAAGGATGAGGAACTCACGCCCTTTCAGTTGGTCACCGCCCGGCCCGTAGGCGAAACCATAGTTCAGCACCTGATCCATCCAGGCTTTCATGACCGGAGGTGCGGAATACCAGTAGAATGGAAACTGGAACACGATCCGGTCATGGGCCAGCAAGAGGGTCTGTTCGGCTTTGATGTCAAAGCGCATCTCACTGCCGCCAATGGCGGTCAGATCGCGGGTTGTCGCGTCGGCGGCTTCTGAAAGTGCGTCAAACCAGGCGCGGTTGACGCGCGATTTGCTCAGGTCCGGATGCGCGGTGAGGACAAGGGTTTTCATGTATCTGCCTCTTGCAGGAATGTTGCGGAATAATGGGTGATTAGCGGGCGACCATCGGGTCGGGTTTCAAAGCGCCAGTTTTCCTGAACGCGGGCTTCAATGTGGTCCCCCGCAAAGGTCGTGGCGCGAAACAGAACTTCGAATTGTGCGGCACCGGGCTTGATTGCGATCTTGCTGACGTGATGCTCGGTTGGACGCTGCAAGGTTTCAAGCACGCCACGATACCAAGCACGCACGCGATCATGCCCGTTGAGAGTGGTATCGACGTCAGGCATGTCCCAGTCAACATCTGGGTGGAGGTCAGGCAGGAACGCGTCGATCGGATCCAGCCTGTCGAACCGGGCAAACCAGTCGGCGATGAAGCCGCGGATTTCGGGGTAATCGGTCACTTGAATCTCCTGTTGATGGTTTACTTGGCAAGTCGCTCAGGGACCGGAGCCAGCGAGTACTGGGACCAGAAAAACGTGTTTGCCGCATCCTGATCGGCGGACAGGTTGGTCGCCTCGACGATCTTGCCATTCTCGATCCGATAGACGAGGGCCCAAGTCGTATCGACATTCGGTTTGCCATCGGCGTTCGACCAGCCGCGATGGATATCAACCACATGGGTTTCGTCGGCTCCGAAATAGATGGGTTCTGCCTGAAAACCAGCGGTGCCCAATTGTTCGAAAAAGGCCAGAACCTCGTCCCGGCCGGTCTTGGTTCCAGACAAGGGGTGGCGGCCTGGGATGTGCCATTTGACGTTGTCGTCCATCACGGCTGCGATGCCGTCCAGATCACGGGCGCCATAGGCGGCGAAGAAGTCCTGTACGATTTTGATATTGTCTTCGGGGGATGCGGCCATGGCGGCCTCTCCTGTGATCAGAGCAGCGGTGAGGGCAGCAACTTTGGTCAGAGTGTTCATCTTGTGTCCTCCTGAATACGATGACACGAAGATAATAATCCCGATAGGGCGTGATAATTCACCCTGTTGGCACTTCTTTCATGTATGATATCGAATAATAAGTTTGTTCGGGACTTCTATGCGCCTGCCACTTGCCACGCTTGAAATCTTTACCGCCATCGCGCGCCACGGATCGCTGCGTGCTGCGGCCGAGGCGCTGGGTATCAAGCCATCGACCGTTAGCCATCAATTGAAATCGTTGGAAGACCAGTTGGGCACCGCGCTCTTCATTCGGACAACGCGCTCAATCAGCCTGACCGAGGCCGGGCGCGCCCTGATCCGCGGCGCGGGGCCTGCCTTTGATCAACTCTCCGAGGCGGTCGAAAGCGCGCGCAGCACCGGTCACGCCGCGCGGGGCACGTTGAAACTGGCGATGCCGGAGTTTGCCTACCACCTTTACGTGGGTCCGATCCTCAAGAGTTTTTGTGCCGCGTATCCCGAGATCGAACTGGAACTGTCGTTGACGGATGCGCTTTCAGACATACTCGGGGAAGAGCTGCATGCTGGATTCCGTCTTGGGGATCGTGTGGCACAGGACATGGTGGCTGTGCGGTTGACGCCGCCGCTTCCAGTGACCGTCGTCGCCAGCCCGGATTACCTGACGGCACGTGGCATACCGGAAACACCGCCTGACCTGCTGGGGCATACCTGTATCCGCTACAGGTTCCAATCCTCGGGCCAGATTGCCCCATGGAGCTTTCAATCGAGCGAGGAGGAATATGCCGTAGATGTGCAAGGTAACCTGATCGCGAACGCCCTTCCTGCAACGGTGGATCTGGCGAAAAGAGGGTTAGGGTTGGCCTATACCTTCAGGGCTTATGTTGCCCCACTGATTGATACCGGAGTTTTGACACCAGTTCTTGAGGACCACTTGGGCCTCACCCCAGGTATTTTCATGTATTTCCCACGCGAGTATAAATCCATGATGCCCCTGAGGCTGTTCATCGACCACATAAAGCGCCAACAAAGCGTTTGACCCTGCGCGCGCAGAACCCACATATCGAGCATTGCAAGCCGGAGCTGCTCCTTGCCCCTAAGATACGCTGATATCTACCCGTCAGAACCGTTGCTGAACAGTGATGAGATGCAGCGCCCTTCGGCGGCTGGTTTGATGTCCGTGCGGTATTTTCGGGCCGAACCTGATCGAATGCCGGAAGAGGTGTTTTCGGAACACCACGTCCTTCTGAACCTGCAGGAGAAGGGACATCGCGTGCAAAACTGGCGGGACGGCACGCTGCGGGATTTCACCTTTTGCAAAGATGAAGTCATCGTGACCCCAGCAGGTATGCGGTCGGGATGGCGGTGGTACGGGCAGTCCGATGTGATTGTGATCACCTTGCATCCGGACAAGGTCCAGCGCTTTGCGCAGTCGGAACTCGGTATGCTTCTGGCGCCGGAGCAGTTTCACGACCAACCGCAGTTTTCCGATCCTGATCTATGTGCTGCAGGTGTCATTTTGCGCGATGCGCTGGCAACCGACGACATGTCCTCAGCCGTGATGTTCGAAGCCATGAGCCGGGTGTTTCTGGTCAAACTGCTGCAAAAATACGGCAAACGCCGCGCCGAAGAGGTCGAGCTGTCCGCACGCTTTTCCTCTCAGCATTATCAACGGGTGCTGGCCTATGTGCAGGACCGTTTGGACCAAACGATCACGGTCGATCAACTGGCCTCTGAGGCGGGCATGAGCCCCTCGCATTTTGCGCGGGTTTTCAAGGAAACGCTGGGCTCGACCCCCATGCAATATGTCATGGCCTACCGGGTCGAGCAGGCGATGAAGATGATCGAGGACCCCACGCGCCCTCTGGGTAATATCGCTTTGGCCTGTGGATTTTCGGATCAGGCGCATTTCACGCGCAGTTTCAAACAGGTGGTAGGGCAGACCCCGCGCGCGTTCCGCGCAGCAAATGCCGTCTAAAGCAGGATCTTTCAAAAACGCGGCAGTCCGGTGCAAGTATCCCTGCTGACCGCAGCATATCTCAGGTGTCATCGGGCTTGTGCCCATCCAGACAGATTTTGGGAGATATCGCTATGAATACCCTCGCTCTGAACACCGCCGCAGCGCTTATGGCTTCGACAGCCGCTGTTGCGCAGGTCGAAACCCGCACCGTTACCTTCGAGAACGAAGGCGCTATGCTGTCCGGCACGCTGTACCTGCCGGAAGAGCGCGGAGCCGAGCCTCTGCCGACTGTCGTCGTGACCGGGGCCTGGACCTCTGTTCAGGAACAGATGCCCGCAAACTATGCCCGAGAAATGGCCGAGCGCGGCTTTGCCGCCTTCACCTTTGATTTCCGCGGTTGGGGCAAATCGGGCGATCTGCCGAACAACGTGCGCTTCGTTGAAAGCCCCGAGGCCAAGACATCGGACATCAAAGCGGCCATCGCATTCGTTGCGACCCTACCCGAAGTAGATGCCGACCACATCAACGGTCTGGGGATCTGCGCCTCGGCCGGGTACATGGTCGATGCGGTCTCTGGCAATCCGCTGGTTCAGCGGCTGGGTCTGGTTGCACCGTGGTTGCAGAACGAAGAGATCGTCGAGGCGGTCTATGGCGGCGCAGAAGGTGTCGCCGGGCTGATTGAGGTGTCCCACGCTGCCGAGGCCGCTGGTGGCCAGATCATTCCTGCGGCAGGACCCGAGGGTGCCGAGGGCGTTCTGATGCCAATCGGTGGATACTACTATGAGGCCGACCGTGGCGGTATCCCGGAATATGACGACAAGTGGAACAATGCGGGCTGGGAAGGCTGGCTGACCTATCATCCCGCCGACAATCCGCAGCGTTTGGATAAGCCACTGGCAATTGTGCACTCGGAAAGCGCAGCGATCCCACAGGGCGTGCAGACCTTCCTTGCCGGTTTCGCAGGCGAGGCGACCGCGCAATGGCTGGAGGATGTCACGCAGTTCGACTTCTACGACAACCCCGAGGATGTCACCCGCGCGGCCGATACCGTCGCTGACCACTTCCGCGCCGGTTCGAGCAACTAAGCCCTGTTTGGACGCCGAGCAATCGTTCGGCCTCCCCCCTCATCTATTCGGAGTATCCACATGCGTAGAAAACTCACATCGACCCTTGCGGCCGTCTCTATGATCGGATCCGCAGCTTTTGCTGAACAACAGGCCGATATCTCGACCGCAATCACCGATATCGCGGCCGGTGCTGACCGCCAAGACTGGACCCGCGTGCGCGGCGCGTTTTCCGATACTGTCACAACGGACTACACCAGCCTCTGGGGTGGAGACCCGGTCACACAATCCGCCGACGAGCTCGTGGCTGGATGGTCCGCCTTTCTTCCCGGTTTCGACGCGACACACCATATGGTGACCAATCACACCATCACCTCTCTTTCCGAAACATCCGCCACGGCACAGGCTGATTTCACAGCAACCCATCGTCTTGATGATGGCCTGTGGGTGCTTGGTGGCCGCTATGACTATGAGCTTGAGAAATCAGACGATCGCTGGCTTGTCACATCAATGACCATGACGGCAATCTGGGAATCCGGTGACCGTGGGCTTGTGGCTCTTGCCGGCCAGCGCGCTGCCGAGGCGAATTGAAGGAGGGATCATGACCAGTCAGCGTATCGCACTCGTGACCGGAGCCAACCGAGGTATTGGCAAAGAAGTGTCCCACCAATTGGCCCGAGACTATGGGATGAAGGTTCTGATGGGTGCGCGCGATCTGGCAAAAGGGCAGGCTGCTGCGGATGAGATCGGATATGGGGCTGAAGCGTTGCAACTGGATGTTTCTAGTCCGGATTCTGTCGCGGCGGCCTTCTTCTTGATGGTTGAATCGGCCTATGGCCGCCTTGATGTTTTGGTGAATAACGCGGGTGTGGACTACGACACCGACCAACAGGTCCACCTCGCCGATTTGGACCGGGTGCGTCGCGCGTTTGATACGAACCTTTTCGGCCCTTGGGAGACCACGATTGCGGCGGTGCCACTGTTAAAACGAGGCACGGATGCCCGGATCGTCAACGTGTCCTCTGGGGCGGGGTCGCTGACCAGCATGTCCGCCGGAACGCCTGGCTATGGCGTATCCAAAGCTGCTCTGAACGCGCTGACGCTCAAGACCGCTGCCGCATTGAAACCGCAGGGCATTCTCGTCAACGCCGTGTGTCCCGGCTGGGTTGCGACGGATATGGGGGGCGGGGGGCGTCCGATTTCCGAGGGTGCCAGGGGCGTTGTCTGGGCAGCGACCTTACCGAAAGGTGGCCCGACCGGAGGGTTCTTTCGCGATGGCGTCGCAATTGATTGGTAGGTTCAGCCGGGCGTCATGAAATCAATCAGCTTCCTGACCCGCGCGGGCAACAGGCGGCGGCTGGGATAGACGGCGAACATGTCCCGCGTCATTGGTTGGGCATCCGTGACCTCAAGCCGTTGCAGTTCGCCGTTTACCATATCTGAAGGCAGCATCGCGACACCCAGGTTGCGACGGGCGGCCTGCGCAATGACATCAAGGTCGGTCAAACTGTGGGCGATGTGCTTCGGGTGCAGTGTTTCCCCGCTCTCAAGCGCCCAGGGTTGGCCAGCATTCAGGGCGGGCAAAGCAAGAAAGTCTGGTCTGGAAATCGACCCGTCCAACCCGCGCGCTCGAATGAAGCCCTGTCCTGCGCAAAAGCATTAGGGAACGGACCAAAGCCGTTTCGCGACAAGGCTGGAATCCGTCAAGGGGCCGAGGCGGAAGGCCAGATCGATATTGTCGCGAAAGAAGTCCAGCATGACGTTGGTTGTGGTCATCTCAAACGCAACATCCGGATTCTGTTTCGCGAAATCCAACAACCGAGGTCCAATGGTCGTGCGCGCGGCCAGCGGAGGCGCCGTGATGCGGATGCTCTGGCGTCTCGTGTCGTCGGTAAAACCCGCGACACCTTGCAACGCCTCAATCGGGTCCTGACATCGGTCCAAAAGGCGGCGGCCTTCTTCCGTCAGGCGAACCTGGCGGGTTGTCCGCTCGAACAGTTTGGTCCCCAGATGGTCTTCCAACTCTGCAATCCTTCGACTGACCCGGCTGAGAGGTATGCCCAGCCGCTCCGCAGCTTTGGAAAAGCTGAGATGGTTTGCGACGACAGTAAACAGGGCAAGGTCGTTGTAGATCATTATTCTATTTTTGGGATTATTTCTCCTGGTATCAACTATTATCATCCAACGACATGGCCTCTACCTTCTGCGCAACAGAAGGAGACAGCTCATGCCTTTCGCTATTGAAATCACCCAGACCGGCAAACCAGATGTTTTGCGCGAAACCAACCGTGCGACCCCGACCCCCAATGCCGAGGAAATTCTGATCCGCAACAAAGCCGCGGCAGTCAATTTCATCGACACGATCATCCGTCGCGGTGGAATGCCCGAGGGGATGATGCCCGAGCTACCTCATGTACCCGGGGTTGAGGGGGCCGGAGTGGTTGAGGCGCTGGGCGAGGGGGTCGAAGGATTCTCTGTCGGGGACCGCGTGGCGTGGATGGGGCCGATTGGTGTCGGTGGATATGGCACCCATTCGGTGATCGCTGCGCCCTATGTCTCCCGGTTGGCCGATACTGTCGAGTTCGAAACCGCAGCCGCGATCCCCGTCAATGGGATGACTGCCTACCACATGCTAGTCAATCTGGGCGGCGCGGCAGCTGGCAAATCTGTACTGGTTCACGCCGCGGCCGGGGGTGTTGGCACCATGGCGCTACACATTGCTAAGCATCTGGGCATGACAGTGATCGCTTCGACCAGCACCGACAAGGTTGGGTATGCGAAGGATCAAGGTGCCGATCACGTCATCGACTATCGCACCGAGGATGTCACCGAGCGGGTGATGGACCTCACCGAAGGGCGCGGCGTGGATCTGACGCTCAACCCGATCTCGGGTGAAACCCTCAAGTCAGACCTCGACGCTCTGGCGCCTTTGGGCACTGCAGTTCTGTTTGGTTTCCTTGACGGTCCGCCCGCAGGTAATTTTGCCGAGGATTTGGCGAAGCATTTCCAGAAGTCGATCTCGGTCCGGGTAAGCGACATATACACCTATTTCGTCAACCGCCCCGATCTGTTCAGCGCAGACATGGCCAGGGTGTTTGAATTGTTGCAAGCGGATGTTCTGCGCCCGCAAGTGACCATCCAACCCATTGCCCAAGCCGCCGAGGCGCACCGTCGTTTGGAAGCCGGTGAAACCACCGGCAAACTGGTTCTAAGCATAGAGTGATCGAGCCTGGCAAGAACGAGGCACGGCAAGGCGGTTGGATCTAGTTGAAAAAGACCTTTAGCCCCACATAGGGCCCTTGCTGCGTGACATCATAGGCGAAAGGGCCGGTTGACGTTGAATCACTGTAGTCGACGCTGAAATATCTGTAGCCAAAGGTGATCGCGGTCCGATCCCACGGCTGGTAGTCAAAGCCGATATTTGCGCCGACCTGTAGATCGTTGCCTCCGGCCCCGAACCCGCCAAGTTCCAGCGATGCGATGGTGGTCCACCGGTCGTTGAGACGCCACATGCCCCGGGCACCCACGACAGGCTCAATCCATCCTTCGTCACCGCCTTGAGTGGGCGGATTGGTCGGCCCCGGAGTCGTGAACCTGATTTCCTGCCGGATCGAGTTGTAGCGAATGCCGCCCTGCAGATCGATGGTATAGCGCTGGTTGTTGGCGCCATAAGTTCCATCAGCCACGCGATAGGCACCCATGACCGCAAACCATTTTTGGCGCACATCTACATCCACTGCAGTGGCGGCGGGGCCGGGGAGAGTGGTGTCCTCTCCGATGCCTACATAGTTGGCGTCAACGATGATCCCAAAGTCTCCGTTCCAGGCCTCATAGCGCCCGGCCGCTGCGAAATCGAGAACATCCAGCACGTCGCCAAGATCGAGGTCGATATCGGCTGAAACGCCCGAGACGGTTGACGTTCCATGTGTACGGAGCGGGGTGAACAGGTAAAAGCCAAGAGTGTGTCGCCAGCCCTCTTCGGTCTGACCCGGTGCAGGCAGGGACTGAGCGTATGCTGCGCTCGACAGTAAACAGGACAGGGTCGTGACGCCTGCGATCGCAGCAGTGGATCTGATTGCCATTGGTGAATCTCCTTACTTTCAAATTGCGCGACGACCTTGCTGCAAGGCGTCAGTGTCCGGATATACGATCATCTGCCAACCGAAGACTGTTTGAGCAGAAAGGCCTCGACAGCGGCTTCAGTTTCGGGGCGAAGATTTTCGATGCCTTCGTAAGGCACGCCACGGGCAGGTTCGATGTCTGGGTATTTTTCCTTGCGTTTCAGATGGCGCCCCAGAATACGGACAAATTCTTGCCCGCCCCAAGCCCCAACCTCGGTTGAAACCGGGTATTTCTCATGCGTGTCGCGGTAGACATCGAAGAAATCGGCTAGAATCGCGCTCTCCCCGGCTCCGGGAATGCGCAGCTTTAGTTGATCTTTGATGACCGCGCGGGGGGTGTGGACGGAATAGACGATCAGGTGGTCGCGCCGTCCTTTTGTCTCGCCCAACAGCAGCAGCGAGGATTGGTCGACCCCGTCCACCAGCCGATCCCGAGGAATGCCGCTTTCGGCTCCGGCGAACCGGGCGAGTGTGGTATAGAGATCCGAGACGTGGACGATATCTCCGACGATGCCGTCGGCCTCTATCATACCGGGCCAGCGGATGAAACTGTCGACCCGAATGCCGCCCTCGGACACATCACCTTTGCCACCGGCGAAAACCATCGGGGTGAACCCTGATTGCGGCGAATACTTGGTGAAATGGCCGTTGTCGCCCATCACGATGACAATGGTGTTGTCGGCCAGGCCAAGCGCCTCCATCTCGTTGAAGATATCGCCGAGCCAGCTGTCGAGCTGCTGCATCTTGTCGACATAGAGCCCTCCGTTCGGCGATTGCGGCCCCGAACGACCTGCGCGCGTGTTGTCCAGCGGAATGAGTGGCCAATATTGCAGGAAGAACGGCGCTTCCCCGCCAGCCAGCTCGCGCATTTTTTCAAGCGTCTGGTCCTGGTAGCGCTGGTTCATTTCGTCATATTTTTCGGCGGTCCAGCGCTCGCCTGCCGTCATGTCAACTTCGCGCGCAAGACCACCACGCTCGGCTTCAAGGCCTGTAACCATCGCGGCGGGATCGGGGCGAAAGAAGTCGTCGAGTACGAAACGGTCATCGAAGTCTGCGATCCCGACCGAGACCTGTTCCTTAATCGCATCGTCGTTGTAGATGGTCAGCTGACCCTGCTGGTGAACCGGGAACCCCGCCCAATCGAAGCCTTGGTTATGGGGCCAGGCCTCGGGGATATCGCCCATGTGCCACTTGCCCACATGCACAGTCGCATAGCCCGCATCTGACAGGATCTCGGCCAGCGTGACTTCGTCGGCGGGCAGGCCGAACCCGGCGATATCCACGGTGGTGTCGCCCATGCCCATCCGAACCGGAAGCCGCCCGGTCATCATCGCAACGCGCGTGGGCGTACAGGAGGGTTCGGTATACATGCGCACCATGCGCATCGCTTCGTCTGAGAAAGCGTTGATATGGGGCGTGGAATACCCGCGCACCGCGTTGAGTTCAGGGATACCAAGATCGCCAAAGCCGATATCGTCAATCAGGATATTGATGATGTTGGGTGGCTTGCCGTCGTTCGAGTTTCGGAAGTCTTCGAGCAACTGATCAACCTCTGCATTGTCCGCAGCCCATTGTTCGGCATTCTGCGCTTCGAGGATGTAGTACTCGGCATCATGGATGATCGGCGCGTCCTGAGCAGTTGAGATCGTGGCCGATAGACAGAGCAGCACCGACAGGCTGGATAGGGTTTTCATTTCAGCAATCCTCATTCGCTTTGGGCGGGGGTCTGGCGGGGGTCAGGTGTGATGTGGGGCGGGCCGGAGCGGTTGATATCCGTGCCGGGGAAGAACTCGACCCAGACATGCCAGAACATGCCCGATCGAAGGGTTTCAACGCGGGTCAGTTGGCCGCAATCCGCGTGTCCGAAGAAATTGACATGGGTGATGGGTGCGCCGGTGTCATTGTACCAGACGCCAACGCTTTCATAGATTGGGTCGTAAGACACCACGACGTCACGCCCGCCAACCGTGGCGTTGATCAACCCTTTATTTTCGGCCAGGAAATCATCGGTCCAGCAAACTGCATCGTCACCGATCGTGATGCCCCAGACATAGGTTTTGTTGGGCAGGCGGTTATCGCTGTGGCTCATGTTATCCATGACCGGCGCTTCTTCTTGGTGCTGCTTGGCGATGCCCGAGGAGAAAACCGTTTCAGTAAAGGTGTCGAACAACCTGAGAAGCGGGTTCGAGGAGGGCTTGTTCAGAAAGACCTCACCGTCTGGATAGGCCTTTTGAAATCCCCGAAAGCTCATCCGAAAGGTGGGCCACGGCTGCATCGCAGCGGTTTTCGAGGCGTCGCTGTCGAAGCGGCCATAGATCTGTTGGATCGGCTCTCCTGTGGTGTTGTCGCGCAGGATCAGGTTGTTGCCGTGCTGGGCCATCACCTCAAGGTCCAGACGTTTGCCGTGGATCTCGGGTTTGTAGGCCTGCCCCAGATTGGCCATGGCACAATAGGTCATGACGATGTCATCGCCGCCCAACCCCTTATCGTTGCCGGCCAGATGAGGGCGCATCAGCTGGGCGTCCGAATGCGCCCGCGCGTGGCCGTTGTTTTCAATCACCAGAACACTGGCGGATGGGTTGATGTATCGCTGCGCCTCAGAAATTGGATAGTAGCGGGCGGTGTTTTGCTGGTTGCGCAGGCCGATATGGACCCAAACCCATGGAAACACGAATAGGAACACGATCACCAGAGTCACTGCAGGCACGCCGAGGAAAAACAGCCAGCCGGGACCGCCACCAAGAAAATGCCCGGCAAGCATCAGCGCAAGCCCGGCGAATCCGGCTGCAAGATAGGTGTTCTCATTCCGGATAAAGCGGATCATGTTATTGCGCTTGACCTTCAGCACCATCTGGCTGACGTCACCGAGATCCCGGAAATACATGAACCCGATGGTCAACGACACGATAAGCCCGACGTAGAATAGAAGATTGGCCAACATTTGAATCGCCTTTTTGCGTCTTGATTAGCCCTCGGGCGGGTTCGAATGGGACGAAAGGTAGGTTTTGATTTCGTCCTCAAGCCCTCGGAGGCTGTTGATAAGATCAGAATTTCTTGGGTCACTTGCATCGCAGGGTAGAAGAGCGGCCAGGCTTTCAAAGTCAGCGCAGATTTGCGCAAAGACCGTGTCCGCGCTGCGCAGGCGTCGGATGTCATTCGCCTGATCAGGAAAGTGTATCGACAAGCAAGCCATCATAAGCCTCACGGTGTCTGAACCCAGTTGAGCCCCCGCGATGAGGTCCGTTCCCCTCCTTCGCTAGTCATTCTGCCTGAAAGTCATTTACATATTCAGGTATCTTAACGTATGTTACGGGGTAACATGTTATTTTTCAAAGGCTTGAAACCAGCCAGCGGTTAACGAAAGCGATGTCAGACGCCAGTGTAAAGTCAGATCCGGCCCAAAAAACGCTCTCGGATGAAGACATTCAGCGGGCACTAAAGGCGGTCCTGGACAGCCCGGAATTCGATGGGGCCGAGCGACTGCAGTCTTTCCTCAGTTACGTTGTCGACAAGCTTCTGGCAGGCCAGTCCGAGGATATCCGCGCCAAGTCGATCGCCGAGGATGTCTACGGAAGGGCGCTGGATTCCGGGAGCGACCCAATGGCCGTGGTTCGGGTCGATGCGGGGCGCATGCGTCGGCGATTGGCGAGCTTCTATTCGAACTCCGGCAAGGATCAGAGGCTGCGCATCCATGTAGATCCGGGCGGCTATGTCCCCCGGTTTGAGGTTTTGGACCTAGACATACCGTCGGACCGGGCTCGTCCCTCAAGGATGGTCTGGGTCTCAGTGGCGGTTTTGACCGCGTTGGCGGTTGCGGGTGGCGTGATGCTCTTTTCTCGTACGCCCCAGTCACCGCCAAGCCCGGTCACGGTCTCTGCAAATGCCAACCAGGAACAAGCTGTCAGAGAGGCGCTGTTCTCGACAAACCCGACCAAGCTACAAGCCGTTAATCTGGCGAGTGAGGCGCGCCTGCTGATGTTTCCGGTTCTAGACCGTGACAGGCTGCAAGCCGTGCGCGGTATGTTCGAGCGCGCCATGGCGCTGGATGAGACGTATTTCGGCGGCTACGCCGGTTCGGCGCAGGCGATCAGCATCCTTGCTTTAACAACCCCGCCCGGAGCTGAAAAACAGGCGCTTCTGACCCTCGCCAAAAACCGAGCGCAGCGAGCGTTGGAGCTGGCGCCAGACGAAGGGTGGAGCCATTCTGCTCTTGCCCTGGCTTCATTTTGCTCGCGCGAGCATGAGGCCGCGCTTGCGCGATCCGCGCGCGCAACGCGGCTTGCCCCTGATGATATCCACGTCACGAATTTTGATGCCCTGTTCGCGTTGTTTGGTGGGGATTTTCAGCGCGCAATAGCGTCCGCCAAGCGGGCGCAGGGCGCCAATACGACCAACGGAAGATTTCCTTATCGTAGCGTGTTGGCTTCATCCAGCTATCACTTGGGGGACTATCAGGCGTCCGTAGACCAGTTCAACGAGGCGGTCAGGCTGGGTGATCCGGTCAGCGCAATCTCGATCGGTTATCTTGCGGCAAGCTATCAGCGGCTAGGGGACGATGAGCGCGCGCGGGCCACAATCCTGTTGTTGGACGAAGCCTGGCCCGGCTACCCTTTAGCGGCGCTGTTTCGAACCTTGTTTGCCGATCCGGACCACGCCGAAGACATCATCAGCGCGCTTGACGAAATAACTGCTTTGCAATCCGACTAGGGCAGGGACTGGAAAAAGAGGCTATTCCCGGATTTCTGACGGATCGACGCCCCAGAGGTTGGCTTTCAGCGTCCACCCCTTGTAGCCCCCCGCCGAAATGCGACACCAATCCAGCGAACACGCGCCAAGACGGGCGACCACTCCGGTTTCGAAATGCGCGTTGACGGTCGAGTTCGGATCGGGTCGGGCATAAACGGGCAGCATCTCGGATTCGATCAGCACCGTGCGCACGCCGGACAGCAGGGCGTAGTGAACCCAACCTCCGGCCCCGTCGCGATCCTGTACCTTGCGCCAGTTGCCGTATTCCGCAGTGATTTGCAGCGGCATACCGCGCCGCTTGAAGACCCAATCGATTCGGTGGGTCAGGGACGGACCGCGGCGCACATTGCCTTCGGCAGCCTTCATCGAGACATAGCGCGGAAGGGGCAGGTTGGTGACCGGGCCGCGCACGTCTTGGGCTGCGACCGGCGCAGAGCCGAACGCAATAAGATACGCGGATAGGATCGCCAAACAAAGGCGTTTCACCGGTAGAAGACCACTCACTGACTGCCTGCTCTTGTGCCTGTTGATCTGCTTTCGAAAAAAGGTCGACTCAATGCCTTTGGGGTTCTTGTGCCCCGCCTTATCCTGCGCCACGATGCCATGACGCAAGCGCGTTTGCAAAGCAGTGGGAGGGCGGAAGTGCCAAGAGAACGTCTGAGTGTTGTTGTTACGCGACGGTTGCCAGAAGTAGTGGAAACGCGACTGAGCGAGCTGTTTGATGTTCGCCTGCGCGACGATGACACCCCCATGACTCGTGAGGAACTGGTCGCTGCGGTGCAAGAGGCCGACGTGCTGGTGCCGACGGTGACCGACACAATCGACGGTGGTCTGTTGGGGCAAGCTGGTGAAAAGCTGCGCTTGATCGCCAATTACGGTGCAGGGGTCGACAATATCGACGTCTCAACCGCGCGTCAGCGTGGCATTCTGGTCTCAAACACTCCGGGTGTTCTAACCGATGATACGGCCGACATGACCATGGCGCTGATCCTGGCGGTGACACGTCGTTTCCCTGAGGGCGTTGCGCTGATGCAGCAGGGCGATTGGTCCGGCTGGGCTCCGACCGCTTTGCTTGGTGGCCGGATCGGAGGGCGCCGTCTGGGTATTCTGGGCATGGGCCGGATCGGTCAGGCTGTCGCGCGCCGTGCCAGCGCGTTCGGGATGCAGGTTCACTATAACAACCGCCGCCGGTTGCGCCCCGAGATTGAACAGGATCTGGAGGCCACCTACTGGGAAAGCCTCGATCAGATGGTGGCGCGGATGGATGTGATCTCGGTCCACTGCCCATCGACCCCTTCAACGTTCCACCTGCTGAACGCGCGGCGATTGAAGCTGCTGAAGCCCTCGGCTGTGGTCGTCAACACGTCGCGTGGTGAAGTGATCGACGAAAACGCGCTGACGCGGCTGATCCGGTCCGGGGATATCGCGGGTGCCGGGCTGGATGTGTATGAACACGGCACGCAGGTGAACCCACGCCTTCGCAAGCTGCCAAACGTGGTGCTGCTTCCGCATATGGGATCGGCCACACTGGAGGGGCGGATCGAGATGGGTGAGAAAGTTATTATCAATATCAAGACCTTCGAGGATGGGCACAGACCGCCGGATCAGGTGGTCCCATCCATGCTGTAACCTTTTCCAGGAGCACATTATGCGTATCAACCGGGTTTCAGGACTACTTCTGTCTGTCATGGCCTTTACTGTTCCGGGTTTTGCCCAGGAAACAGCGGACTCCGTGGCCCCCGAAGGCGCGAGCGAAGGTCAGGTGCAGGCTCTGACCGATGAGTTAATCGCGGCGCTTGAGGCCAAAACAAATGGCGTGCCCGTACAGTCCGAGAATTGGATGGTCGCTGCGGCCAACCCCTTGGCAGTTGAGGCCGGGGCGAAGATCCTTCGGGCGGGTGGGTCCGCTGCGGACGCCATGGTCGCCGTGCAGGTTGTTCTGGGCTTGGTCGAGCCGCAATCCTCGGGCCTTGGGGGCGGGGCGTTTTTGGTCTGGTACGATGCCGCCACCGGACAGCTCACGACACTGGATGGGCGCGAAACGGCCCCATTGGACGCCACGCCGATCCTGTTTCAGGATGAAAACGGCGAACCTTTGCAGTTCTTTGATGCCGTCGTCGGAGGGTTGTCCGTTGGCACGCCCGGAACGCCTGCCTTGCTGGAGGAAGCGCACCGCCGTTGGGGCCGTTCGCCGTGGCCCGGGCTGTTCACCGATGGTATCCGGCTGGCGGATGACGGGTTCCTGGTCTCTCCTCGTCTGGCCAGTTTGGTCGCCAACGACGCCGAGCGCCTGTCGCGATTCCCTGCAACGGCTGAATATTTCCTGCCTGAAGGTGAGCCACTGCAACAGGGTCAACGCCTGATGAACCCCGCCTATGCGGACTCCTTGAGGGCACTGGCCGAGGACGGTGCCGCCGGGTTCTACGGCGGGCAAATCGCGTCAGATATCGTTCGGACCGTCCGCACCGCGCCGGGTAATCCCGGCGTATTGTCAGGCACCGATCTGGCCTTGTATCAGGTCATTGAACGTGATCCGGTTTGCGCCGCCTACCGCGCCTTTGAGGTCTGCGGGATGGGGCCGCCCTCGTCCGGGGCGCTGACCGTTGGGCAGATTTTGGGTATGCTGAACAGCTATGATCTGGCCGCGATGGGACCTGAGAGCATGGAGGCATGGCGCCTGATCGGCGAAGCGTCACGCCTCGCCTTTGCGGATCGGGGGCGGTACATGGCCGATAGTGATTTCGTGCCGATGCCGACCACCGGGCTGGTCGACCCGGACTATCTGGCGCAGCGTGCGGAGCTTTTGAACGCCGAGGGCGCACTGACCGAGGTCGCTCCGGGCAATCCCGAGTTTGATCATGCGATGAACTGGGCTGATGACGAGTCATTGGAGCTGCCTTCGACGTCGCATATCTCGATCGTCGACAGTTACGGCAATGTCTTGTCAATGACGACGACGATTGAAAACGGCTTTGGTTCGCGTCTGATGACGAACGGGTTTTTGTTGAACAACGAACTGACCGATTTCTCGTTCCGCACCCATCGCGACGGAGTGCCCATAGCGAACCGTCTGGAACCCGGCAAGCGCCCGCGTTCGTCCATGAGCCCGACCATCGTCATGCAGGACGGCGCGCCGGTTCTGGCCATCGGGTCTCCGGGAGGCAGTCGTATCATTGGCTACGTTGCCAAGTCGATCATCGCCTGGGCGGATTGGGATATGGATGTGCAGCAGGCGATCTCGCTGCCGCATCTGGTCAACCGGTTCGGGACCTATGATGTCGAGGTGGACACTGCCGCCGAAGGCTATGCAGATGCGCTGATCGAAATCGGGTTCGAGGTGAATCCCCGCGATCTGACCTCGGGCCTGCATGCGATTGAGATTGGCGAAACTCTCAGCGGTGGAGCGGACCATCGGCGTGAAGGGATCGCGCTGGGCGAATAAAATCTGGGTCTTGCCCGGCTCGGGCGGGCCTTTTCGACACATTGGGAAGGGCCCGTGCAACTGGCGGGCAGGAAAGGGTTAGCATGGTTCAGGCGACGGCTTTGCCGAGAAATGAGGCTGGGATTGGAACGGCGCTCGGCATCTTGAAGCAACAGTTTGGGGATCGTCTCCAAACCGGTGCGGCCATCCGCGAACAGCATGGCCACACCACGACCTGGATCACCAATCAAAGCCCCGACGCGGTGGTGTTTCCCCACACCACGCAGGAGGTCTCCGAGATCGTCAAAACCTGCGCTTCGCATAAGGTGCCGGTGATTGCATTTGGCACGGGCACGTCGCTTGAAGGGCATGTGAACGCGCCTGCCGGTGGGGTGTCGGTCGATCTGAGCCAGATGAACAAAGTGCTGGCCGTGCATGCCGAGGATCTGGATTGCGTCGTGCAACCCGGTGTGACGCGTGAAGATCTGAACACCCATCTGCGCGATCAGGGCCTGTTCTTTCCGATTGATCCCGGTGCCAACGCCTCGCTTGGCGGGATGGCTGCGACCCGCGCGTCCGGGACCAATGCGGTGCGCTATGGCACAATGCGGGACAATGTGCTGAGTCTTGAGGCGGTGATGCCGGATGGGCAGATCATCCGGACCGGCAATCGCGCCAAGAAATCTTCGGCGGGGTATGATTTGGCGCGGCTGCTTATCGGGGCCGAAGGCACGCTAGGTATCATTACCGAATTGACCCTACGCCTGCACGGCATCCCCGAGGCGATCAGTTCCGCCCGCTGCTCTTTCCCAACCGTCGATGCTGCCTGCCGGGCAGTAATGATGACGATCCAATACGGCGTACCTGTCGCGCGGATTGAATTGTTGGATGAACTATCCGTCAAAGCCGCCAATGCCTATTCCGGCTTGACCCTGCCCGAAACGCCTCTGCTGCTGTTAGAGTTCCACGGCTCGGATGCCAGCGCCGCCGAACAGGCCGAGATTTTCGGCCAGATTGCCGAAGAGTTTGGCGGTACTGACTTTGCGGCAACCTCAACCACCGAGGAACGCAACAAGCTCTGGCAGGCGCGTCACGACATGTACTGGGCCAGCCTTCAGCTGCGACCGGGTGCCAAGGGGATCTCGACCGATGTTTGCGTGCCGATTTCCCGTCTGGCCGAGGCCGTAGGGGCCGCTCAGGATAAAGCGGCCGAGCTTGATTTGCTTGCGCCTATTGTTGGGCATGTCGGCGACGGGAACTTTCACACTTTGCCCCTGATCGACATGGAAGACGCCGAAGAAGTCCGCCGGGCCGACGAGTTCGTTGGCTGGCTCAACGATCTTGCCATCTCGATGGAGGGCACCTGCACGGGCGAGCATGGCATCGGGCAGGGCAAGCGCCCCTATCTTGAGAAAGAACTGGGGCAGGCAACACACTACATGGCCGCGATCAAGGCGGCACTGGACCCCGACAACATCATGAATCCAGGAAAGATACTGGCCGATCAGCCATAACGGTTTCCGCGATCTTGTCCGCTTTGTGCCCACAAAACGTCTAGGTGATGTGGTGTCTTACGGCGAAAGACGAACAGGTGATCGACATGAGTGCAAAATATCTGGTTGGCTTTGTCGCGGTGGCCGGTTTGGCGGTCGCGGGGCTGGACTACTACCAGAAAGCCAAAGCCTCGGGTGACGGGCTCAGCGCAAGCGACTACATCGCAGCCTTCACTGGCGGGTCCGAGGTTGAACCCGCAAGCGTTGACAGCACGTCGGAAGTTCAGGAATCCGAAACCGCCGAGCCGCCTGGCAAACTGGTGTGCAAGACCGTTGGAAACACCAAACGGTGTCGCTCCGAAGGCTGATGGCTGGATTGTAAGTCGCCATTTAACGACCTGCATCTCCCGTGCGGGTCGTTTTTCTTATATCACTGGTCGGATGGCTTCCGCGATTGATTTCGGAATCAAGCCATATGGTGGCAACAGATTCCAAGGGGAGACACCCGGTTATGAAAACCCAAGTCAAAGCACTGGTCGTTGGCGGCGGCGCCGTCGGAACCTCGATTGCCTATCACCTGGCCAAAGCGGGCTGGGATGATGTGATGTTGATCGAGCGGGACGAGCTGACCTCGGGCTCGACCTGGCACGCGGCTGGCCTGCTGCCGCTGTTCAACATGTCTTACGCGACAACCCACATCCACAAGTACTCGGTCGACTTCTACAAGCAGCTCGAAGAAGAGACCGGCCTCAACGCGGGCTTCGCCGTGGTCGGCAACCTGCGCATGGCGCAGACGCAAGAGCGCATGGACGAATACATGCTCTATGCTTCAACAGCTGAGACCTGCGATGTGGCTTACGAATGGCTGACACCCGAGCAGATCAAGGAACGCTGGCCGCTGATCGAAACCGGCGACCTGAAGGGTGCGATCTATCACACCGAAGATGGCTATATTAACCCTGCTGACGTGACCCAAGCGATGGCCAAAGGTGCCCGTCAGCGCGGGGTCGACATCGTTCGCAAGATGCAGGCGGATGCCTTCCACTGGAACGGCACTCATTGGGAAGTCACCTGCACCAAGATGATCGAGCAGGGCGGCAACCTTGTTCCCTCCGATGAGCAGGTTGTGATCACCGCCGAGCATGTCGTGACCGCATCGGGCAACCACGCGCAGCGCACCGCCAAGATGCTGGGAATCAAGATGCCCGCGATCCCGGTCGAGCACACGTTCATTGTCATGGACAAAGACCCTGAGCTAGTCAAATGGCGTGAAGCGGGTAACCCCGAGCACCCCGTTGTGCGTGACGCCGACAACGAGTCGTATGCGCGCGAAGAACGCGGTGGCTGGATTTTGGGTATCTATGAACACGGTGCGCCTGCGCGCTTTGAACACGGCGTGCCGGACAGCTTCCGGGCTGACCTGTTCCCGCTGGATATTGACCGGATCGCAGACCAGTACATGGCGATGGCTGAGCGCGTGCCCTCCTGCGCTGAATCCGGCCTGAAAGACGATTTCAACGGCCCGATCTGCTATACCCCCGATGGCAACCCTCTGGTTGGTCCGGCTCCGGGTCTGCGCAACATGTGGCTGGCCGAGGGCTTCAGCTTCGGGATCACCGCTGCAGGCGGCACCGGCTACTATCTGGCGCAGATGATGGTCGATGGCGAAGCCGAGATCGACATGGCCTCGCTGGACCCCAAGCGGTATTCATCCAACTGGATGACCACCGAGTTTGCAGCGCGCAAGAACGAAGAGTGCTATGAGCACGTCTACATCCTGCACCACCCGGATGAAGAGCGTGAAGCCTGCCGTCCGCTGCGGACTGCTCCGGCCTATGATCGCCAGAAAGCCCGCGGCGCGCAGTTCGGGTGGGTCAACGGTTGGGAACGTCCGAACTATTTCGGCCCTGTCGATGCGCCGGATAATTTCGACAAGGAAAGCCGCTCGTTCCGCCGTGGTGGCTGGTGGCAGTATGCCGTCGAAGAGGCCAAGGCGATCCGCGAAGGCGTGGGCCTGATCGACGCATCGGCCTTCACAAAACATGTCGTCAAAGGCCCCGGTGCGAGCCAGTTTCTGGACTGGTTCACCTGCAACAAACTGCCCAAGGTCGGTCGTATCAACCTGACCTATGCGCTGACCGCGCATGGCACCACCCGCACCGAATACACCATCGTCCGCAACGGCGAGAACAACTACTACATCGTCTCTGCCGGTGCCTGGACCGAGTACGACGCCGACTATCTGCGCAAGGCGGCCGAGGACAAGATGGAGGAGTTCGGCTACATCGAAATCCAGGACGTGACCACTCAGTGGGGCGTCTTTGCTATTGCCGGACCCAAGTCGCGTGACGTGCTGAAAGAAGTCATCAAGGACGCCGATCCGGAAACCGCGCTGTCCAACAAGCGCTTCCCGTGGCTGTCGGCCCGCCAGATCGAACTGGGAATGTGCCCGGTCAACGCGATCCGCGTGGCCTATACCGGTGAGTTGGGTTGGGAATTGCACCACCCGATCGAAATGCAGAACTACCTGTTCGACCTGCTGGAAAAGGCGGGTGAGAAGCACGGTATGAAGCTGGTCGGTGCGCGCGCTCAGAACTGGCTGCGCCAGGAGAAATCCTATCGCGCCTTCGGCACCGAACTGGGCCGCGACGCGACCCCGCTGGAAGCCGACCTGCCGCGCTTTGTCGACCTGTCGAAAGACTTTTACGGCAAGGCCAAGCTGGAAGAGACCGGTGTGCGCTTCAAGTGCTGCACCTTGTTGATTGAAGGACCAGCCGATGCCGACCCGTGGGGCCGCGAGGCGCTCTACACGCCGGAAGGAACACGCGTGGGTCGTCTCACCTCGGGCGGTTACTCGGTGGCGTTTGAGAAATCCATAGGCATGGGCTACGTGACGCCTGATCTCGCGGTTGAAGGCACCAAGCTGAAGGTCAAGATTCAGGACAAGTTGTGGGATGCTGTCGTCACCTGCGACAGCCCCTACGACCCGAAAAACGAAACCATCCGCAAGGACGGCTGACATCTTGGGGAACTCCGGCGGCGCGAGAGAATGCGCCGCCTGCGGCGACACATGCCTCCGGCGGAGGTATTTTCAAACAGAAGAAGCGGGGGCTGGTAAAAAATCCAGCCCCCCTGCTTTTGGCAAGGGGGGCCTTCTCCTGTTGCGGTCATCGGCGCCTCCGCCTGTGCCGCAGATCCACAGTCTCAAATCAGAGTTAACCGTCCGTTACTTCTTCTGTTCAAAAATACCTCCGCCGGAGGCAAGCCTGCGCCAGCAGGCTTTGATCGGCCCAACAACTGATCAGGTTTTCGGCCTTTGAGCAACAAATGCCAGATTATTGGCAGGCATTTCCACCAGTTGGATCAGCTGCAAACCGTAGTACTCCAAACGCGCTTTGATCTCATTGTCGTTCTTGTACCCGATCTCTGGATCCTGTGAGACCAGGGCTTCGTGAAACTTTTCATCCCCTGGGCTGGTCAAGGCACCGTCTCGCATGAAGGGGCCGTAGATGATGAGGCGGCCTGCCGGACTCAGAGCCTTTGAGGCCTCGCTGAGAAACGCGTCAGTTTCGGGCCATGAGATTAGATGCAGCAGGTTGATCAGAACAATCAGGTCCTGCTCTTGGAATGTCTCATGCCAGCCTGCACTGGTTGCATCCAAATCGGTGGCGGGACGGATATTGGAGACTTCCGTCGCATAGGCGTTGATGCTGGCGCGGCGTTCAGGGTCGATTTCTGTGGGTTGCCATACCAAGTTGGGCAGTGTCTGCGCAAAGGCGGCAACATGTTGCCCAGTGCCGCTAGCTATTTCCAGTGCGCGACCCGAGGCAGGTGCCATCTTTGCCAGCAAGGCGCATAGCGCGTCCGAGTTGCGGCTGGCGGCTGGGGCGATCATACGGGCCCCATCGCCTTGCGTCGCGACGCTGGCATTCGAAGGCAGAACGCGTTTAGTCATGAGCGTAACCTTTCCACATGCAACTGAACGGCGATGTCCCGAGGTAGTTCAGACGGCGTGCCCGTCACAAGGCTGGCCAGATGGGACGAGGCAGCCGGCGATGTCTGGAACCCGTACCCACCTTGACCCGCGCACCAGATGAATGAGCGGTCTTGTGGGTCCGGCCCCAGCACCAACGTGCCGTCCGCCACGAAACTACGCAGCCCGGCCCAGTTCGCCTCGAGCCGTGTGACAGGTGTCGTCACCATCGCCTCATAACGCGCCAGACCTTCTGCAAGAACCATATCGTCGGCATAGGCGTCATGAGGCGTTGTCGGCTCGGCTTCGGAGGGTGAAACCAGATACTTCCCCGCATCAGGCTTGGCATACCAACCTTCTCCCGGCCCCATCAGCATGGGCCAGTTGGATACGTCATGACCTCCAGGTGCGGGAATACGCGCCATGGAGCGGCGCTTCGGCACGATGCCGATAGGCGGCAGGCCAGCCATCGCGGCGACCTCGTCCACCCAGGCGCCGGCTGCGTTGACCAAGTTTCTAGCCTCGAACACGTCGCCCGCCTGTACCACCCAATGGCCGGATTTGCGGATATCGGTGACGGCCTGGCGGGTCAGGACCGCGCCGCCATTGCCTCGGATCACGCGCGCGAAGTCCTGCATCAGGCGGTCGGTATCGATGTCGAAGGCGTCCACGCTGATGGCGGCGTGGGACAGAACGTCCGGGTTCAGGATCGGGACTTTGTCGATGGCTTGCTGCGGCGAAATGGGGCGTACGTTCAATTCTTCGACGTCTTTGGCAAACAGGTCAGCCTGATCGTGGCCTGCAACCAGCATGAGGCCTCGGGGGGTCAGGTAGCCTCCGTTCGCGGATCGCAGGTAATCGACCCCGGCCTGATTGAGCGCAACCACCGAGGGTGGGCCGTAGTTTTCCTCGAACATCGCGGCCGAGCGACCCGATGAGTGATAGCCCAGAGCGTCCTCGGCCTCTAGAACAGTAACAGAGCCGTGAGCAGACAAACGCGCGCCCGCGCTGAGGCCAGCGATGCCGCCGCCGATGATTAAAAAGTCGATCATCGCAGGGTGACCGGGAAGGATTGTGATGAAGCAGATGTCATAAGGCTCTTGGTGCTTGTTACAAGAATATGCTTGGATTTCGGGAGACTATAAGCAGGCTTGAATTTGGCGATCAACCCGGCCAAAGACGCATCATAGAAAAGAAGGAGATTAAGGTGACTGCAGCGGACCTCCATCCTATGGCCACGGGACATATCCCAAAATATGTCGTTGCAGCCGATGGGAGCGACTACCTCTTTTCGGCAATGGTCGTGTTTTTTGTCGTTCTGGTTGTATTGATTGGTGTCGGATATCTGACGCTGCATTCGGTGCCCGAGAAAATGGCGCATGAGAACAATCACCCTCAGTTCCAGTTGGTGGGCATTTTGGCGCTGTTGGCGCTGTTTACTCATAACGGCATTTTCTGGGTTGCCGCCGTTCTGGTTGCCGGGTTCCAATTCCCCGATTTTGCGACCCCGATGCGAAATATAGCGGATGCCATTCGCTCACTCGGACAGTCTCTTGCACCTCAGGCACCTGCTGAACCGGCCCCTCCGGCACCACAAAACACCACCACGCCGGAGCAGTAAGCAATGATCGAAACGATGCTCTGCGCCCTGATTACGGTGCTGCCGGATTTCCTGTTCCGACGCTTTGTCCAAGGCAAGCGGATCGGGCATGAGATAACCCTTTTCACCGTGTGGTACGAGCTACGCTGGGGCCTGACCACCTGCGCTATTCTGGCGCTGTCCGTGATCACCACACTGTTCTACTTTCATCCGGCCTCCAGCACGGCGGCCTCGTATTTCCGGACGGTCACGATCCTGCCGCAACTGGGTGGGCGGGTGTCTGAGGTTTATGTCAGCAACAACGATACGGTGACAGCGGGCCAGCCGATTTTCCGGATCGAGGATTTTACCCAGCAAGCGCAGGTTCAGGCCGCCCACGCACAAATCGCGCAGGTTCAGGCTTCATTGAAAGTGGCCGAGACGGATCTGGCGCAGGCGGATGCCGGGATTGCCGGTGCGCGCGCCGCCTTGGCACAATCTGTCGAAGACCTAGAGCGCAACACCACGCTGCGCGACGAAGGCTCCAGCGCGGTGCGTCTGGCCGAGATCGAGCGGTTGGAGAATCTGGTGGCTGAGCGCGAAGCGCAGGTCACTGCCGCCCAGTCACAACGCGCCGCCGTGGTGCAGCAGATCGAAGAACTGATCCCGGCCCAACTGGCCAGTGCCAATGCGCAGCTGGATGCGGCCCTGACCGAGCTGGACAAGACGGTTATCAGCGCAGGCGTTACAGGTCGGATCGAACAGTTCGGCCTGCAGGTCGGTGACTATGTCAGCCCGCTTTTGCGCCCGGCGGGTATTCTGGTGCCTTCGCACTCGGGCCATGACCGGTTTCAGGCTGCGTTCAACCAGATGTCTGCTCAGGTCATCAAACCTGGAATGATCGGAGAACTGGGTTGCATGACCAAACCCTTCACCGTGATCCCGATGGTTGTGGTCGAGGTGCAGGACGTCATCCCCTCGGGCCAGATCCGACCCACGGACGAACTGCGGGACGTCCAGCACAACAAAGTGCCCGGCTCAATTCTGGTGTATATGGAGCCGCTGTATAAGGGCATGGCGGACGATATCCCTCCGGGCAGTAACTGTCTGGCCAATGTCTATACCGACAACCACCACAAGCTAGAGGATGAAAGCCTCGGCTTTTGGAACAAGGCGTTCCTGCATGTGGTCGACACGATTGGTGTCGTTCATGCGGCCGGCCTGCGGTTGCGCTTGATCTTGATGCCGGTGA
Source organism: Ruegeria sp. CK3 (assembly GCF_056536565.1). NCBI lineage: Bacteria > Pseudomonadati > Pseudomonadota > Alphaproteobacteria > Rhodobacterales > Roseobacteraceae > Ruegeria > Ruegeria sp. CK3. The sequence goes on from NZ_JBQFPV010000007.1 coordinate 111,124, forward strand.
ATACTTTGGTGCTGACTGGGCACTGAGGTTTCAAACCTTGATCTGGGCAATGTAGCCCCAAAAAAAAGGCCCGCTAAATGCGGGCCTTTGGTTTTTCGATACGCCCTGCAGCTTACTGCGGGATCTCGCCTTCCAGGCCTTCGATGTAGAAGTTCATACCTGCCAGCGTTCCGTCATCTGCGACCTCACCTTCGGCCAGCCAGTCGCTGCCATCCTGCTTTTTGATCGGGCCGGTGAAGGGGTGGTATTCACCTGCAGCCATGGCCGCTTTCAGCGCCAGAGCCTCTTCTTTGACATCTGCGGGAACCGCGTCCGAGATCTCGCCGATTGCAACCATGCCCTCACGGATACCGTCCCATGTGTTGGCGCTTTCCCAGGTGCCATCCATGACAGCCTTGGTCCGTGCGATGTAGTAGGGCGCCCAATCATCGATGATCGAGGATACGCGCGGGAACGGGGCGTATTCGCTCATGTCTGAGGCCTGACCGAAGGTGACAACGTTGCCCGCCTCTTGCGCAGCCGCCTGAGGCGCGGTCGAGTCGGTGTGCTGCAGGATCACGTCCGCGCCCTGTTCGATCAGAACGGTGGCGGCGTCAGCTTCTTTTGCAGGGTCGAACCAAGTGTAGGCCCAGACGATCTTGAACTCGACATCCGGGTTCACCTTCTTGGCGTGCAGATATGCCGAGTTGATGCCGCGGATCACCTCAGGGATCGGGTAGGACCCGATATAGCCGATGATGTTCGACTTGGTCATCTTACCCGCGATGTGGCCCTGAACGGCACGACCTTCATAGAAACGGGCCGAATAGACAGCGACGTTGTCGGCGGTTTTGTAGCCGGTGGCGTGTTCGAATTTCACATTCGGGAATTTTTTCGCCACGTTGATGGTCGGATCCATATAGCCGAACGAGGTGGTGAAGATCAGGTCAGCGCCTTCCAGCGCCATTTGCGTCATGACCCGCTCGGCATCCGGGCCTTCAGGAACGGATTCGACGAAGACGGTTTCAACCTTGTCTCCGAACTCTTCCTCAACGGCCAGGCGGCCTTTGTTGTGTTCATAGGTCCAGCCACCGTCGCCCACAGGTCCTACGTAGACGAAGCCGACCTTGGTCTTGTCGTCGGCGGCCATGGCCCCCGAGGCCAGACCCAGCGCCATGGCGGCGCTTGCCAGAAGTGTCGTGAATTTCATGTGTTACTCCCCAAGTTGGTTCAGTTGGCCCCTAGTGCGAGGCGTGGAAAATCCGGCCCAGTGAGGCAGGTGCGCTGCTCTTGTCGGCCGAAAGGATCACAAGCACAAGGATCGTGATGATGTAGGGCGACATTGCCAGATACTCGACGGGAATGGCAACGCCCGCTGCCTGCAAATTAAGCTGCAGCACGGTGATGCCGCCAAACAAATAGGCACCCAGCAAGGCACGCCACGGCTTCCAGCTGGCGAACACCACCAGCGCCAGAGCAATCCAGCCGACACCGGCGGTCATGCCCTCGGTCCACTGAGGGACCCGGATCAGGCTGATATAGGCGCCGCCCAGACCCGCGCAGGCCCCACCGAACAGGATCGCCATGATGCGGATCTTGATGACTTTGTAGCCCAACGCGTGCGCTGCATCGTGGTTTTCACCCACCGCGCGCAGGATCAGACCAACACGCGTATATTTCAGCGTCGCCCAAACACCCGCAGTCAAAGAGATGCCGACATAGAGGATCGGGTCATGCTGGAAAAAGATCGGCCCGATGACGGGGATATCGCTGATCAGGGGGATATGAATATCCTCCATGCTGGGGGGTTTGATCCCCACATAGCTTTGGCCCAGAAGGGCACTGAACCCGAGGCCGAACAATGTCAGCGCAAGGCCGCTGGCCACCTGATTGGCTAGAGCGACCTGTGTCAGCAACACGAACAGTAGTGACAGCACAGCCCCGCCGATCGCTGATGCGATAAAGCCCAACCAGGGCGAACCGGTCTCGACCGAGATCGCAAAGCCGCTGATTGCGCCGACGATCATCATACCCTCGACACCGAGGTTCAGAACGCCTGCTTTTTCGACGACCAGTTCTCCGATCGCGGCCAGCAGCAAGGGGGTCGCGGCAACCATGAGCGAGGCGACCAGAAGGACGGGATTGATTTCACCAAGGTCCATTACGCTACCTCGCTACGTGCCGCACGGATGCGGTAGTTTGTCAGAAGATCGAATGCCAGCAGGAAAAACAGGAGCATCCCCTGGAACACCTGAATGGCAGCGGCAGGCAGCCCGAGCTGAGACTGCGCGATTTCACCGCCGATATAGGTCAGCGCCATCAAGCCACCGGCCAGCAGGATACCCACCGGGTGCAGACGGCCAAGGAAGGCCACAATGATCGCGGTGAAGCCATAGCCCACGTTAAAGTCGATGCTGACCACACCCGAAGGACCGGAGACTTCGAACATCCCCGCCAGACCGGCCAGAGCACCGGACAGGCCCAGACAGAACAGGATCAGACGGGCCGGGTTCACACCGGCAAACTTTGCAGCACGCGGAGCTTCACCCGTCAGACGGATGTGAAAGCCCAGCATGTGACGGTTCAGAAGGATATAGGAAAAGATCACTGCGATCAGGGCCGTCACGACACCCCAGTGCATGCCAGATCCCGCGATCAACTCGGCATTATGCGCGCTGTCATAGGATTGCAGGTTGCGCGACCCAGGAAAGCCAAACCCTTCAGGGTTCTTGAGCAAGCCAAGCGACACCGAGGCCAGCATCTGCTCGGCCACATAAACCAGCATCAGCGAGACAAGGATTTCGTTGGTACCAAACCGGACTTTCAGAAAGGCCGGGATCATTGCCCAAAGCCAACCACCAAACGCGCCCGCGATCACCATGATCGGAAAGATGTAGAACGCGTCTAGAGGGTAAAAGGCCAACCCGGCCCCGGCCCCGAAGATGGCACCCATGATGTACTGCCCTTCGGCCCCGATATTCCAAATACCGGCACGGAAACCCAACGCCAGGCCGATCGCAATCAGCACCAATGGTGCGCCTTTCACCAGCAGTTGCGGGCGGTAATAAAATGCGAACTCGCCGAACAGGGGCTCCCAAAAGATGGTGCCGATGGCCTCAACCGGGTTCTTGCCGAGAATGGCGAACAGGATGCCGCCAAAGACCATCGTGGCAATCACCGCCACAACGGGGGTCGCATAGGACCACGCTTTCGACGGTTGCGGTCGTTTCTCCAACACAATCATGTACTTATTCTCCGCCCGTCTTCATCTTTTTTAAGTATTCTCGCCAAAGGCGACGCGACAGATCACACATGCGCCACCTCCATGCCATGGGCGCCGCCCATCATCAGGCCGATCTCGTCAACGGTCAGGCCTGTTGTTTCCCGAGGCGCGCTCAGCCGCCCTTCGTTCAGGGCCGCAAAACTGTCTGAGATCTCCATCAACTCGTCCAAATCCTGACTGATGCAGATCACTGCCGTTCCTTTAGCAGCCAGATCCAGAATGGCCTGCCGGATCGACGCAGCCGCTGCCGCATCCACACCCCAGGTCGGTTGGTTCACCACCAGCACCTCAGGGCTCTGCAAGACTTCTCGACCAATCACGAATTTCTGCAGGTTCCCGCCTGACAGCGACCGTGCCGCGTTTTCAGGGCCGGGCGTTCTGACGTCAAACGCGCTAATAATCTTTTCGGCGAAGCTTTTGGTCTCGGACCATTTGAGGAAACCTTTGTTTTCCAAACCTTCGCGCACCGACCCGGTCAGGAGGGCGTTCTCGGTCAGGCTCATATCCGGCGCAGCGGCATGGCCTAAGCGTTCCTCCGGCGCGGTCAGCACACCCAGTTTCCGGCGGGCAGTGGGGCCGAGTTTGCCGATCTGCTGACCATTGAACTTGATCGCATCGGCAGGGGTTTGAATCTCACCGGAAAGCACGCCCAGCAACTCATCCTGACCGTTGCCAGCGACACCGCCGATGCCGAGAACCTCACCCTTGCGGACCGTCATATGGACGTTCTTCAGCGCCGTTCCGAATTCCGAAGGTGATGGCACCGATAGACCGCTGACATCCAACGCAACCTCACCGAACTCACGGCCCGAGCGTTCGGGTGTCTGCAGTGTTGATCCCACCATCATCTCGGCCATGTCGCGTGCTGATGTTTCGGCCGGAATACACTCGCCCACATTCTTGCCCAGACGCAGGATCGTAGCGTGGTCACACAGCGTTCGGATCTCTTCGAGCTTATGCGAGATATAGAGGATCGAGGTGCCCTCAGACCGCAATTTGTTCAGCGTCTCGAACAGGATTTCGACCTCTTGCGGGGTCAGCACGCTGGTTGGTTCGTCCATGATCAGCAGCTTGGGGTCTTGCAGCAGGCAGCGGATGATCTCGACCCGCTGACGCTCCCCCGCGGACAGATCGCCGACCGTGCGGTACGGGTCCAAAGGTAAGCCGTAGGTCTCGGACACTTCGCGGATACGCGAGGCCAGATCGCCCATGGGCGGTGGGTTCTCCATCCCCAGCGCAATATTCTCAGCCACGTTCAGCGCGTCGAACAGCGAGAAGTGCTGGAACACCATCGCAATCCCATCCGCCCGAGCCGCGCGGGGTTCCGCTGGGGCGAAGGGTTGGCCGCGCAGCAACATGGTGCCGCTGTCGGGCTTCACCAGCCCGTAGATCATCTTGACCAGCGTGGATTTCCCTGCGCCGTTTTCTCCCAGCAGTGCGTGAACTTCGCCTTCGCCGATGTCGAACGACACCTGATCATTGGCCACGACGCCGGGATAGGCTTTGGTCAGCCCTTGCAGGCTTAAGAGTGGAGTGGTCACGCGCTCAGGTCCTTCTTCAACTCAGTCTGTCGGGCCGGGCGCAGAAGCTGCGCGGCGACGCCAACGGCGATCATTTGCGGGTGTTTGCCCAGAGCGGGATCGCCGATTGGACAGGTGATCCGGCTGATCTGTTCAGGCGAATGCCCAAGAGCTGCCAGCCGCGACCGGAATCGTGCCCATTTCGTAGCCGAGCCGATCAGCCCCGCAAAGCGGAAATCATGCAAAAGCAGCCGGTTGCACAGCTCTAAATCCAGATTGTGTGAATAAGTAAGCACAAGATGCTCGGCGTCGGGCGGTGCATGGCGAACCAGCTCGGCCGGTTTGGCCGCTGGAACGGTGGTGACACCTGCTGGGACCAAGGCCGGGAAGCGCTCGGGTCCCGTGTCGACCCAAGTGATCGCGATGTCGGGCAGGGGGGACAGAACATCCACCAGTGCTCGACCTACATGTCCCGCACCCCAGATCCACAGGTTTCGGGTTGGCTTGTGAACGGGTTCCACCATCCAGCCGTCGATCATCTGCGGTTCGGGGGCAATCCCCTGTCCACGTGCAGTTGCCAGCAACCGTTTCACGGACAGAGGCAATTCGTCTTCAGAAGCGGAGCGCGCGATGACCGTGTCGTCGAGCGCTTCAAGCGCCTTTTGATCAAAGACCTCGCTGAACAGTGAAACTGCACCGCCACAACACTGCCCCATCTCCGGGCCAAGAGCGTGATGGGTCAGGCGGGCAGGGGCGGATTGGGACCGCGCAGCTTCTGCGGCGTGAAACTCCAACGTACCGCCGCCGATCGTTCCGCTTTGGCCATCCGGCCAGACCAGCATTGAAGCGCCAACCTCTCGCGGGGACGAGCCCTTGATCGCGGCGATGACCACGCGGGTGACTTTCCCGTGGGTTTTGACCGCCTCCCTCAAAGCCTCCAGATCAAATCCCATCAGATGCCTCCCTTCATCCGCTGAACGCCGCGCCAGACTTCCTCAGCCGTGGCGGGTGCATCCAACGCCGGATAGCTGTCGCCACAAGCTGCGACCGCATTCGACAGGGCCAACCAGGCTGAAATTCCCAGCATGAAGGGCGGTTCACCCACCGCCTTCGAGCGATAGATCGTATCCTCGCGGTTCTCGCCATCCCAAAGCGCGACATTGAAGATATCGGGCCGGTCCGAGCAGGCTGGAATCTTGTAGGTCGAGGGCGCGTGTGTGCGCAGGTTGCCCTTGCCGTCCCAGACCAATTCCTCTGTCGTCAGCCAGCCCGCGCCTTGCACATAGCCGCCTTCGACCTGCCCGATATCGAGCGCCGGGTTCAATGATGCGCCTGCATCATGCAGGATATCGGTGCGCAGAATGCGGTTTTCGCCGGTCAGTGTGTCCACGGCCACCTCGGTGACGGATGCGCCATAGGCGAAGTAAAAGAACGGACGGCCCCGGCCTGCGATCCGATCCCATTCGATCTTGGGTGTTTTGTAGAAGCCGGTGGCCGACAGGCTGATGCGCCCCTGATAGGCCAGTGCTGCGGCCTCAGAGAAGGTGTAGCGTTCCGCACCGACCGAGACGTGACCGTCCGAGAAGGTAACTGTCGACGGGTCCGCCTGATGACGCTCGGCCAGATAGTCGGCCATGCGGTCGCGGATCGTGTCGCAGGCGGCTTTGACCGCCATACCGTTCAGGTCACTGCCCGAAGACGCCGCCGTGGCCGAGGTGTTCGGTACTTTGGCCGTGTCGGTTGCGGTGATCTTGACCATCTCCAGCGGAATGCCAAAGCGCGACGCCGCGACCTGAGCGACTTTCTGGAACAGGCCTTGCCCCATCTCGGTGCCGCCATGGTTCAGGTGGACCGAGCCGTCCTGATACACATGCACCAACGCACCTGCCTGATTGAGGTGGGTCAGCGTAAAGGAAATCCCGAACTTGACCGGAGAGAAGGCGATGCCCTTCTTGATCACACTGTTCTCGGCGTTCCATTTTTCGATGGCAGCCTTACGCGCGGCATAGTCGCTGGATCTCAGCAGAGCTTCGGTCATGCCGTGCAGTTCGAAATCGCTGACCTCCATGCCGTAGGGCGTGGTGTTGCCGCCTGCGGGCAGAGGGCGCACGGGCGCCTCGCCCATCTCAACTGCCCCCCGGCTGGTCAGGTCTTCATGCGGATCGGGGTGTCCCAATGGTTTCTTCGCCGTTTCAACCTCAGTAACCTTGTGGGCGGGTTCATAGAAGTTCCGACGGCGCAGCTCGACGGGGTCCAACCCCAGCGCATGCGCGGCGTGGTCCATCACGCGTTCGATCCCGACCATACCCTGAGGGCCCCCGAACCCGCGATAGGCGGTGGCGGATTGGGTGTTGGTCTTCAACCGGTGGCTCTCGATCCGCGCATTGGGCAGCAGGTAGGCGTTGTCCGAATGCAGCATCGCTCGGTCCGCGACGGGCAGAGACAGGTCCTGTGCCCAGCCGCAGATCGCGTGGTGTAGGAAAGAGACACCCTGAATATGGCCGTTCTCATCGAATCCTGCCTTGTAGGAAATGCGGAAGGCATGGCGTTTGCCGGTGATGATCATGTCATCGTCGCGGTCATATCGCATTTTGCACGCCTTGCCGGTCGCGCGGGCCGCTATGGCACAAGCCACGGCCAGAGCGTTGCCCTGGCTTTCCTTGCCGCCGAACCCTCCGCCCATACGGCGTGTCTCAACCCGGACCGCGTGCATGGGAACGCCCAGCGCATCCGCCACCTTGTGCTGGATCTCGGTTGGATGCTGGGTGGAACTGTGGACCAGCATATCCGCGCCTTCATTCGGCACGGCAAGGGCCGCCTGACCTTCGAGGTAGAAATGTTCCTGCCCGCCGAGCTCGAAGCTTCCTTCGATGATATGGGGGGCACTGTTGATGGCGGCATCCGCGTCCCCCTTGGCGTAGATGCGGGGGCCATCCTCGAAACGACTGTCGGCGGCCATAGCGTCTTCGATGGTCAGGATCGGGGTGTCTTCGGCATAGTCGATCTTGCCCAACCGCGCGGCCTTTCTGGCTGCGAGATGGCTGGTGGCGACGACCAGAAACACGGGCTGTCCGACATAATGAACCGTGCCATCCGACAGCAGTGGCTCATCATGGATCGAGGGCGAGACATCGTTGGCAAAAGGAAGGTCTTCGGCCGTCATCACCTGCACCACGCCATCCGCAGCTTTCACTGCCGACAGGTCCATCGCACTGATCGTACCTTTGGCAATCGGGCTCAGACCAAAGGCCAGATGCAGGGTGCCCTTTGGCGTCGGGATGTCATCCACATAGCGTGCGGCGCCTGCCACATGCAGCGGGGCCGCGTCGTGGGGGAGGGGTTTGGTCACGCTCATGCCGTCACCTTCAGCACGTCGGTCACTTCGCCCTGATCTTCCAGAAAATACCGTTCCAGCATCGCTTTGGCCGTCTCCAGCCGATAGGTTGCCGAGGCGCGCATGTCCGTGAGTGGTGAATAATCCTCGGCAAAGCTGGGCAGCGCGGCGTCAATCACCTCGCGCGTCCAGGGTTTGCCGATCAGTGCGGCCTCGACATGTGTTGCCCGTTTCGGAGTACCAGCCATACCACCAAACGCGATGCGCGCTTTAGTGACGGTTCCCTCTGAGACGGTGATATTGAAACACCCGCAAACGGCCGAGATATCCTGATCGAACCGTTTGCTGAGTTTGTATGCCTTCAGTCGATCCGCCTGACGCGGGAAACTGACGGCCTCGACAAATTCACCCGGCGCGCGGTCTTGTTTGCCGTAGTCGATGAAGAACTCTTCCAAAGGAAGGGACCTGCGGGCGTCGCCTTTGCGAAGGTGTAGAGTTGCACCCAAAGCGATCAGGGCAGGTGGGTTGTCCCCGATGGGTGAGCCATTAGCGATGTTGCCGCCGACGGTGGCTGCGTGGCGCACCTGAACGCTGGCATAGCGGCGGATCATTTCGGCGTAGGAGGGATGGAGGTGGACGAGAGCATCGCCCATCCGGTTCATGTCGACCATTGCCCCGAAGCGGATTTCGTCGTCGGTGATTGTGATCTGTTTTAGGTCTTCGCAGCCGTTGAGGAAGAACACCGGGTCAAGCTCACGCAATTGCTTGGTGACCCAAAGGCCGACATCGGTTGCACCGGCGATGAGTGTCGCGTTGGGGTACTGGGTATAGACTTCCGCCAATTCGTCGGATGACCTGGGGAGGAAGGTCGGTTCTGCCCCCCGGCCTGCGGCCTCCCCCCGAGGTATTTTTGAACAAGAGAAGGACTGGTCGTCAGTGATCCATTGCGGGACGGGATGTGGTTCGGCGGCTTTCGCGGCGCGGATGATCGGGGCGTAGCCAGTGCAGCGGCACAGATTGCCGGCCAGTTGGGTGTCGTGGTCGGTTGCGCCATTTGCGTGACTGGCAACCATCGACATCACGAAGCCGGGGGTGCAGAAGCCGCATTGCGAGCCGTGCAGATCGACCATTGCGCTCTGGACCGGATGAGGCTCATCGTTTGGGCCGCTTGCGCCCTCGACCGTTCGGACGGCTTTGCCATGGAGTTGCGGCAGGAACAGGATGCAGGCGTTCAATGCCTTGGCGCTGCCCTCGTCGGTGACCATCACGGTGCAGGCGCCGCAATCGCCTTCGTTGCAGCCTTCTTTCGTGCCGGTCAGGCCACGCTCCTCACGCAGCCAGTCCAGCAGGGTGACCGTCGGACTGACATCCGACAGCTGCACTGTCTCTCCGTTCAGAAGAAACGTGATGTCCATTCGTGAAACCCGTCGCCTTACCCGGTTGCGCCCGTTGGGCCCTCCTTCGATGCGACGTAGAAAGAGTGGCGGGCGAAGTGCTTGCCGTCAGATGTTAGAAACAGCGCACCTTATCTGGCAAGAAAAACTGCCTATATGATGCACCATTGGACCCGCACGGCCTGTGAATGTTGCAGTTGTTTAGAAGTCAGGCACTTGTAAATAAAGACCATTTTTGAAGCGATGCCGAGTCTGGCCCGAAGCACCTTCTAAAAAATCAGAATAATCTCTGCTGATTTTTTAAGCAGTCCACAGAGTCGGTTCCCGCTTTTTCGTCGCTGCTGACTGGGATAGCTTGCGGGGTATGAGCAGTACCCCTCGATTCATTCACCTTCGCGTTCACACTGAATATTCCCTGCTGGAAGGCGCTGTGCGGCTGAAAAAGCTGCCCGGTCTTTGCGAGAAGGCCGAGATGCCCGCCGTTGCGGTGACCGACACCAACTCGATGTTCTCGGCACTGGAGTTTTCAATCACCGCCAGCGGGGCCGGGATTCAGCCGATCATGGGGTGTCAGGTTGATCTCACCTATGTGCAACCGCAACCCGGTGAGAAGCCGAAAGCGCCTGCGCCTCTGGTGCTGCTGGCGCAGTCCGAGGTTGGGTATGAGAACCTCATGAAGCTGAGCTCCTGCCTCTATGTGGACAAAGGCGGGCAGTTGCCGCAGGTCACGTTGGAGGAGCTGGCGGATCGGTCGGAGGGTCTGATCTGTTTGACTGGTGGACCAGAAGGCCCAGTGGGAATGTTGCTGCAGCAAGGTCAGCGCCCTGCAGCTGAGGCTCTGGTCGACCGGTTGGCGGGGATGTTCCCGGATCGTTTGTATATCGAACTGCAACGCCATCCGGGCGAGGACGGCCAGCCTGAGGCCGAGCGCCTGACCGAGCGCGGTCATGTCGAGATGGCCTATGCCAAGAACCTGCCTCTAGTCGCCACCAATGATGTCTACTTTCCAACCTCGGATATGTATGAGGCCCATGATGCGCTGATCTGTATCGCCGAGGGGGCCTATGTCGATCAGCAAGCCGGTCGCCGCCGTCTGACCGCGCAGCATTATTTCAAGTCGCAGCATGAAATGGTGACTCTGTTCGCGGATTTGCCCGAGGCCATCGAGAACACGGTCGAGATCGCGCGCCGTTGCGCCTTTATGGCCTATCGCCGTGATCCCATTCTGCCCAAGTTTGCCGATGATGAAGTGGCCGAACTGCGCCGAATTGCGAATGAGGGTCTGCAGAAACGTCTGGCCGTGATCCCTCATGCGGTGACGCCGGAGGAGTATCAGGAACGCCTGGATTTTGAGCTTGGGATCATCGAAGGCATGGGGTTCCCCGGCTACTTCCTGATCGTTGCTGACTTTATCCAATGGTCCAAGGATCATGACATTCCGGTTGGGCCGGGGCGGGGGTCCGGTGCGGGATCTCTGGTGGCTTATGCCTTAACGATCACCGACCTTGACCCGTTGCGCTACAGCTTGCTGTTCGAACGGTTTCTGAACCCTGAGCGGGTCTCAATGCCCGACTTCGATATCGACTTCTGTATGGATCGCCGGGAAGAAGTGATCCGCTACGTTCAGCAGAAATATGGGCGTTACAAGGTGGGGCAGATCATCACCTTTGGTGCGTTGCTGTCCAAGGCTGCCGTGCGTGACATCGGGCGGGTTTTGCAGATGCCTTATGGGCAAGTCGACCGGCTGTCCAAGATGATCCCGGTCGAGGGCGTCAAACCGGTTTCGATCGAAAAGGCCCTGAAGGACGAACCGCGCTTGCGCGAGGAGGCGCGGAATGAAGAGGTTGTGGAGCGGTTGCTGAATTACGGCCAGCAAGTCGAAGGGCTGTTGCGAAACGCCTCGACCCACGCGGCGGGGGTTGTGATTGGCGACCGGCCGTTGGACGCGCTGGTGCCGCTTTATCAGGATCCGCGCTCCGATATGCCTGCGACCCAGTTCAACATGAAATGGGTAGAGCAGGCCGGGCTGGTGAAGTTCGACTTTCTCGGTTTGAAAACGCTGACCGTGATCCAGAACGCGATGGATTTGATCTTCAAATCCGGGCGGCCTTTGCATGTCGCGGCCGACGGGACAGAACTCTATGAACCGGCTGAAGGGGCCGAGAACCAGATCAACGCCATCCCGCTGGATGATGAGGCGACATACAAGCTCTATTCGGCTGCCAAGACGGTGGCGGTGTTCCAGGTGGAATCCTCGGGCATGATGGACGCGCTCAAGCGCATGAAACCTACCTGTATCGAGGATATCGTGGCCCTCGTGGCGCTGTATCGACCCGGCCCGATGGAGAACATCCCGACCTATTGTGAGGTCAAAAACGGGTTGCGGAAAATCGAATCCGTGCATCCTCTGATCGACCATATCCTTGAAGAAACCCAAGGCATCATCGTCTATCAGGAACAGGTGATGCAGATCGCGCAGGTCATGGCTGGGTACAGCCTAGGCGGTGCCGACCTGCTGCGCCGCGCGATGGGTAAGAAGATCAAAGAGGCGATGGATGCCGAGCGCCCGAAATTCGAGAAGGGCGCGGCGGAAAATGGCGTGGATGCCAAAAAAGCCTCCGAGGTGTTCGACCTGCTGGAGAAATTCGCCAACTACGGTTTCAACAAATCCCACGCGGCGGCTTATGCGGTGGTCAGCTATCAAACCGGCTGGCTGAAGGCGAACCACCCTGTTGAGTTCATGGCAGGCGTCATGAACTGCGATATCCACCTGACGGACAAGCTGGCTGTCTATTTCGAAGAGGTCCGCAAGGGGTTGGACCTGCCTTACATCCCGCCTTGTGTAAACCGCTCTCAGGCCACATTTGATGTGGACAATGGGCATCTTGTCTATGCGCTGGGCGCGTTGAAAAACGTGGGCGTCGAGGCGATGAGCCTTGTGGTTGATGGGCGTCGTGCCGGAGGCGCGCAGGATCAAGAGAGCGACAAACCCTTCGTCAACCTCTTCGACTTTGCTCGTCGCGTTGATCTGAAAAAGGTCGGCAAGCGCCCGTTGGAAATGCTGGCAAGGGCCGGGGCCTTTGATGAACTGGACAAGAACCGCCGCCGTGTGTTCGAAAGCCTTGATTCGCTTGTCCAGTATTCGGCGGCGATCCACGAACAGAAGAACTCAAATCAGGTGTCATTGTTTGGTGAGGCCGGGGACGACCTACCCGAACCGCGACTGTCGCCGACGCCGGATTGGCTGCCCGCAGAACGGCTCAGCGAAGAGTTCAAAGCCATCGGGTTCTACCTGTCGGGCCATCCGCTGGATGACTACATGCCTGCGCTGAAACGCAAACAGGTGCTGACCCTGGATGAGGTGACGGAAAAGGCGCACTCTGGCCCTCTGATCGCGAAGATGGCCGGGGTTGTTGCCGGCCGGCAGGAAAGGAAGTCTGCCCGCGGCAACCGTTTCGCCTTTGCGCAACTCTCGGACCCAACGGGCGCGTATGAGGTCACGCTGTTCTCAGAAACGCTGGAGAAATCGCGCGAGTATCTCGAGACCGGTGCGCAGGTGGTTCTGACTGCCGAGGCGACGATGGAGGCCGATCAGCTGAAACTCCTGGGTCGTTCGGTAGGCCCGGTGGATTCGGTTGTGGCCGAGGCGGGCGCGACCGGCCTGCGTATATTCGTCGATCAGCCGCAGGTGTTGCCCACGGTGGCAACCGTGCTGGCAGATGCCGCCAGCGCTGCGAAAGGGGCTGCCAAGGGGCCGATCCAGCTGTGCCTGATGGACCCGGGCTTGCCGGGCGATGTCGAGATGGATTTGGGGCAGGACTTCCCGATCAACCCGCAGATCAAAGGCGCGATCAAGTCGCTGGATGGCGTTCTGTCAGTGGAAGAGGTCTGATCCCGGCTTTATTGCCACAGCGATGTCCCCCGGCTAGGCTGTAACTGCACATTCTGTGACAGATGAAACAGGAGGGTTAGGGTTTGGCACTTTCAGCTATGGGCTCCAAAGCGTTGGTATTGGCGGGGGCGATCTCGCTTTCCGTGGCGACTGCGGCTTTTGCGGACGACAAAAAGAAGAAGCAGACAATCGAAGGTGCGTTGATCGGCGCCGGAGTTGGGGCCCTGATCGGTGACGGCAAGGGCGCGGCAATCGGCGGTGTGGCCGGTGCGATTATCGGACATAACTGGAAGTGATTGCGATGCGGATGAAAACTCTCAAGCCTGTTGTCTTGGCATCACTTTTGGTGGCTCCGGTCTTTGCTTTGGCCGACGAAGCCGCCCAGCAGATGGTCGAAGATGCCCTGCCTGTCATGCACTACACCTGTGCCTCAATCGCCGAAGAGGCGGACGGGGATGAGGCCTTTGTTGTTGAGGTCGTGGGCAAGATGACGGCTCTGTCTCTCTACAATCGTCAGATCAATATCGAGGACCACGCGGCCACAGATGAAGACAAAGCGAAACTGCGCGAAGCGTTCATCGCCGCTCTGTCTGAGGGCTGTGCTGCGGATAAAAACGCCCTTCTGGGCGGGGTTGTCGATAACGCCGTGAAATCGTCGCTGGGTTTGTAAACCTTAGCATCCTGTTTTGCGTCCCGACGCGGACAAATCGTGGGTGAATCTCAGTTGCTCGATCGTAGCGCCGGCAAGCCCACGCCAGTGCTTTCGAACCCGCCGTCGGACGCGATCACCTGACCCGTTACGTAGCTGGCTTTGTCCGAACAAAGGAAATAGATCACCTGCGCGATCTCATCCTCCGAACCGTATCGGTTTAGTGGAATAGCGTCATGATATGCGGCGATGATTTCGGGCGAGTGGACTGCCATCGCGAGCTTGGTCCGGACCGGGCCTGGACACACGCAATTGGCGCGTATACCGAATTCTCCTAGTTCGGCGGCTTGTTGCTTGGTCAGATGGATGACACCCGCCTTCGACGTTCCGTATGCTATGCGAAGTGTACTCGCCCTTAATCCCGAAATCGATGCGATGTTGACGATAGCACCACGGCTTTCGCGTAGGGCCGGTATAGTCGCCTGGGATACCAGAAACACGCCATCAAGGTTGGTTTCCATAACCCGACGCCACACTGCGAAATCGTGTTCCTCAATTGGCCCGAAATCTGCGACACCCGCGTTGTTCACCACAGCATCAATGCGATTGAACTCGGTGAGAACGGCCTTGACCACGCTAATAACCTGATTTTGATCTGAAACGTCCGCGACGAACGCAACCGCACCGTCTAGATCCTTTGCGGTAAGAGAAAGCGCCTCAGAGTCACGATCGATCATCGCAACGTTCCAGCCGTTTTGCAGAAACAGTTTTGTTGTCGCCAGCCCGATGCCACGCGCGGCGCCTGTGACAAGAGCAAGTTTGTTGGCCAATGAACGTCTCCTGCCAGTGAACTGATATTAAAATATTAGCCTACCAACAAGATTTCGAAAGGTAACCCTGTGATTAGTCTTGGACGTGACCAGCAAGAACCGGAAAAGCAGGCAGCAACATCGAAATCGGTCTTAGTAGTGCGGCGGGCGCTCGTCTCCGAACACAACCCCGCCCGAGCCTTCTTGCGCCCGTTCGGCCTCGCGCTGCAGCAGCATTTCGACGCGGCGGGTCAGGCGGTCGATCTCGGATTGCTGGCTTGTGACGACGGTGTTCAGCTCTTCGACTGTGCGGGTCAGATGGGCGATCTGTTCTTCCAGATGCTGCATTGGGGTCTCCTTCAGGGACGGTCATAGCGGGCCTGCAAAGCCAAGACCAGCGAAAGCGCGCCTTGCCCCGATGCGGGCCATGGGATAGACCGCGCGCGGAACAATACCCGTGAAGGACGCCCCCGATGGCCAAGCCCAAGAAACAGCCCCGCCCCAAGGCCGTAACGCCGAAAGGGTTCCGTGACTATTTCGGCGAGGAAGTCACGCAGCGCACCGAGATGCTGCGGACGATTGCGGGCGTGTATCATCGGTACGGGTTCGACGCTTTGGAAAGCAGCGCGGTCGAGACCGTCGAGGCGCTGGGCAAGTTCCTGCCCGACGTGGACCGCCCGAACGAAGGCGTCTTTGCGTGGCAGGAATTTGACGAGGGCGGAAACGGTGACTGGATGGCCCTGCGCTATGACCTGACCGCGCCTTTGGCCCGAGTCTACGCGCAGCACCGCAACGACCTGCCGACGCCCTATCGCCGCTACGCGATGGGTCCGGTCTGGCGTAACGAAAAGCCGGGGCCGGGGCGGTATCGTCAATTCTATCAGTGCGATGCGGACACTGTCGGCACCGCGTCGATGGCGGCTGATGCCGAGATCTGCGCGATGCTGTCGGATACGCTGGAGACCGTTGGCATCCCGCGCGGCGACTATCTGGTGCGGGTCAACAACCGCAAGGTTCTCAACGGCGTGCTTGAGGCGATGGGCCTTGGCGAAGACGCCGCTGCCCGCGACAACGTCCTGCGCACCATCGACAAGTTCGACAAGGTGGGTGAGGCCGGTGTGCGCGAGCTGCTGACCAAGGGCCGTCTGGATGCCTCAGGCGCGTTTATCGACGGCGTGGGGCTGAGCGATGATCAGGCCGAGCCGGTGATTGCCTTCCTGACCTCCAAGGCTGCTGACACTGCCGGAACGCTGGCCAACCTGCGCGCCGCCGTGGGCGACAGCAAGATCGGCGCGGATGGGATTGCCGAATTGGAACAAATCGGTTCCCTGCTGGATGCAGGCGGATACGGCGCGGACCGGATCGAAATTGACCCCTCGGTCGTGCGTGGTCTCGGGTACTACACCGGCCCGGTTTATGAGGCCGAGCTGACCTTTGAGATTTTCGACGAGAAAGGCCGCAAACGGCAGTTCGGGTCGGTCTCGGGTGGCGGGCGCTATGACGATCTGGTCAAGCGCTTTACCGGGCAGGAAGTGCCTGCGACGGGTGTGTCGATCGGTGTTGACCGCCTGCTGGCCGCTTTGCGCGAAAAGGGTCGTCTCAGCGCGCAGGCGACAGGCCCTGTCGTCGTCACCGTCATGGACCGCGACCGTATGGCCGACTATCAGGCGATGGTGGCGGAACTGCGCAATGCGGGTATCCGGGCCGAGGTCTACCTGGGCAATCCGAAGAACTTCGGCAATCAGCTGAAATATGCGGACAAGCGGAACTCTCCCATTGCTGTTATCGAAGGCGGTGACGAAAAGGCGAATGGCATCGTTCAGATCAAAGACCTGATCCTTGGTGCGAAAATTGCCGAAAGCGCCACACTCGAGGAATGGAAGGAACGCCCCAGCCAGTTCGAAGTGCCGCGCGGTGATCTGGTCGCAAAAGTGCGCGAAATTCTGGACAGTCAGGACTGAGCCATGGCCAACCGTTCCCAGATACAGGCCCGCGCCGCGATGATGCGTGTCCGGTTCGAGGCCGCAGGCGCGCAGGTGGTCGATACGCCTCTGTTGCAACCGGCCGAGACATTGCTGGATCTCTATGGTGAAGACATCCGCGGACGTGCTTATGTCACGTCGGACGCTCTGCGGGGCGAGCAGATGCTGCGCCCCGACTTCACTCTACCCGTGGTACAGATGCACATGAGCGACGGCGCAGAACCCGCGCGCTATACCTATTCCGGAGAGGTTTTTCGCCGTCAGGAACATGACCCGGACCGCTCGAATGAATATATCCAAGTGGGCTATGAGGTTTTTGATCGCGACGATCCATCCGGCGCAGATGCCGAGGTGTTCTCGCTGTTTGCGTTGCAGCTGCGGGGTCTGCCTCTGCGGGCCGCGACCGGGGATATCGGAATTCTGACCGCAGCCGTCGAGGGCCTTCGCACGACCGAGCGTCGCAAGACCGCCCTGATGCGGCATCTGTGGCGCCCCCGCCGGTTCCGCATTCTTCTGGATCGGTTCGCCGGCCGTAAACCCGGCCCCGAAGGGCGAGATGCGTTGCTGAACGCCGCAGACCCGCTGGACAACGACATTCCGATGATCGGCAAGCGCCGCGCCTCCGAGATCGAGGCGCGGATCGAAGCCCTGCGCGAAGACCGCGACACGCCGGCCATCTCAGACAACGAACTGGCCGGGTTGGAGACGCTTTTGAATGTGCGTGAGACCATGCCATTTGCGTTGGAACAGCTGCGCGACGTTGCTGTCGACCTGCCGCAGATCACGCAAGCGCTTGATCGGCTTGAAGCCCGGATCGCAGCGATGCAGGCGCGAGGTGTGGATGTTGAACGGTTGGATTTCGAGGCTGCATATGGCCGGACCTCGATGGAGTATTACGACGGGTTCGTCTTTGGCTTCTACGCCGAAGGCCGCCCCGATCTGCCTCCGATCGCGACCGGCGGGCGCTATGATGCGCTGACCCGGCAGCTTGGCAATGGCGAAGAAATTCCGGCCGTTGGCGGAGTCATCCGCCCCGACCTGATGCTCGAGATCGAGGAGGACGCACAATGAGCCTGAAACTGGGCGTGCCCTCGAAGGGCCGGTTGATGGAAAAGACCTTCTCGTGGTTTGAAAAGCGCGGCATTTCCTTGTCGCGCAGTGGATCGGACCGGGAATATGCGGGCAAGGTTGAGGGGATCGATGATGTCTCGTTGATCCTGCTGTCAGCGGGTGAAATCCCGCGTGAGCTGGCCGCGGGTCGTATTCACCTGGGGGTCACGGGTGTTGACCTTGTGCAGGAAAAGCTGCCGCGCTGGGAACAGCAAGTTGAAGAGGTTGCCGCGCTTGGCTTTGGCAAGGCGGATCTGATCATCGCCACGCCTGCTTGTTGGGTGGATGTGGATACGCTGGACGATCTGGATGCAGCCGCCGCTGCGTTCCGCAGAACACATGGTCACCGGCTGCGGATTGCGACCAAGTACCACCGTCTGGTTCGTGAGTTTCTGACCGATGCCGGGGTGGCCGACTATGCTCTGGTTGACAGCCAGGGCGCGACTGAAGGCACCGTGATGAACGAAACGGCCGAAGCCGTTGCCGATATCACCTCGACCGGTGAAACACTGCGGGCCAACCACCTCAAGATCCTGTCGGACGGTCTCATCCTGCAATCGCAAGCGACCCTGTGGCGCAGCCGTGTGGCGAGCTACGATGCTGGCGACAAAGCGGTTTTGTCCGAGCTGTTGGATCGCCTGCGCTGACTACAATATGCCGATTTCGGCCAGAGCGCGGTTCAGATCGTCTGGCAGGGCGTCGTCCTGCTCACGCGATTTTGGAAGATCGGCTGGGGTGTCTTCGGGTTTCAGATAACGCCAGCCTTGAAAGGGGCGTTTCAACGCGTTCTGGGTGCGATGTACCTCGGGGTCGAGAACAATGGCGCAGCGGCGGATGCCGTCCTCACCGCGTACCTCATCAAGGCGCAGGATGCGCTGGCGGCATTGGATCACGCCTTTGATCACCCAATAGATAGAACCTCCGTTCAGGATCTCGGCCTCGCGCTTTGGCCACATGCGCGTCACGTGGCGCGGGCAACCATCCGCGTAAAGCGGCTTGCGGCTGTCCTGCCACGCCATCAGCGTGTCGACGCTCTCTGACCCGACCGAAAGTTTGACGAGGTTTACGAATTTATCCACAGTTTACCCACAGAGTCGCCCCAAAGGAATTGGTTAAGAAGGTAGGGTTAACAGCCTATTGCATCAAGTCATAGTAGCGCTAGGTGACTAATTTGGTCTATCTTGTATGCCTCGCAGCTGAATAGGAATCACCAATGAGCCGCTTTGCCGCCCCCATCGCCGAGCAGATCTGGGACATGAAATACCGCTTTAAACAGGCGGATGGCACGGCTATCGACCAGACGGTCGAGGACAGCTGGCGACGTATCGCGCGCGATCTGGCGCGGGTCGAGAAAGACCCCGCCCCTTGGGAAGAAAAGTTCTACGCCGCGCTGGAGGATTTCAAATACCTGCCTGCCGGCCGCATAACCGCAGGCGCTGGGACCGCGCGACAGGTGACCCTGTTTAACTGCTTCGTCATGGGCACCGTGCCCGATAGCATGGGCGGCATCTTCGATATGCTGAGAGAGGCCGCGCTGACCATGCAGCAGGGTGGGGGGATCGGCTATGATTTCTCAACCATCCGTCCGCGGGGTGCGGATGTGAAAGGGGTGGCAGCGGATGCATCGGGGCCGTTGTCGTTCATGGATGTCTGGGACGCAATGTGCCGCACGATCATGTCCGCAGGCTCGCGCCGGGGGGCGATGATGGCGACGATGCGCTGCGATCATCCCGATATTGAACAGTTCATCACGGCCAAATCCGATCCGGCCCGTCTACGTATGTTCAACATGTCGGTGCTGGTGACTGACCCGTTCATGGAGGCCGTCAAGGCCGACGGACCTTGGGAGCTGGTGTTCGGTGGCAAGGTCTATCACACCGTTCAGGCGCGGGACCTGTGGAACAAGATCATGCAGGCGACCTTTGACTATGCCGAGCCGGGCGTGATCTTCATCGACCGCATCAATGCGGCCAACAACTTGAGCTATGTCGAGACGATTGCCGCCACCAACCCTTGTGGCGAGCAACCTCTGCCTCCTTATGGCGCGTGCCTGTTAGGCTCGATAAATCTTGCCCGGTTGGTGGCCGAGCCTTTCGAAGACGCGGCGCATCTGGACGAGGACGCACTGAAAGAGCTGGTCGCTACTGCTGTGCGCATGATGGACAATGTGGTGGACGCGTCGAAGTTTCCTCTGCCCGAACAGGAGGCCGAGGCGCAGGCCAAGCGCCGCATCGGGCTGGGTGTGACAGGTCTGGCGGATGCGCTTTTGATGTTGGGCCTGCGCTATGGCTCTGACGAGGCGGCGCGTCAAACCGAGCGCTGGTTGCACGCGATTGCCCGCGCCGCTTATCTGGCCTCGGTGCAACTGGCGAAGGAGAAGGGGGCGTTTCCCTTGTTCGATGCCGAGAAGTTCCTGGCCAGCGGCACGATGCAGCAGATGGATGAAGACGTGCGCGATGAAATCCGCAGGCACGGGATCCGCAACGCGTTGCTGACCTCGATCGCTCCCACGGGCACGATCTCTCTCTATGCTGGGAACGTTTCGTCGGGGATCGAGCCGGTCTTTGCCTATGCCTACACGCGTAAGGTGTTGCAGAAGGATGGCTCGCGCACCGAAGAAGAGGTGGTGGACTATGCCGTGCAGATGTGGCGCGACAAATTTGGCGACAAGGATCTGCCTGAGTTTTTCGTGAATGCGCAGACGCTGTCTCCGTCCGATCACGTGAAAATGCAGGCTGCGGCGCAGAAATGGATCGACAGTTCGATTTCGAAAACGATTAACTGTCCCGAGGACATCAGTTTCGACGCCTTCAAGGATGTCTACATGCAGGCATGGGATCAGGGCTGCAAAGGCTGCACGACTTATCGCCCCAATGACGTAACCGGCTCGGTTCTGACCGTATCGGAAAGTGCAGACACGGCGCCGGGTGAAAGCGCGGCTGCACCGCATGAGGTCAATGGCGGTGACGTCGTTTACATGTCTGAGCCGCTGGACCGCCCGCAGTCGCTAGAGGGGTCGACCTACAAGTTGAAATGGCCCGACAGTGAGCATGCGATCTATCTGACGATCAACGATATTGTCATCGGAGGCCGCCGCCGTCCGTTCGAGGTGTTCATCAACTCGAAGAACATGGAGCATTACGCCTGGACGCTGGCGCTGACCCGCATGATCTCGGCCGTTTTCCGGCGGGGTGGGGATGTGTCGTTCGTGGTCGAAGAGCTCAAGGCTGTGTTCGATCCGCGCGGTGGTGCATGGGTGAAGGGCAAGTATATCCCCTCGATCCTAGCAGCGATTGGCGGGGTGATCGAGCAGCACATGGTCAACATAGGCTTTCTCGAGGGAGAGGGGATGGGGCTAAAGTCCGACCCGCAGGCGCAGGTCGTCAACATGGATGCACCACGGGGCAAAGCATGCCCGTCATGTGGGCAGTATGACATGGTGATGATAGAAGGCTGCATGACGTGCAGAAGCTGCGGTCACTCGAAATGTGGCTGAGGTGAGGGGGCGTAACCCACTATGAACTGGAAGGCATTAAGAACCCATCTCGCCAATATTGTTGCCCATACGTAAGGTCATTTGCTCCCACAATCCGAAACTCTTGGGTTTGTGGGGAAGAAATGGCGCCGGGTCTTTGATCGCCGAGACCTTTTTTTGTGCGAATTGGGAAGAACAAACCGAAATCTCGCGAGGTTTGTAACAACAATAGAAGATTGGCTAGCTGCCCAGATCGCATCTGCAAGTGTCATTCCCTGACGAACAAGAACATCAACTTGGCGCAGCTTCTGAAATATTTCCTTTTGCTTGTGTCTCTTTTTCGACATTCGCGGTCCACCGTTTCTCAAACAGAACGGTGGACCACATCAAACGAAGCACTTCATCGCGTCATTTGTTGAAGAACTCTGCCACTGCATCGGTCGACGCTTTCACGGCCTCGGGCTTGTAGTAAAAGTCTAAGTGGCTGAATTCATCAAACGCCAGCTCTTTGTGGTCATTGGTCAGTTTCTCGACAAATGCGGTCGAGCAGATCGCTGTGGAGGCATTTGTACCGTAGATGGTCAGCGAGGGCTGCACAATTTTGTCCGCATAGGCTTCACAAATTGAGAACAAAGACTGCATGGGCTGATCAGCAATGTGCATGTTGGTATAGTTGGGAACTGCAACCGGCCCCTTAGCACCATCACGGCCGTAATAGTCATAGGTTTCGCCAGCCATGTCTGGGTAGGCGGCCGCTTCCGTGAACTCTTCACGAGACATTTCGTCGTTCAAGCCGAACGGTGCAACGT
This sequence comes from Ruegeria sp. CK3, assembly GCF_056536565.1. Classification (NCBI taxonomy): domain Bacteria; kingdom Pseudomonadati; phylum Pseudomonadota; class Alphaproteobacteria; order Rhodobacterales; family Roseobacteraceae; genus Ruegeria; species Ruegeria sp. CK3. The sequence goes on from NZ_JBQFPV010000007.1 coordinate 133,360, forward strand.
AGTCTGGCTCGCCGGTTTCATATTGCTTCTGCATCGAGGCATTTGCTGCGTCGATCATCTGATTGGCCATTTCGCGGTCGGTCCACTGGAACGCGTCCGAGGCCATCATGCCCGACACCATAGCGATTTTCTTGATACGGCGGTCTGTCACCGCTGCCGATGCGATGGTTTGACCGCCCTGACAGACGCCCAGGCCATAGATTTCTTCGACGAAGGGTAGCGTACCTAGGTATGAAACCGCGTCCCAGGTGTTTTCAATCAGGCGGAAGTTGTAGCGCGATTGTTTGAATTCGCCGGGCAGCGCGGGGCTATCGCCCATGCCCAGATAGTCGAAGCCGAAATAGATGAAGCCACGTGCCGCCATTTCAGGGCCGTAGGTCGCTGGTATTTGATCCTTGACCTGCGGGAACGGGCTGGCTCCCACGATGGCCTTGTAGGTCTTGGTCTCATCAAAACCTTCGGGCATGTAGAGATCACCGGCCAAATCCACGCCAAAAGATTTAAAGGTCACTGCGTTTTTGCCAGCGATGAAAGTTTCGGAGGTCATGGTATGGGTCCTTTCGAGGTCGAGCAGGATTGCACCTTGCTAAAGTAAATCGCTTTGTTTACTTATGTTGAGGAGGTGAATTTTGTAAACACACTTTTTTACTTTTTGAGGCGAAATCCGTGAAACGTACTGAAAAGAAAAGAAAAGATATCATCGATGCAGCCATCGATGAGTTTCGGGAACAAGGATTTCTGGGGGCCAGGACGACCTCAATCGCCCAAAAAGCAAATGTTTCGAGTCGCACGCTCTACAACCACTTCGAAAGCAAAGAGGCCCTCTTTGAAGCAATCTCAGAAATCATGTTGGAGCAGAACCGTAGTATGCAGCCGGTTGCCTATGACCCAAGCCGTGACTTCGTGGAGCAGCTGAAAGACGCTCTGTGGCGATACATTGCGGTCATAACGGAAGAGACAGCTATTGGTCTAAACCGCATGGTCCTTTCAGAGCTGATCCGCGACCTGGATCGCTCTCGGAGATTCTTCACGGAGACGGAAACACACGACTACCCGATGACGCAGTTGATCGGCGAAGCCATGGACGCTGGCGTAATCCGAAAAGCCGATCCGGTCTTCGCGACCAACCAGCTCTTGGGGCTTGTCAAAAACTTCTTCTTCTGGCCGGAGTTTTTCCTGGGCGAGAACCCGACCACCAAGGGCGTCATGGACGATTGCATCGCCATGTTTATGGCGCACTACAAAACGGGCAGTTGAACCGCTGGTGAAGCGCTAAGTGCTGGTCGTCACGATGGCAAAACAATCGAAGCCGAAGGTCACCCACCGAAAAGATCGCATATGTTCTGACCTATTTTGAACGACTGACTGCTTCCGACATCGACGGAATAGCTCCGGTACTCAGGAGTTGCCGTATTCTTCAGTCCAGAACGGTCTTCGGAAAGTAGAATGAGACCGTCCAGTTCGGGATATCCACGATTTCACTGATACGCAGATCGCCGCAGACCGAGCAGAGCATGTAGGCATCAAGCGCTGACATCCCCGTCGTGGCCGAGATCCAGTCGACCATGCCCGCCACCGCATCGCGGGCGGCCTGCATGAGATCCTCGCCTATGCCTGTCGTCGCCTTGTAGCCGGAGGTATCGAAATGGCGTGTGACGGGGCCGTTGGTTTCAAACCGGGGATAGGGCAGGTTTTCGCCTTTGAGAAGGTCGATTTTGATGGCCACGTCCATAGGGCTTTCGATGGCCGTACCGCAAATCTCACCATCGCCTTGTGCGGCATGGGTGTCCCCCAGTGACAACATCCCACCAGCCACTTCGACCGGGAGGTAAAGCGTTGTGCCCACGCAATTGTCGCGGATGTCCAGATTGCCGCCCACACGGCGCGGAGGGACGACGGAGTGCAAGCCCGGCTCGGCCAGCGCCAGGCCGATTGTGCCGACGAACGGCTTGAGCGGTACCTTCCCGCCCGGGCCGAACAGAGCAGGGGTCATCGCGGTGGAATCATAGTTCCAGATATGAAGCGCCGCGTCGGGAAACTGATCGGTCAGCAGGCCAAAACCGGGGATGTTGGCGGTCCAACCCCAGCCCGATGGTTTGAAATCCAGAAAGGTCACGGCAACGGTATCGCCGAGCTCGGCCCCGTTGATGTGGATCGGCCCTGTGACCGGATTGACCGCGTCGAAAGACAGCTTGCCCAGATCGGCCAGGGTCGAGGAAGCGTTCAACTGCCCGCCCGAACTGTCGATGGTTTCGACCTCAACGGTCTCGCCGGGGTCGACGCTCAGGACGGGTTCGATGGAGTTGTCCCAGCCGAAATGGTGGTTGTGTTTGTGGATAGTGTGGTTGCAACCCATGACTTACTCCTGTTTTTTCAGAACCAGGTCTTCGATTTCTTGATCACCCATGATCCCTCCGGGGCGCAGGGCCATAGTCAGTACGATGACCGTTCCGAGTGCAATACCCGACAAGCCGAGCACTTCGGGAAGGTCAACGCCCAGCAGGACCGGGCCGGTTTCCAGCCAGCGCACGCATTCCAACCCGAACGAGATCAGAAGCGTGCCCAGAACCGCACCTGTGACCGTTCTCATTCCCCCAAGGATTAGCATGGCGAGTGTCAGAAAGACGTGATTGAAATAGAAGGGCCGTGCGCTGATGGTGCCAAGGAAATAGGCGTAAGCAATCCCGGCGACCGCAAGCAGGATGGCCGACAGGACCCAGGCAATCAGGCGTAACCGGCGAATATTCACGCCCATTGCGGCGGCTCCGACCTCATCATCGGCGCAAGCACGCAGCTGGATGCCCCAGCGGCTTTCGCGAAACAGGCGTACGATGAACACAACAAATACGGACAAGATCACGATAGACGTCAATGAAAACACCTGCGGAATGCCGAAAAACGCTTGGTTTCCTTTGAAAATGTCGGTGCGGTACAGGAATACCGAGTGCACGATGACCAGGACGGCAAGGGAAAAGATGGTCACTCCAGACCCTGTCAGGCGCACGACAAACAGTCCGACGATTAGGGCCAGAACGGCGGTGATCACAATGGCAAGCAGCGCCGAACTGACCGGGTCCAGCGAGAAGGCATTCAACCCCCAAGGCGCATCCGGCAGAGAGATGGATTTGACCGTCACTGGCGTAACGCAGATCGCGGCGACATAGGCGCCGATTCCCATGAAGGCACTGTGGCTGAGGTTGGTCAGGCGCGCATTGCCCATGAACACCTGCATGGCCAGAACGACCAATAAGTTCACGTAGGCGCTGTATACCAGCCGAAGCTGATAGCGAGAGCCGAAATAGGTCACGATCAGCCCAATCGCGATCAATACGGCGGCCAGGATCGCAGCACCCACCAACCCGCGTTTCTGACTGGGGTTCAGGATCATATCTTGTCCCCCTTCTCGGTCGGCGGCGACAGGATGCCATCCGGCCTCCAGACCAGAACGAGGGCGATTATTCCAAAGACAAAAGCGTCTTTCATGCCGCCATATTCCTGCGGCAGAAGGACCAGCATGGCGACCTCTATGGCGCCAAGAAGAAAGCCGCCCAGCACGGCTCCGGGCAGGCTGCCAAACCCTCCAACGACGCAGGCCACAAAGGCCTTGAGGACCGGGTTGAACCCCAGATGCGGATCGACCGATCCACGCCGCGCCATGATGAAGATACAGGCCAGCCCGGCCAGCAGGCCCGACACCATGAAAGCCACTGCAAACACTCTGTTGGATTTGACGCCGACCATGCGGACCATCTCAAAATCCAGCGAGGCGGCGCGCATGGCCAGACCCAGTGTAGTGCGTTTGAGAAACAGCATCAGTCCGACGATCACCAGCACCGTCGTCACCGCCTCGAACACCTGAAGTGAAGATACCTGAACGCCCAAAAGCTGCACGGGCCAGTCGAGGAAGTACAACGATGTCACGGCCACGGGGCGTGGTGAGACCGCAAGCAGAAACACGTTTTGCAGAATGATTGAGACACCAAAGGCGGTCAGCAGACCGGTTGTCGGGTCCGCGTATCGCACGGGTCGGAACGCCACGCGTTCAAGCAGAAGGGACATCAGGATCGCAGCCGCGATCGCTCCGCCTATGACGATAAAGGGGTTGTTCAGCGCCAGTGCGGCAAAGGCCACCATCGTGTAGCCGCCAACTGCGATCACCTCACCATGGGCAAAGTTCACCAGCCCCATGATCGAAAAGACAATCGCCAGACCGAGTGCAATCAGCGCATATTCCGCGCCAAAGGCGAGCGCGTTCATCATCTGCTGGGCCACGTATTCCATGTCAGGCGATCCCCGTCAGTTCCGCCATAAGCGCGCTGCTTTGGCCCAGTGTTTCCTTGGTGCCCTCGGCCACGATCCGCCCGTTGTTCAGAAGGTAGGCGTAGTCCGACAGGCGCAGCGCTTGCGTTGCGTTCTGTTCGACCAGAAGGATCGTCATTCCCTGCGCTTTCAATTGTTCGATCATCTGGAATATTTGGCTCACGATCTTGGGGGCCAGACCCAGGCTGGGTTCATCCAGCAGCAGGATCTTGGGGCGCGTCATCAAGGCGCGGGAAATGGCCAGCATCTGCTGTTCTCCGCCCGACAATGTACCGGCTGGCTGGTCTTTGCGTTCGCCAAGGATTGGAAAGGTCTCAAGCCAGTGGGCGATGTCGGCGTCTTTGGCCGCGCGGTCAGAACGCGTTGCTCCGCCGAGCACCAGATTTTCCTCGACGCTCAGATTCGAGAATATCCGCCGTCCTTCGGGCGCCACGGACATACCCGCCTGCACGCGTGCCTCCACAGGCAGGGCCGAGATATCGGCCCCGTCAAAAGTGATCCGGCCCGAAGACCTAACCACCCCCATCAGCGCTGAGATGGTCGAGGTCTTGCCCGCGCCATTGGGCCCAAGCAAGGACACACAGCGGCCCTTCTCCACGGCGAAAGAGATGCCGTGCACGGCCTCGATCGGACCGTGAGAAACTATCAGGTTTTCAACATTCAGCATGGGATTTGAAACGGGGGCTGGAACCGCCCCCGTCTTTTGGCTCAGTTCCAGTCTTTCGGTGTGTTTTCGGGAATTTCGTTCGAGATCAGAACCCGCTCGCCATCTTTATAGCCAATCACAGGGATCGTGCGCTGGGCATAGGTTTTCGTGTCCTTGAACGAAATGCTGTCGACTGTGAGTACAGGGATCGAGTCCGCAGTGCGGATCGTTTCCGCAATCACCGCCGGGTCGCTGCTGCCCGAGGTTTCGACCGCCCAGGCAACGGCCTTGACTGTGTCGGCACCGGTGGCTGGGAACAGGCCGGGTACGTCGTGACCCAACTCCTTGCAGTCCGCCATAAACTGGACTACGGCGCTTTCGTCATGGCTGGGGGCCAGCGTGGCAAAGAACACCTTGTCGAGGATTGCGGGATCGTCAGCCGCGACGGCATCCAGCGATGGATCGTCAAACCCATCCGAGCCAACCACCCAAGCGTCGATACCGGCGCTGCGCAGCTGTCGGACCAGCACACCGATATCGGGCATGATCGACGAAATATAAACGGCGTCGATCTCTTCACCCAGTGCTTTCATGTCGGCGATCTGAGGCGACCAGTCCGATGTGCCAAAGCTGAAATTCATCTTGGCCAGCACCTTGCCGCCGCCTTCCTCGATCACTTGACCGAACCACAGCGGGGTACGCGCGGACCACGACCCGCCTTCGTCCGAGGTCAGCAGAACCACGTTCTTGACCCCTTCGCTGAGCGCGTGGTTGGCAGCAGCCGTTGCCGTGAATGGATCAGGCGAGACGCCGGTAAAGAAGTTGTCCACGATGCCCGCGTGCATCTCGACCTGTGTGGATTGCGGCTGGAAGATGGAAACGCCGTAAGGCTGGGCGATTTGCGCCACCGGGATCATCGTGTCCGAGAACGGCGTGGTCCCCAGCATCACAACGCCTTCGTCCAGAAACTTCTGCGCCAGTGAGATCGCGGCCTGCGTATCGCCTGCAGAATCCTGCACCAGGACTTCGATCTGCTTGCCACCAGCACCGCCGTCTGCGTTGATCATATCTGCCATACAGCGCGCGCCCAGGTATTCGGAATAGATGGCCAGATCACCAGTCATCGGCACGCCCAGTCCGATCTTGATCGTATCTTCGGCGACCGCGGGTAGGGCGAGGCTCATGGCGGTCAGGGTCGTAAGGGTCAACTTCTTCATACTTGTTCTCCTGTTGAAAGCCGCCTGCGTCACGCGGCACGTTCATCGGTTTCGCCAAGATAAGCGTCGATAACCTCTTGGTTCTTGGTTATTTCTTCGGGTGCGCCTTCGGCAATGATGGCGCCCATGTTCAAAACGGTGATCGTGTCGCAGAGCGACATGATGAATTTCAGATCGTGATCGATCACCAAAATCGCGCAGTCCGAATGTGTCCGCACCCATGTCAGCGACCGACCCAGAGCTTCCGTTTCCTGTTCGTTCATTCCTGCGGCGGGTTCGTCCAGCATCAGGACACGCGGGTTCAGGGCCAGCGCGCGAACGATCTCCAACCGCCGAAGCTGCCCATATGCCAATGACCCGGCGTTTTGGTTGAGCTTGTCCGACAGGCCGAACTCGGGGATCGCGGCGTCGACGATTTCGGCGCCGCGGCCGGAATAGCGGGCGACGTCGATGTTTTGCGCGACGCTGAGGCTTGGAAAGACCCGCAGGTTCTGAAACGTCCGCGCCACACCGCGAGCCGCGCGTTCGTGGGCGCGCAAGTTGTCCAGCGGCTCGCCATCCAGCGACAAGCTGCCCGCCGAGTGGGTCAGCAGGCCAGAGATCAGATTGACCAGCGTCGTCTTGCCGGCGCCATTGGGACCGATCAGGCCGCGCACCTCGCCCGGTGCGACGGACATGGTCACATCCTCAACGGCGTGGACCCCGCCAAAGGTCTTGGTGATGCACTTCAGATCAAGCACCGGCCAATTCCTCGACCAGTTCTTTTGTGGTGACCTGTCGGCAATAGCCTTTGATCGCGCGCAGAGAATTGTCGTGCCGATCCTGCGTATGGGTCAGGCAGGCATCTTCGACCTGAGTAACAAGGTAGCCCAGATCACATGCATCGCGGATGGCGCTTTCGACGCATTGATCCGTCAAAAGACCAGACAAAACGACCTGACGAACGCCAAGGTTGCGCAGGATGTAGTCAACATGCGTGGACACAAACACCGAAGAGGACGTCTTTGGCAGCACGATCTCATCCCCTTGGGGTGCGATCTGGTCAATGACCTTTCCATCCCAGCTGCCCTTGGGAACATGAAAACCCGTGATCTTATAATCCAGCGACCGGTCACGCCCGTCGAGTGTCAGGCTTTCGATATTGGTATACATGACTTCGACGCCGGCGCTGCGACAGGCGGCTTGTATGGCCTGCATGTTCGGGATCACGCGGGTGTACAGTTGATCGAAATACCAGCCATACTTCTCATTGAATTCGGCTTCAGGCATGTCCTTGAATTCGGCTCCTTCCCGGTGTGCCGAATAGTTCTGCACATCAATGAACAACAGCGCGGATTGCGATGGGACAAGGGGAACATTGCGGGTCAAATTCACGTCTTGGTCTCCAATATCCGGGTAAAGGCCTCGGCGAGAAGCTGCGCCCAATCCTCGACGCCTTTTGTATCGCGGATCAGGTCATTGCGGATCTCGACCAGCGAATGCGCCAGTCCGCGCGGTTCCGCGAAACGCGGTATGAACCAGTCGCTTTCACTGTCGATCTGATAGGGCTGGTTCAACGCCATGTGCAGATCGGGACGAATGGCCGAGATGTGGTCGATGGCGGCTTTTCCCGTGGCCGGGTCAACACGCGTCAGAAATCCAGCGTGCCAAGGTCGCGCCTCACCATCGATCTGTGCAGCGAAGGAGTGGATCGACACCGCAAGCACGCGCGGCGCACGGTCCAGCATATATTCAATGGCACCGTTCAGTGGGGCCATGATCTCGCGCTGACGCGCTGTGCGATCCGCAGCGGTCAAGTTCAGATTGGCTGGGATCTGCTCTCCAAAGCTGTTTGGCGGAATTGAATCCGGGGCTTCGATTGGGCGGTTGCAATCAATCACAAGCCGGGAATAGCGCTGCAAGATCAAAGGGGCCCGTAGCCGGTCAGCCAATTGTCGAGCCACGGCCTCGGCCCCAATGTCCCAACCGCGATGGCTGGCCTGCACCTCTTCCGAGACACCCAGATCGCCCAGCTTTTGCGGGATCGCGCGCCCGGCGTGTTCGCAGAGCAGCGCGATCTTTGCATCACTGTCACGATTCACCCATTCCACCGGGGCGGGATCCCCGGCGACCAGCAGTTCTTGGGTCGCGGCTGATGTGTTCATGTGGCCCAAGTTAGAGAACAAGTTTTTTCAGAGTCAATAAAAAATGGATTGACTGAAATTTTTATTCCATGCGATCCATTCAGATCAGGAGGTGCCGCTTGCTTGTTAGGCAGAGGATTGAAGCGAAGGCCGAAAACATGACCGCGAGCGAGCGCAAGCTGGCCGCTGCCTTGCTCAGCGACTACCCCTATGCGGGTCTGGTCACGATTCAGGAACTCGCACGGCGCGCCGAGGTCTCAGCCCCGTCGATCTCTCGGTTTGTCACCAAGATCGGACTGGGGGGCTATCAGGAATTCCAGCGCGCCTTGTTGTCCGAGTTGAAAGAAGGCCAACGTTCACCCACTGATCTGCACGGCGAGGGGCGCAGTGTTGATGGAGGGTTCTTACGTGATTTCATCGCGCGCGCCTCGTCCCAGATGGCGCTGTCGGCAGAAGGTATCACCGAGGCGCAGTTTCAGCGCATATGCTCGGTACTGAGCCAGCCAAAAAGCGATGTCTATATTTTGGGCGGTCGGATCAGTGATACCATCGCGCAACATTTGTCCTTTCACCTGCGCCAAACCCGCAGCGGCGTGTATCATCTTCCGGCCAACAACGAGGTCTGGCCGGAATACCTGCTGCGGATGAAGCCTGCGGATATCCTGTTTCTGGTCGATTTTCGCCGCTACCAACCTGCGCTGGCGCGATTGGCCGCTACTGCCGCGCAGGATCGAGGGGTTCGCGTTGTTCTCATGACAGACAAATGGTTGTCTCCCATATCCCGCCATGCGGCAGAAATCTTGCCAGTTCCGATCGAAAGCGGCACGCTCTGGGATACGTACACAGCGGCCCTTGCCGTCACAGAGGCGCTGGTGACGCGTATTGCCGAAGACAACTGGGACCAGACGAAGTCCCGCATCGAAGCCTGGGATGCCATGCGATCCCACAACCAGGACCCCAACCCATGATGCCCAAAACCCCCCTGATGTTCGTCGCCACCTCTGACCTTGCCGGTAAATTGCGGGGCAAGGCGTTTCCGACGGATCAACTGAACAAGCGGTTGCAGCGCGGCGTCGGGTGGACACCTACGAATGTCCAGATCAACTGCTTTGACGGAATTGCCGAAAGCCCTTTTGGCGCGCTGGGCGATCTTCTTCTGATCCCGGACGCCACGGCCGAGGCAAAGGTCGAGTTCGGCGAAGACTCCGGCCTGCACTTTCTTATGGGCGATATCGTCACTCTGGACGGAGACCCTTGGGACTTCTGCACGCGCAGTTTGTTGAGGGCGGCGCTGGAGCGGCTGCACAAGGTCTCAGGAGCAAATTTGCTGGCTGCGTTCGAGCATGAGTTCCAGCTGAAAGATCCGCCAACTCAGGCCAACGAAGCCTATGGCCATCGGGGTTTTGGCCTGCAGCGTGATCTGTGCGAGACCTTGATCAACGCGATTTCTCAGGTCGGTCTGAAGCCGGATTCGATCATGAAGGAATATGGGCCAAACCAATATGAGGTCGTCATCGGCCCCGAGCTGGGTGTTCGCGCAGCGGACGCAGCCATAATGGTGCGCGAACTGACGTATGCGACTGCGCAGGCCTATGGCGAGCGGGCTACCTATACCCCTATTCGAGATGTCGCGAGCGTTGGGAATGGGGTCCATATCCATATGAGCTTTGTGGATGATCATGGCGCGCCGCTGACCTACGCCGATGACGGGCCCTGCGGCATGTCGGACCTGACAAGTGCCTTCGCCGCCGGAGTGTTGAAATATCTGGATGCGATCCTGGCTCTGACAGCGCCTTCGGTGATCTCGTATGAACGCCTGACACCGCATCGATGGTCTGCGGCTTTCAACAATCTGGGTTTTCGCGACCGCGAGGCTTCCTTTCGGATTTGCCCGGTGACCGCAAAAGACCCAGCCTCGATCGCCGGGCAGTTCAACATCGAATACCGTGCGGCGGATGCTGCAGCTTCGCCTCATCTGGCGCTTGCGGCGGTTGTCATGGCCGGGACGCAGGGGATCGAAGAGGGGCTACCCGCGCCCGTTCCAACCGAAGAGGATCTTTCGCTGTTGGACGTCGCAGAACTGAACCAAAGGGGGCTGGTGCGCTTGCCTCAGACTTTGGAAGTTGCGCTCGACCGGTTCGTTTCCAACCCGGTTGTGACCGGCTGGTTCCCCGCAGGCTTTGCCGAGGTGTACCAAGCTCACAAGCAATCCGAGATCGCGACAACCGAACATCTGGACACAGACGCACGCTGCCGATTGTACGAAGAAACATATTGACCTGAGCGGTTCGTCTTGCCGAAGCTTGCCCAATGCGACCTCTGGGGCGTCGTTTGGGTAATCTCGCGCCGTATGACGCGTGCAAGCTGTTTAGCTAAGGATAGGGATGGATCATGAGCCGTTCAGAAACCGATGCTATCTTGAATGTGCATAGGCTGGCTTTTGGCGAAGCGGAAGGTGAAGAAATCGCTCAACTCGCCGAAGATCTCCTTGAGCATCCGGAAACGATTTCAATCAGCGTAAGGCGCAAGGGGCAGATCGCGGGCAATGTCATGTTCACCCCGTTTGTCTTCCAGGGTCACCCGGACGTTAAATGCTATCTTCTTGCGCCCTGCGGTGTCTCCCCCGAGTATCAAGGCCTAGGAGTTGGCAGAGAGATGATGGAGACCGGCATCATGCACTTGAGGTCCATTGGAACAGACGCTGTCTTCGTGTTGGGCGTGCCGACTTTCTACCCCTTGTTCGGGTTTGTCCCGACTGACAAAGAGATACCATATCCTGACCTTCTGACGATCCCCGAGGCATGGATGACGCTTGAGCTCACTGCAGGATCGGTTGAAAAACTGGGGGGAAAAACACTTGCGATTGCGCCCTTCATGCACGCGCATCTCTGGGACACATCACAACACGAGTGAATTTAGTTTTTTGTTCTTGCCTCAAACCGCAGCCCTGTTTCAGGTCTCCATTTTTGCTGGCCATGTCTGTTTTGTTTCTGGAAATGTCGCAAGGCTTTCAGCCGCGAATCCTTCCCCGAGTAGGTTGCGCATGTGAGGTGCTGCTGTCTGATTCTCAGGCGGCAGAGAATTGGGAAGCCGGTGCAATTCCGGCGCTGCCCCCGCAACGGTAAGAAAGGTCAGGTTCGACAGGTGACCACTGGGAGGAGGATCCCGGGAAGGTGTCGAAACCGGGCGTAAGCCCCTTTCAAGTCCGGAAACCAGCCTTGCATATATGTCAAACTGCGGGTGGCGGTGGGGGCACAAGTTTCGGACGTGATCCTCGCACGGCTCCGGACTGGCCTCTTATGTCATCTGCCCAAGCTGAGCCGCAGGGCGCGGCAGGAGAGCCAGAAGTGAGCAACGTTCAAAGCCTGTTGGCGCGTCGAAACCCGGCCTATGCCCTTGAGCAGGCGTTCTATACCGATCCAGATGTCTTTCAGGCGGATCTTGAGGCCATCCACTACCGCAACTGGCTATTTGCCATTCCGGCATGTGAACTGGTGAAAACAGGCGACTATGTGACCTACACTGTAGGCGCATACCGCGTGATCATTGTGCGCGGCGCGGACAACCAGATCCGGGCCTTCCACAATACCTGCCGCCATCGCGGGTCAATCATCTGCAAAGCGGCCAAGGGGAACTCGCCCAAACTGGTCTGCCCCTATCACCAGTGGACCTATGAGCTTGACGGCTCATTGCTGTGGGCGCGTGATATGGGGCCTGATTTCGACCCCAAACAACACGGGCTGAAAACCGTTCACTGCCGTGAACTGGCCGGGCTGGTCTATATCTGTCTTGCGGATGAAGCGCCCGATTTCGACACTTTCGCCAATAGAGCACGGCCCTATCTGGAGCCGCATGATCTAAGCAACGCCAAGGTCGCCTTTGAAAGCACGATCATCGAAAAGGGTAACTGGAAGTTGGTTTGGGAAAACAACCGTGAGTGCTATCACTGCGGTGGCAATCACCCTTCGCTGTGCCGGACCTTCCCTGATGATCCCTCGGTAACCGGTATCGAAGGGGGTGAAACCCCGGCCTTCATGCAAACTCACTTCGACCGTTGCGAGGCTGCGGGAATGCCGTCGCAGTTCTATCTGCATGATGACGGGCAATACCGCCTGGCGCGCATGCCGCTGAAGGAAGGGGCGGAAAGCTACACTCTGGACGGTAAATCCGCGGTGCGTCGCTTTCTTGGCCGTTCGCCCTTTGCGGATGCGGGGACGTTGCTGAAGTTCCACTATCCCAGCACGTGGAACCACTTCCTGGCCGATCATTCGATTGTTTTCCGGATCACGCCGGTCAGCCCGACCGAGACCGAAGTCACCACGAAGTGGCTGGTCAACAAGGATGCGGTCGAAGGGGTCGACTATGATGTCAAGCGCCTGACCGAGGTCTGGATGGCCACCAATGACGAAGATCGCCGCGTGGTGGAAGACAACCAGATGGGCATCAACAGCCCCGCCTATGTGCCGGGACCGTATTCGGGGATCCAGGAATCCGGTGTTCTGCAATTCACCGATTGGTATTGCAGTGCCCTGGCGCGCCACCTTGCACCTGACACGATGGCGGCGGAGTGACGGAGATGAAAGATCTGAACGCTGTTGCCTCGATCTGGCAAGATAGTGAGACGCTGGAATGCGTCTCGGTCGTGCCCGAGACGCCAAACACTGCCAGCTTTACTTTCCGCGCTCCTTCCGGGGCCTTGTTTGCCTACCATCCCGGTCAATTCCTGACGCTCGAGATCCCGGCGCCGGGGCAGCCGAGAGGCGTTGTGCATCGGACCTATACGATCTCGTCATCCCCATCGCGTCCACGGTCCATTACGATCACGGCCAAGGCGCAACCGGACAGCATCGGCACGCGCTGGATGCTGGACAATCTGCAGCCGGGTATGCGGATGCGGGCGATTGGCCCAGCCGGTCTGTTCACCAATGCTGAAAGCACAGCGCCCAAGTATCTGTTCATCTCGGCGGGGTCGGGCGTCACTCCGATGATGTCGATGACGACCTGCATGTGGGACGAAGGTCGCGATCTGGATGTCGTCTTTATAAACTGCGCCAAACGTCCGTCCGAGATCATCTTCCGCCAACGGTTGGAACAGATGGCAAGCCGGACGCCGGGTCTGGATCTGAAGTTCGTTGTAGAGGAAGCGGATCGCTACAGCCCCTGGACCGGCTACCAGGGTCAGTTCAACCAGCTGATGCTGGGCCTGATGGCCCCAGACTATCTGGACCGTGAGGTCTATTGCTGCGGTCCTGAGCCGTTCATGCAAGCAGTCCGGGACGCTCTGTCGGGTCTGGGCTTTGACATGGAGAACTATCATCAGGAAAGCTTTGGAGCCCCGGTTGAGACCGAAGCAGATCAGCCTGATCTGGATGATGTCATACCCGACGATGACAGCGCCGCTGAAATCGTGTTTGCGACCTCGTGTGTCACCGCCAAAGTTGCCGAGACGGATACGGTTCTGGCCGCTGCACGCGCGGTCGGGTTGAACATTGCCTCAGGCTGTACGTTTGGCGTTTGCGGCACCTGCAAGGTCAAAAAGTCCTCGGGTGAGGTTCACATGGTCCACAACGGCGGTATCTCCGAGGATGACATAGCGGCAGGCTACATTCTGGCGTGCTGTTCAAACCCGATCGGCAAGGTCGAAGTTGAGGTGTAAACGGGAAGTCTCAGGCTGAAACTGCGGGGCGGCTACGGCCACCTGCGGTTCCAATTTTAAAATATTAGTATTGATCTCAGATACTTGCCGCCTCTATACGCGCTTCGGAAAGTTTGGGTGGCACAGGTTTGCTCACGGATAGTTGATTCTATTCGGCAACATTCACGTGATTGCTCAAATTCTGTCTCTTTTCCGCCGGAATCTCCCCTGATAAAGCGGATTGAGTACTGGGTGGGGTGTTGATAAGTGCGAGCAGGTATATGAGAGCCGGATATAACGGTCGTGTAGCCATTTCATGGAATCAAACCGAGCTTGACGGGCTTGAGGCGGCGCCTTTGGCCTTTTTGGCGGTCGGGTCCGCTTGGTCCTGGCGAGGTCAGGCTCTGGTGTTGGGCGAAGTGGCAGAGCAAAATCTTGAACAACTGGGACATATGGGTGCGACTGCTGTGCGCACCCGCGACGCGTTCTTGGCCCCGCAAGAGGTCTCGGGAGAGTATTGCGGTACGGTCACATTGACCAATGGGGCGCAACGCTTTTCGGCAGACTTGGTTATCACCGATGACGAACAATGGCCGACGCTGGTGTTCAACACTGGCTGTCCGCCTCGGGATCAGGATTTCTGGATCAGCGAAGTAACGCATGCCGGTGCCGACCTGCAGAGCGTACCGCAGCCGACCGCAAAGGTGGTGGCCTTTCCGGGAAAATCCGCGCCGGGTTTCTTTTCATAGGTTTGGTTACCTAGCTGGCGTCGAACCCGTTGGCCTAAAAACCCTCCAAGAAATTTGAGCAGGGCAGTTGGGACGTGTTGACTCTGACAGTTCTGCGGATATAAGCGCGGCTTCATTGGTGTTGGTGGCCCCCGCAAGGGGATGCCTGTCATGGGGGAAACCTCAAGAGGACAACGCCCTTTATAACCCGGCACCACGCCTGGTCTGAACTGGAACTGCCCGGTCCGAGCGGAGACGCTATTTCGGCCCGCAAAGTAGGAACCGGTTTTCGGATCAAGCCGAAATGCCACTTTAAAGGAGATCAGCCGTGACCAAACGCACGTCTGCCAAGTACAAAATCGACCGCCGGATGGGTGAAAACATCTGGGGTCGTCCGAAATCCCCGGTCAACCGTCGTGAATATGGCCCCGGCCAGCACGGCCAGCGCCGCAAGGGCAAACTGTCGGACTTCGGTCTGCAGCTGCGCGCCAAGCAGAAGCTGAAAGGCTACTATGGCGACCTGACCGAGAAGCAGTTCCGACGCATCTACGCCGAAGCTGAGCGTGTAAAAGGCGACACCGGTGAAAACCTGATCGGTCTGCTGGAGCGCCGTCTGGACGCCGTTGTCTACCGCGCCAAGTTCGTACCGACCGTTTTTGCTGCACGTCAGTTCGTGAACCACGGCCACGTCAAAGTGAACGGCAAGCGGGTCAACATCCCGTCCTACCGTGTCAAAGAAGGCGACGTGATCGAAGTGCGTGACAAGTCCAAGCAACTGGCCGTTGTTCTGGAAGCTGTTGCTCTGGCCGAGCGTGATGTTCCTGACTACATTGACGCCGACCACTCCAAAATGACCGCGACCTTCGTACGCGCACCGGGCCTGAGCGATGTGCCTTACCCGGTCATGATGGAACCGAACCTGGTTGTCGAATTCTACGCGAAGAACTAATCTTCGCGAGCACCCGAAATTACAAAGGCCGCGCTTTCAGCGCGGCCTTTTTAGTTTCTAAGCTATGCATTCTGACCCGATGTCCTGACGAGGTGGCACTCCGAATTTGCGCGAGTATTCCCGACTAAACTGGGTCGGGCTTTCATAGCCAACCTCAAAAGCTGCTTGCGACACACTGAGCGAACCGTGCGACAATAGCCTGCGGGCTTCCAGCAGCCTGAGGTCTTTTTGGTACTGTAGTGGTGAGGTGGCTGTCACCGCCTTAAAATGGGCGTGAAAGGCAGAAACACTCATGCCAGCGCTTTGTGCCAGATCGCAGACGGGCAGGGTTGTTCGAAAATCCGCGCGGATGATGTCTATTGCGCGCGCGATGCGGCTGGCGGCACTGTCGCGCCACAGCATTTGCCGCAGCATGCCACCGTGATCTGCTTGCAGGAGTCGGTAGTGGATTTCACGGCTTATCATCGGTGCGAGAATTTTTGCATCCGTAGGGTTTTGACTGGCGTGAAACAGGCGGGCCATAGCGTCGATCAGATCGGGCGAGGCTTTTGATGCAGCAAGGCTTTGGACTGTTTCAATTTCAGCAGGTTCTGAGCCGACGGAGTCGTAGAGACCGCGTAACATGGACAAGTCCAACGAGAATACGAGGCCGACATAGGGCTTTTCCCGACTTGCTTCGGTGACGGCGGCCAAAACCGGAAGGGAATGGCTGACGATCAGAGAGTCGCCTGCTCCGAAGTGAACAAGGCGATCGCCGATACGTGTTTCTTTCTTCCCCTGTAGAACTAGGCAGACAATCGGTTCATACACCTGTGCTTCGATTGATTTCGTTTTGACATCATGAAGCAGGCCAAAACCGTCCAGTGCAGTGGGGTAGAAAGCAGCATCTTCTGCCTGTCCGCCCACAGCTTCGCAGATTTTTTCAACTAAATCATGTTGTGTCATGGTATCCCCACTGCCTCATTCAGCATATTTTGCGCAAGAGGTCAGTGCTAGCCAGAATCCTGACGGCCAGAGAATTAGGCAGATATTGAGGAGAATTCGGCAGGCGTATCGCAGTTTTCTAACCTATCTAGTGGTCAGGCTAACAATTGCGGAGAATGACCATGACACAGACTATCCTCATAACTGGCGCTTCATCTGGTATTGGCAGAGTTACGGCCGAACTGTTTCATAGGCAGGGCTGGAACGTCATTGCCACAATGCGCAACCCCAGCAAGGAAGCCGAGTTGACGCAACTCGAGAATGTTCTGGTCACACGTCTTGACGTCACCGACGAGGGTTCAATTGCAACCGCCGTTGCCGAGGGGATTGAACGCTTTGGTCAGATTGACGTTCTTTTGAACAACGCGGGATACGGCGCGTACGGCCCGCTCGAAGCTTTCCCGATGGAGCGTATCCGGCGGCAATTCGATACCAATGTGATTGGTCTGTTGGCTGTGACAAAAGCCGTTCTGCCGCATATGCGAGCAAATGGTTCGGGCTGTATCGTCAATATCTCTTCCATAGGTGGGCAAATCACCTTCCCCCTCGGAACGCTCTACCATGGCACAAAATTCGCGGTTGAAGGCCTATCAGAGTCGCTGCACTACGAGCTTGCTGCGGCTGGTATCAAGGTCAAGATTGTCGAGCCTGGTCTGATTGCCACCGATTTTGGCGGCCGCTCGTTTGATTTCGTCAATGACGAGAGCATGGCCGAGTATCAACCTGTCGTGCAGGCTTTATTCAGCACGTGGGGCTCGGAGGAAATGGCAGCGCAAACGTCTCCGCCAAGTGTTGTCGCCGATGTCATTTTGACAGCGGTGACGGACGACACTGACACATTGCGCTATCGTGCCGGCGAAGATGCCGTTGAATACCTGGACAACCGCAAGGCTCTGGACGACGCAACTTTTATCGGCGGCATGAAAGCGATGCTTGGTTTGGCCTGAGTTCAAATTGGAAGTGGTCGCCCTTCGGCGATCGCTTCCATCGCAAAATATGAGGTCACGCTGTCCAGCTCGACCTTCTCGATCAGGCGTTGGTAGACCTTGTCATATGAGGCCATATCCTGGGTCACGACTTTCAGTTGATAGTCATAGTCACCGCCGATCCGATGGAAATCCACAACCTCGGGGATAGTCAGAACATGGCGGCGAAACGCCTGCAGCCATTCGGCTGAATGATGTCGGGTGCGCAGCATGACGAAGACAACGAGGTTCAACCCCAAAGTCTCGCGCGCGATGCGCGCAGTTGACCCGATCAGAACCCCGTTTTCGTTCAGCGCTTTCAACCTGCGCCAACACGCGTTCTGGGACAGCCCGACCCGATCGGCCAGCTCGCGCTGCGAAAGGGTGGCGTCTTTTTGAAGCTCTCTCAGGATGTGAGTGTCTATTTGATCTAAATTTTGGCTCATACATAATCATATGACACAAAATTTATGATTTCTACGCAAAGAACGATAATGTTTCCACACTTCGTATGGATCACATTGGACTTACAGTAAGGAGCCAATGCTATGACCCTGTCCAAATTTCGTGCGGATCTCTGTTCCACCACTCACAATTCCCACCTGCGCGACGGGCTGATCGGAGAGAATGTTCTGATCCCGGGTCTGCAGGGGGACGTGCCGCTTGTCTATGCGGATTACGTTGCTTCGGGTCGCGCGTTGCGACAGGTCGAAGACTTTGTGGCCAATCACGTGTTGCCATTTTATGCCAACAGCCACACCGAGGCCTCCTTCTGTGGATCCTACATGACCCGTCTGCGTCGCGAAGCGCGCGACGAGATAGCCCGCCTTGTTGGCGCGAGGGGAGAAGACGCGGTGATCTTTACCGGGTCCGGTGCCACGGCGGGGCTCAACCGGTTGGTCAGTCTGCTCGGGGTGGCGGAAGCTGATCAACCGGTTGTCCTAATCGGTCCTTATGAGCATCACTCGAACATCTTGCCATGGCGCGAGAGCAAGGCTCTGGTGGTTGAGATTCCGGAAGCGGCGGAAGGGGGCGTTGATCTGCGCGCGCTGCAGGAGGCGCTGAACACTTACGCCGATGCGGATCTGGTGATCGGGTCATTTTCAGCTGCGTCCAATGTGACGGGGATCATCACCGATCCCGATCCGGTGACGCGTTTGCTCAAGTCACAAGGCGCTCTGGCCGTTTGGGACTACGCCGGGGGTGGGCCTTACTTGCCGATGGACATGGGGCCTGCGGATGCGCGCAAAGATGCGATCGTGGTGTCTCCGCACAAGTTTCCGGGCGGACCAGGGGCGTCGGGCGTGCTGGTCGTGAACCAGAGCGTTGTAAAGCGTCGTTGTCCAAGTTGGCCGGGCGGAGGGACGGTGAGTTTCGTCTCGCCTTGGCGCCACGACTACAGCGAAAACCTGTCAACGCGAGAGGAAGCGGGAACGCCCAACGTGATCGGTGATATCCGCGCAGCACTTGCCTTCATCGTCAAGGATGTCGTCGGAACAGATGAGATCGCACGACGCGAGGCGCAGTACAATCAAATTGCGCTGGAGGGATGGAAGGACAATCCAAACCTGACCCTGTTGGGAGTGGAAAACGCACATCGCCTGCCGATCTTTTCTTTCCTCGTGCGCGACAACGCAGGGCAACCGGTGCATCAGCAACTGTTCACGCGGATGCTCAGCGACATATACGGCATTCAGGCGCGTGGAGGATGCGCCTGTGCCGGGCCATACGCGCATCGGCTTCTGGGCATAGATCGAGCCGCGTCAGAGGAATTGCACGCTGCTCTGTCCGCGGGTGAAGAGATGAAAAAGCCCGGATGGGTGCGTCTGAACTTCTCGTATCTGATGCGCGAGGAAACGGTCCAGTTCATCATCGACAGCGTCAACGACCTGTCCCGTCGGACCGAAGAATTCGCACCGTTCTACAATGCCGACCCGGCGACTGCGCGCTTCAAAGCCGCATGATGGAATTGCTGCTTTTCTGAAAGCGTTGGGACAGGTATGAGAGGCCCAATAAACGGAGCCTCTCATGACCAAGATTACCCCTCAACCCGGCATTATGGACATCGCGCTGTATCAAGGCGGACAGTCGCATGTGGCGGGTGTTGAGCATGTGATCAAGCTTAGCTCCAACGAAAACCCGTTTGGCCCCAGCCCCAAAGCGATTGAGGCGGTGCGCGACAGCGCCGCCACTTTGCATCGTTATCCCAGCACCGACCACGCCAGCCTGCGCAACGCGGTCGGCGCACGTCACGGTCTGGATCCGGCGCGGATCATCTGCGGTGTCGGCAGTGACGAAGTGTTGCAATTCATCGCTCAGGCCTACGCAGGGCCGGGGGATGAGGTGGTCTACACTGAACATGGGTTTTCCATGTATCCGATCATTGCGCGGATGGCGGGTGCCGCGCCGGTCATGGTGGCCGAGCGCGACCGCAAGGTCGATGTGGATGCCATTTTGGCAGCCATAACAGCGCAGACGCGGATCGTGTTTGTCACCAATCCCGGCAATCCGACCTCAACCATGATCTCGCAGCAGGAACTGGAGCGTTTGGCGCAGGGTCTGCCGAATAGCTGCCTGATGGTCATCGACGGGGCCTATGCCGAGTTTGTCGACGGTTTCGATGGCGGTGCGTCTCTGGTCGATGCCCATGAGAACGTGATCATGACCCGGACCTTCTCAAAGGTTTATGGGCTGGGCGGAATGCGCGTGGGCTGGGGTTATGCGCATCAGTCGATCATCGACGTGCTGAATCGGGTGCGCCAACCGTTCAACCTGTCTTTGACCGCGCTGGCTGCGGCCGAAGCAGCTGTGAATGATGTCGAATTCCTGTCCTTCTGTCAGGCTGAAAACGCGCGCCTGAGGGTATGGTTGTCGGAGGAGTTGGCCAAGATCGGCGTTCCGTCCGATCCGTCTTTCACCAACTTCATCCTCGCGCGCTTTACCGATCAGGCCGAGGCTGAGGCATGCGATGACTACCTAAAATCGCAGGGTTTGATTGTGCGGCGCGTTGCGGGCTACAACCTGCCAAACGCGCTGCGGATCACCGTGGGCGATGAGGAAGCCTGCCGCCGTGTCGTCGCGGCCATCACCACATTCAAAGAGGGCGCAGCATGAGCCAGATTTACGACCGTGTTGCGCTGATCGGGTTGGGTCTGATCGCCTCATCCATGTTCTGGGCCATCAAGCGCGCAGGTTTGGCTGGCGAAGTCACCGGCTATGCCCGCTCTGAAGCCACCCGCGACACAGCCCGCAGGATCGGTTTGTGTGACCGGGTTTGCGACACCGCGCAAGAGGCGGTCGAGGGCGCGGATCTGGTCGTCCTCTGTGTGCCGGTTGGCGCGATGGGCACGGTCGCACAGGACATCGCCCCAATGCTTAAGCCGGGGGCAACTGTGACGGATGTCGGTTCGGTCAAACGCAGCGTGATCGAGGCCGTGTCGCCTCATATCCCCGAAGGCGTTCATTTCATCCCGGCGCACCCTTTGGCTGGGACCGAGCATTCGGGGCCTGAGGCCGGGTTCGCCGAGCTATATGACAATCGCTGGTGTCTGCTGGTACCCGTCGAGGGATCGGACCCCGAGGCCATAGCCCAGTTGCGGACCTTGTGGGAGGGCATGGGGGCCAATGTCGATGAGATGGACGCAGATCACCATGATCTTGTTCTGGCCGTGACCTCTCATGCGCCGCACCTGATTGCCTATACGATGGTCGGTGTCGCCGACGACCTACGCCGTGTGACCGATAGCGAGGTCATCAAGTACTCGGCTGCCGGCTTTCGGGATTTCACCCGCATCGCGGCCTCGGACCCAACCATGTGGCGCGACGTGTTCCTGACCAACAAGGACGCGACGCTTGAGATTCTAGGCCGTTTCACCGAAGAGCTTTTCGCCCTGCAGCGTGCGATCCGCACCGGGGACGGAGAGCATCTGTTCGACTATTTCACCCGCACCCGCGCGATCCGGCGTGGGATTATTGATGCGGGTCAGGATACCGATGCGCCGGACTTTGGCCGGGGAAAGGCAGGGTCATGAAACAGGTTTTGCGATACGCGGTTGTTGCCGCGCTTTGGGCCACGTCCACCCAAGCCGCCGCGCCCGAGCAATCGTTGTATCCAGTTGCGCGCCCCGGCGCAGCAGTCGAAACTGCTGGCATCGTCGCGATCTCCAGCCGGGCAGCAACGCCTCTGACCATACCGAACCTGCGCCCCGAAACACGGCCCGAGTCGCCTCAGCTGATCGCCGCAGCAGCACGTCCGGCGGAATTACCGCTGCTGGGGCCTGATACTTCTTTGATGCCGTACCTCAGACCCAAATCATTGGAGCAGGAGGTGCTGTTCAAAAAGCGCAAGCTGCGCAAGGGGTCGGTCTGCGGTGATATCGCGATACAAGGCAAACCTGTCGGGCGTGTCTCCAGCAAAACAAAGGCCTGCGGGGTCAAGGATGCGGTTCAAATCACCTCCGTCTCGGGAGTGACGCTGAGCCGGGCTTCGACGATGGATTGCGGCACAGCCAT
Organism: Ruegeria sp. CK3; assembly: GCF_056536565.1. Lineage (NCBI taxonomy): Bacteria > Pseudomonadati > Pseudomonadota > Alphaproteobacteria > Rhodobacterales > Roseobacteraceae > Ruegeria > Ruegeria sp. CK3. The sequence continues at coordinate 155,439 of NZ_JBQFPV010000007.1, forward strand.
CGCGTTGAACAAATGGGTCGACAAAACCGTCAAGCCGACGTTCAAACGTCGTGGTCCTGTGGTCCAGCTGCAGGTTGCCGCGCACTATGCCTGCCGGACGCGCAACAACCAGAAAGGCGCGCGGGTGTCCGAGCATGGCAAGGGCCGTGCCATCGATATTTCCGGCTTTGTCATGGCGGATGGAGAGGTCGTGACCGTCCTGAACGGATGGCGCAAGAACCCCTCGCAAAAGCAACTCAAGAAGATTTGGCGCGGGGCTTGCGGGCCGTTTGGCACCGTGTTGGGACCCAATTCAGACAGGTATCATCGGGACCATTTTCATCTGGATACGGCGCGGTATCGCACCGGGTCCTATTGCCGTTAACGCAGGATCAGACGTGGGGCCGGGCCAAGAGGGAGCGGCCCCAGAGCCACGAATCCGTCACGGAAGTTTAGTTGCAGGTCCAGCGCATTCGGGTTGCCGCCCAGTCCGGCCAGAAAGTTGAGCGCGCGGGTCACCGGGTCAACGGCTTGATCGGGCAGGGCACCGGCGGCATTCGCCATTGCGATCATGTCACGCCAATTCTCGGCCTTGATCGCAATCTCTCCGGTTGGGATGCCCTGCGAGTCTACATCCAACTCACCGGCTGCAAACAGGCGCAACTCGCCCCATTTGACCTCGGCCAGGTTCAGGTCGATGGCGACGGGCTGAGGGCGGCTGTCCTCTAGCGCGGTTCGGTCCCAAGGCTTGTCGAAAGTGGTCAACATATCCAACTGCAACGTCTCGAACCGCTGGGGGAGCGAGGTCGCCGATTGCATCAGCGCACGCAAATCCTCACCGGGGGTAAATCCGTCAATTTGCGCCGTGATGGCATAGGCTTCGGGCGCAGTGGTCTGCTCCATGATGACGCTGAGGGTACCACCGTCTGCCAGCGCCTCATTGTCTTCGCTGATCAGCCATGGACCAGCGGTTAGTGCCATCTTCTCAAGCACCAATGCGACACCGGGTTGTAGTTCCAACTCGGCTTGCAAAGCCTTGGCCTCGATCGTCGCGGTCTGGTCGAAATAGGATAGGCGCTGAGGCGTATCGGCAAAGCTCAGGGTTTGACGACCGGGCCAGATTGCTGGGCTTTGAAACTCGATCCAATCGGCGCTCCATGCGGTGCCGTTGACTGGATCGGCCAGCGCCGGGTTGTTTAAGCGGGTGGTGTGATGTGTCGGGTAGCCCGCCGTTTCAACGCCTGAGAATTCGGCTTGCCAGCCGCGCGCCTGCTGGGCATCGAACCAGCTGGTGATCGCATTGCGCAGACCATAGCCCGCGATGAACCAATAGGCGCTCCATGCGATGGCGATAAAAATGAACACTCGTATCAGACGGCGCATGAGCATTGGCCCTTTTTCCTGCCTTGGATTTGATGTTTATAGGCCCAAACGGGCAAGGACCAGAGCAATGACGATGTGGGTTTTCGGATATGGATCGCTACTGTGGAACCCGGGCTTTCCCGTGGCACGCACCGAGCTTGCGATGCTGCACGGATATGCGCGCTCTTTCTGCATGAGTTCGATCCACCATCGCGGCACCGAGGACCACCCCGGCCTTGTGCTGGCTTTGGACGAACAGCCTGAGGCGCATTGCAAAGGTTTGGCGCTGGCCGTGGAAGCTGGGCATGAGGACCGCACCCTTCACGAACTGCGTGAGCGCGAGCTGATCTCGTCGGCCTATGTCGAAAAGATGCTGGACGTGCATCTGGACAATGGTGAGGTCGTAAATGCCGTAACCTATGTGATTGATGCCGATCACGTACAGTATTGCGGCGGCATGCCATTGGAAGAGCAGGCTCAGATCATCGCCCATGCCGTTGGAGGGCGCGGTCCAAACACAGAATATCTGTATAACACCACCGAGCATCTGGCCGAGATCGGCCTGCACGATCCCGATCTTGAGTGGTTGTCGCAACGGGTGCGCAGCATCACCGCATAAACCCTTGGCGTCATCGGCGTCTTTTCGCTAGATTCAGGCCAGAGCAGGCAGAACCAGGAATAACGCGCATGGCGCAGGCACAACAGGGCGCGAGACCGCATTTCTCGCAACCGATCCGGCAGATTCTTCTGATGCTGATCGCAATCGGCCTGTCGGGCCTCGGGGTGTTTCTGGCGCTGCCCTATGTGCTGCCGGTCTTCTTTGCCAATCCCTATCTGAACGGCTTCATCCTGCTGGTGTTCATCATCGGTGTCTTCGCCTGTTTCTATCAGGTCGCGCAGCTGATCGGCTCGGTTCGCTGGATCGAGGCTTTTGTGGGCGGTGTGGTGCATGAGGATGCGCGCACCCCTCAGTTGCTTGCGCCATTGGCCTCTCTGCTGCGCGAACGCGGTGCGCGGTCGCAGATCAGTTCAACCTCGACCCGGTCCATTCTGGATTCGGTTGCGGAACGGGTTGAAGAAGAGCGTGAGATCACGCGCTACATCACCAACGTTCTGATCTATCTAGGCCTCTTGGGGACATTTTTCGGTCTGGCCACCACGGTGCCCGCCATTGTCGACACCATTCGCAGCCTGAACCCGCAGGAAGGGGAAGAGGGGCTGGCCGTCTTCAACCGTTTGATGACGGGCCTTGAGGCGCAGCTGCAGGGGATGGGTGTTGCGTTCGGATCATCCTTGCTGGGCCTCGCCGGGTCATTGATCGTGGGCCTTTTGGAGGTCTTCGCCGGTCACGGACAAAACCGTTTCTACCGCGAGCTTGAGGAATGGCTGTCGGGAATCACCCGGGTCGGATTTGCCTCGGGCGAAGATGGCGGGGCTGAGGTCGCGGTTCTGGCGCCTGTTCTTGACGCCATGTCCGATCAGATGAACGCGCTACAGGATCTGTTCTCGGCGCAGGAGGAAGAGCGGGCCGACGTGTCCAACAAGCTTGGTCAATTGGTCACTGTCATCGGACAAATGAACCAGCGTCAGGCGGATAATGAAGGCGTTACCGCCGCGCTGGAGCGTGTTGCCTTGGGTCAGGACGCCTTGCTGGATCACATGCGCGAACACGGGGCGGGCGAGGGCATCGATGCAGAAAGCCGGATGCGCCTGCGGTCGATGGATGTTCAGTTGCTGCGCATCCTCGAAGAGATCTCCGCCGGTCGTCAGGACAGCATGAACGAATTCCGCAAGGATATCGAACTGCTAGTGAAGGCTCTGACCCTGCCACGCGGCGCGGTTCGAACCACGCACGAGGGGGAATAACCCATGGCCCTCTCCCGCCGCACCGGTCAACGGTTCCAGGGCTCGGTCTGGCCCGGTTTTGTCGATGCGATGACGGGTCTGTTGATGGTTTTGACCTTCGTGCTGACTATCTTCATGGTCATCCAATTCGTGCTGCGTGAAACGATCTCGGGTCAGGAGGATGAGCTGACGACCCTTGCGGATGAGGTTGCCGCACTGGCTGGTGCTTTAGGGTTGGAAGAGCGTGAGAATAGCCGCCTGCAAGCGCGGTTGGGGGCCTTGAATGCCACACTGACCGAAACGGAAGATAGTCTGGCTGAGGCGCAAAGCCAGATTACCGGATTTGAGGCTCAGGTTGCGGCGCTGTTGGCTGACCAGGCGCGGGCGCAAGACGCGATTGCGGCACTTGAGACGCAACGGGCGGATCTTTTGGGCGAGCGCGACAGTCTGAATCAGGCCTTGGCGCAAAGCCGCGAAGAAATCGACGCGCAAGCCGAAGCCGCCCGCCTTGCTGCAGCCCGCCGTGAGGCTTTGGAGGCTTTGGTCGCCGATCTGGAACAAAGCGGCGAAGAACGCGCCGCGCAGATTGCTCAACTCGAAGATCAGCTAAGTGCAGAAGAGGCTGGCAGGCTGGCAGAGGCCGCCGCTGCCGAAGCTCTGAGGGATCGCCTTCAGAACGCCGATGCGGAACTGACCGCCATGACCCTTGCGCTAGAGGCGCAGCGCAAAGAGGCTGAGGAAACCCTGACCCTATTGGCCGCCGCGAATGCAGCCCGTGCAGAACTGGAACGACAGTTTGGTGAGTTGAACGCGGAAGAGCTGGAGGCCCAGTTGGAGGCCGCTCTGGCAGCGCAGGCCGAGGCACAAGAAGATGCAGCATCCCAGCGTTCCCTGGCCGAACAGCGCGATGCCTTGCTGGCCGTGGCCCGCGAGACGCTTTCGGCGGAACAAGCGGTGTCAGAAAAGGCGCAGCGAGAGGCCGCTTTGTTGAACCAGCAGATCGCAGCATTGCGCGGACAATTGGGATCGCTGCAGGCGCTGCTGGACGACTACGAGGACCGCAATACGGCCGCTGAAATTCAAATTCAATCCTTGGGGCAGGACCTGAACGCGGCTCTAGCCCGCGCCGCATCCGAGGAACGCCGCCGCCGCCTGCTGGAAGAGGCTGAGCGTCAACGCCTAGAGGCTGAGGCCGAAGCGCTGGCAGGACAGAATGAGGAACTGACGGCGCAGGCCGAGGATTTGCAACGCTACCGGTCGGAATTCTTTGGCCGCCTCCGTGACGTTCTGGGCGATCAGGATGGCGTGCGGATCGAAGGCGACCGGTTCGTGTTCTCCTCTGAGGTGCTTTTTGCCACTGGTTCTGCAGTATTGTCGCTGGAAGGCCGGCAGGAGGTCGCCAAAGTCGCTGAGATCCTCCGCACAGTTGCCGCCGAAATCCCTGAAGGTCTGAACTGGGTGATCCGGGTGGATGGCCACACCGACAATGTGCCCTTGGCTGGCTCGGGTCGATACCGCGACAATTGGGAACTGAGCCAGGGGCGAGCGCTCTCCGTCGTGCGCTATATGGTCGAAGCGCTGGGCATTCCACCCAATCGCTTGGCCGCCAACGGGTTCGGAGAGTTCCAGCCTGTCAACCCGGCAGACACACCCGAGGCGCGAGCACAGAACCGACGGATTGAGTTGAAACTGACCGAGCGCTAAACCCCGCGCGTGGCGAAAAACCGCCTTTGCCATCCGGATTTGCCGCCTGCTACCGATGAAACACACGCGCCTCAAACCTAGATTACTGTCATAGGTTGAGAGGAGAGACGCGTGACCCAAAGGGCAGCAGACCTGTACAATACGGTTGAAACGGCTTTACGAGCATCATACCGACGGGTGGTGTTGTGCCGAACCGCAAGTGGAGACAGGTTCTGGCTCAAACGGGTTGAGCGCTTTGCACCCCATCTCTGGCTGGTCAAAGGCTGCCCTCAGGCGGCGTTTGCAAGGGACCGGACGTCGCATCGCGATTTGTGGAACAAAGGAGTCCCAGTGCCGCGCATCTTGGCCGAGGGTTCCGATTTCATCGCCGTCGAGGATGCGGGTCTCAGCCTGACCCGGTTTTGTGGGGATCTTTCCTGTGAACTTTTCAAAAAACAAACAGCCTGTCGCGCCGCAGGCCGGGCCTTAGCGCGGCTTCATGCGTCAGATCTTGCCCATGGCCGACCCGCCTTTCGCGATATGTGCTGGGATGGGCAGCAGATCAGGTTCATTGATTTCGAGTACTTTAAGCCGGCCAAAGCGGGGAGGTTGCGCAAAGCCCGCGATCTGAGCATCGCCTTGCTGTCGGCCTTGTTTCAAGGTCAGCTAGGCCCGCGTTATGCGTCCGACCTGCTATCTGGTTATTGGGCGGTTCGGGGCAAATGGGCCGTCACCCATACCGCTCCAGCGCGCCGAATCCAGACCGGGCAGTGAGAACCGGACATTTACCGTAAAGCTTTGGACATGAAAAAACCCGCCAAACACTGGCGGGTTTTTCTTTTTCAATGACCTTAGATCAGTCCGCCGTTAAAAGCGGAGGCTTGTTGCCCGGAATGCGCGGCTGATCGGGGCCGAGGATATCCAAGTGCAGGTCGCCTTTCTTGACCGACACGCGAACAACACCGCCCTTGGCGAGTTTGCCAAACAGCAACTCTTCGGCCAGAGGCTTCTTGATGTGTTCTTGGATCACGCGGCCCAGAGGACGCGCGCCCATCTTGTCGTCATAACCCTTGTCGGCCAGCCATGCGGCGGCTTTGGGCGTCAGGTCGATGGTCACGCCGCGATCCAGCAGTTGCACCTCAAGCTGCAGAACGAACTTCTCGACCACCTGCAGGATGACCTCTTTCGGCAGCGGCGCGAACGAGATCACCGCGTCCAGACGGTTGCGGAATTCCGGCGTAAACGTCCGCTCGATCGCGGCGGTGTCTTCGCCCTCGCGACGATCGCGGCCAAAGCCGATCGCGGCCTTTGCCTGTTCCTGCGCGCCTGCGTTCGAGGTCATGATCAGGACCACGTTGCGGAAGTTCACCGTGCGGCCGTTGTGATCGGTCAGCTCGCCATGATCCATGACCTGCAGCAGAATGTTGAACACATCCGGGTGCGCTTTTTCGATCTCATCAAGCAGTAAGACGCAGTGAGGATGCTGGTCGACGCCATCGGTCAGCAGACCGCCCTGGTCAAAGCCAACGTAGCCCGGAGGCGCACCGATCAAACGGCTGACTGCGTGTTTCTCCATGTATTCCGACATGTCAAAGCGCAACAGTTCCACGCCCAGATTGTCGGCCAGCTGTTTCGCCACCTCGGTCTTACCCACACCGGTTGGACCGGCGAACAGGTAGTTGCCGATGGGCTTTTCAGGCTCCCGCAGGCCGGCACGCGCGAGCTTGATTGCGCTGGCCAAGGCCACAATGGCGTCATCCTGCCCGAAGACCACCCGCTTGAGCGAGGCTTCGAGGTCTTTCAGAACCACCGCATCGTCCTTGGTGACGTTCTTCGGCGGGATACGGGCGATCTTGGCGACGACGGCCTCAATCTCCTTCACACCGATTGTCTTGCGACGCTTGCTTTCGGCCAGCAAATGCTGCGCGGCACCGGCTTCGTCGATGACGTCGATCGCCTTGTCGGGCAATTTGCGGTCGTTGATATAGCGCGCCGACAGTTCCACAGCTGTTTTGATCGCATCCGCGGTGTATTTGATGGCGTGATGTTCTTCGAAATAGGGCTTCAGACCGCGCAGGATCTTCACGCTGTCTTCAACAGAAGGCTCGTTCACGTCGATCTTCTGGAACCGGCGGCTGAGCGCGCGGTCTTTTTCGAAATGCTGACGGAACTCCTTGTAAGTGGTCGAGCCCATGGTGCGCAGCTTGCCCCCCTGAAGCGCTGGCTTCAGCAGGTTGGACGCGTCCATGGCCCCGCCCGAGGTCGCCCCGGCACCGATCACGGTGTGGATTTCGTCGATGAACAGCACCGCATCTGGGTGATCTTCCAACTCGGTCACAACCGCTTTGAGACGCTCTTCGAAATCGCCGCGATAGCGGGTTCCGGCCAGCAGCGCGCCCATGTCGAGAGAGTAAATGGTGGTGTTCGACAGTACATCCGGGGCTTCACCGGCTACGATCTTATGCGCCAAGCCTTCGGCAATCGCCGTCTTGCCTACACCCGGGTCGCCCACCAGCAATGGGTTATTCTTGCGCCGGCGGCATAGCACCTGAATGCAGCGCTCGACCTCATCGGCGCGACCGATCAGCGGGTCCACATCGCCTGCGCGCGACTTGGCGTTCAGATCGACGCAATATTTGCCCAAGGCGCTTTCTTTTTGATCTTCGTCGCTCGCGGTGGCTTGCACCTCATCCTCGACCTGATCCGCGCCCGAGACCGAGCGGCTTTCGCCATAGGCCGGGTCTTTCGCGACGCCGTGCGCGATGAAATTGACCGCGTCATACCGGGTCATGTCCTGTTCCTGCAGGAAATAAGCGGCGTTGCTTTCGCGTTCGGCGAAGATGGCGACCAGTACGTTGGCACCTGTGACCTCAGTCCGGCCCGAGCTTTGCACATGAATGGCCGCGCGCTGAATGACGCGCTGGAATGCTGCCGTTGGCACGGCCTCGGACCCGTCGATATCGGTGACGAGGTTCGAAAGATCCTCATCAATGAATTCGACCAATGTGCTGCGCAATTCGTCCAGATCGACGCTGCAGGCTTTCATGACCCGGATTGCGTCAGGCTCTTCCAATAGCGCCAGTAGTAGATGCTCTAACGTAGCAAACTCATGTCGCCGTTCATTCGCCGCTGCCAGAGCTGCGTGAATTGCTTGTTCCAAAGTGCTCGAGAATGAAGGCACGCGGGTGCTCCTCTGTCTTGGGTCAGAAGGGGGCAGGCTTGCGGCCGGATCCCCATCCCAACCATGTCCTCATACTATTAGAGTTTGGTTGATCGACGCCCGGCTTCAAGGGTTTTCTTTCACTTGACAGTCACATTTGTTGTGAGAGTGGCCGTGAGGATGGTCAAATAGGCATCAGAAATTGTCTTTTCTACCCCTGATCTCGGCAAAAACAGCGACCGGGTCTGCGCCTTCCATGCCCAAATGGGCCAGAATCGCCGGATCTTCGGCGCGAAGGAACGGGTTGGTTGCCTTTTCCAGACCCAGTTTCGAGGGCACCGTGGGCTGCCCTGCGGCGCGCGCGCGGTCGATATCGACGACGCGCTGTTGTAGCGCCGTGTTGGTTGGGTCGACGGTTACGGCGAATTTGGCGTTAGACTGGGTGTACTCGTGGCCCGAACATACGAGCGTGTTGTCCGGCAGCGCCGCAAGTTTGCTAAGCGAACGCCACATCTGCTCTGGCGTGCCTTCGAATAAGCGCCCGCATCCCAGCGCCATCAGGCTATCCGCAGTGAAGACAGCGGCACTTTGCGGCATGTAATAGGCGACGTGGCCTAAAGTGTGCCCCGAGACATCCATCACCTGAACTGGCTCGCCCGCAAACTCAAAGCTATCGCCATCGCTGACTTGTTGGTCGAGCTGGGGCAGGCGGTGTGCATCGGCGGCGGCTCCGATCACCTTGGCTGGGTGTTTTTCAAGAATTCCGGGCAGTCCGTCTACATGATCCCAGTGGTGGTGAGTTAGCAAGACATGGCTGAGGGTCCAGCCGCGCGCCTCCAACTCGGCCAGGATGGGCCCGGCTTCGGGTGCGTCGATCAGCGCGGTCGCTCCGCTTTCGGCATCATGCGCAAGAAACGCGTAATTATCGCTGAGACATGGGATGGTTACGATCTCAAGAGGCATGGCCTTTTGCCCTTTCGTTGCTAGACTGCGCCTCAGCTAAGCCGATTGACCGGGTGTCCGCAATGCATCTTGATGTGCAGGATCTGAGGAATTTCTACTATCGCAGCACGCTGGGCCGTGCGGCGCAGGCTGCGATTCGTGGTCGGCTGATCGACCTCTGGCCCGAGGCGAAGGGCCAGACGGTGGCCGGATTTGGCTTTGCGGTCCCTCTTCTGCGGCCCTACCTCGCCGACGCGCGGCGGGTTGTCGGATTGATGCCGGGTCCTCAGGGGGTGATGCCCTGGCCTGCCGGGATGCCCAATGTCTCGGTCCTGACCGAAGAGACGCTTTGGCCGATTGAGACGGGCCACGTGGACAAGCTGGTGGTGATGCATGGGCTTGAAACCTCGGAACAGCCCAGCAAGGTGCTTGAGGAATGCTGGCGCGTGTTGGGGCCGGGGGGCAGAGCGCTTTTTGTAGTGCCGAACCGGGCGGGGCTGTGGTCGCGGTCCGACCGGACACCGTTCGGATTTGGTCACCCATATTCGGCCACGCAACTCGAGAACCTCCTGCGCAGCCATCATTTCGTGCCTGAAAACCACTGTTCCGCGCTGTATCTTCCGCCCTCGTTCCGGCGGTTTTGGCTAAAATCGGGTAGCCTGATCGAAAAAACCGGCCAGCGCATTCCCACCGTAATGGCCGGAGGCGTGCTGATGGTTGAGGTCAGCAAGCTGATCCGCCCGCCAAGCGGTACGGTCACCAAAGACAAGGTGAAACGTCCGATCAAAGCGCTGGACGGTTTGCTGAAGCCGGCGTGACGATTCCGCGCAGTCATCGGGAAAAAATGCGGGAAAAAGGTCACAGGAATCGCAAAAACCTGCAAATCAGTAACATTTTTCAACTGCGCCAAGGGGTCCAAACGGTCGCACTTGAGTTAAGCTTATGAAAACTAAAGATTTGTGGATAATTCAGTTACCGCTATCGCGTATTGCTTGGTGGAAGCACCTCTGATACATCCCCGGTGATTTTGATCCCCGCCCTTTAAGGACGGGGTATCTTCACGCCCCCGGGTTGGCTGCGCGCGCGGTTTTCGGGGCCTAAGTATCGGAAGGGTGGACGTGTCCGAACCAGCTTCGATTTCCACAGGCATCGCCGAGCGCTATGCCACCGCGATTTTCGAGATCGCAAAAGAGAACAAAGACCTTGCAGGTCTGGAATCCGGCATCAATGATCTTGCAGCTGCACTGGGCGAAAGCGCAGATCTGCGCGACCTGATCGCATCTCCGCTGGTTTCCCGCGCCGAACAGGAGGGTGCCATTGCCGCTGTTGCAGACAAGATGGGCCTGAGCGCCATCCTGCGCAATACGCTGGGTCTGATGGCGCAGAAGCGTCGCCTGTTTGTGGTGCCGCAGTTGGTGCAGGTCCTGCGCGACATGCTCGCCGAAGAGCGCGGCGAAGTAACCGCCGATGTCGCCTCGGCCAAGGCGCTGACCAAGACGCAAATGGAAAAACTGTCCAAGACGCTGTCCGAGCGTGTGGGCAAGACCGTGACTATCAATGCGACCGTGGATGAAAGCCTCATCGGCGGTCTTGTCGTTAAAGTGGGCTCGAAAATGATCGATAGCTCGATCCGTTCGAAGCTGAACTCCCTACAGAATGCAATGAAAGAGGTCGGATAAATGGGAATCCAAGCTGCAGAGATTTCTGCAATCCTGAAGGACCAGATCAAGAATTTTGGTCAGGAAGCCGAAGTGGCCGAGATCGGCCGCGTGCTGAGCGTCGGTGACGGGATTGCCCGTGTATACGGCCTGGACAACGTGCAAGCCGGTGAGATGGTCGAGTTCCCCGGTGGCATCATGGGCATGGCGCTGAACCTGGAAAGCGACAACGTTGGTGTCGTTATCTTCGGTTCTGACCGTGACATCAAAGAAGGTGACACCGTCAAGCGCACCAACTCGATCGTGGACGTTCCGATCGGTGACGAGCTGCTGGGCCGGGTTGTAGACGGTCTGGGCAACCCGCTGGACGGCAAAGGCCCGATCAACGCAACCAAGCGTGGCGTTGCAGACGTTAAAGCCCCCGGCATCATCCCGCGTAAATCGGTGCACGAGCCGATGGCAACCGGCCTGAAATCAGTTGACGCGATGATCCCGATCGGCCGTGGCCAGCGTGAGTTGATCATTGGTGACCGTCAGACCGGTAAAACTGCCGTTGCTCTGGACACCATTCTGAACCAAAAAGTTTACAACGACGCAGCAGGCGACGACGAGTCGAAGAAACTGTACTGCGTTTACGTTGCGGTCGGTCAGAAGCGCTCGACCGTTGCGCAGCTGGTGAAGAAACTGGAAGAGTCCGGCGCGATTGAATACTCGATCGTTGTTGCCGCGACCGCGTCTGACCCGGCACCGATGCAGTTCCTGGCGCCCTACGCCGCGACCGCGATGGCGGAATACTTCCGCGACAATGGCCGCCACGCGCTGATCATCTATGATGACCTGTCCAAGCAGGCTGTGTCCTATCGTCAGATGTCCCTGCTGCTGCGCCGCCCGCCGGGCCGTGAAGCCTATCCGGGTGACGTTTTCTACCTCCACTCCCGTCTGCTGGAGCGTTCGGCGAAGCTGAACGAAGATTTCGGTGCAGGCTCGCTGACCGCTCTTCCGGTTATCGAAACCCAGGGTGGTGACGTTTCGGCGTTTATTCCGACCAACGTGATCTCGATCACCGACGGTCAGATCTTCCTGGAAACCGAGCTGTTCTACCAAGGTATCCGTCCTGCTGTGAACACCGGTCTGTCGGTTTCGCGTGTGGGCTCCTCGGCTCAGACCAACGCGATGAAATCGGTTGCTGGTCCGGTGAAACTGGAACTGGCTCAGTACCGCGAAATGGCTGCGTTTGCGCAGTTTGGTTCGGACCTCGACGCCGCAACTCAGCAGCTGCTGAACCGTGGTGCCCGTCTGACCGAGCTTATGAAACAGCCGCAGTACTCGCCGCTGACCAACGCGGAAATCGTCTGCGTCATCTTCGCCGGTACCAACGGTTACCTCGACAAGATCGACGTATCGGATGTTGGCCGCTATGAGGCCGGTCTGCTGGCGCACCTGCGCGGTAAGCACGCTGACCTGCTGACATGGCTCACCGACGAAGATCCGAAGATCAAAGGTGAAGCGTCCGACAAGATCAAGGCAGCGATCGACGAATTTGCCGCGACCTTCGCATAAGAGGAGGTTCCGATGCCTAGTCTGAAGGACCTTAAAAACAGGATCGAGTCGGTCAAATCGACCCGCAAGATCACCAAGGCCATGCAGATGGTCGCGGCTGCAAAACTGCGCCGCGCCCAGGAATCTGCTGAAGCCTCGCGCCCCTATGCCGAGCGGTTCAATGCCGTGATGGCGGGGCTGGCGGCTTCGGTCGGGGGCAGCGACAGCGCCCCTAAACTGCTCCGTGGTACGGGCAGTGATGATGTCCATCTGCTGGTTGTGATGACAGCTGAACGCGGCCTGTGTGGCGGCTTCAACGCGAACATCGCCAAGCTGGCCCGCGCCAAAGCTGAAGAGCTGCGCGGCAAAGGCAAAACGGTCAAAGTTCTGACCGTTGGCAAAAAAGGCCGCGACGCGCTCAAGCGCGATCTGGGCGATTTGTTCGTAGGTCATGTCGACCTGAGCGAAGTCAAACGTATTGGCTACACCAATGCGCAAGACATCGCGAAGGACGTCCTGTCTCGCTTCGATGCGGGTGAGTTCGATGTTGCCACGATCTTCTATTCGAAGTTCGTCAACGTTGTGACCCAGATCCCGACGGCACAGCAGGTTATCCCCGCCTCGTTCGAAGACGAAGCGGCAGGTGACGACAGCGGTGCAATCTTCGACTACGAGCCCAGCGAAGAGGCCATTCTGGCTGACCTGCTGCCCAAGGGGGTTGCAACCGCGATCTTCTCGGCTCTGCTCGAAAACGGAGCGTCTGAACAGGGTGCACGGATGTCCGCGATGGACAACGCGACACGCAACGCGGGTGAGATGATCGACAAGCTGACGATCCAGTTCAACCGCTCACGTCAGGCCGTGATCACCAACGAGCTGATTGAAATTATTTCCGGCGCCGAAGCGCTGTAAGAAAACCGGAGACGAAACATGGCGAATGCAAAAGGCAAAGTCACACAGATCATCGGGGCCGTCGTCGACGTGCAGTTCGAAGATCAACTGCCTGAAATTCTGAACGCGCTGGAAACCACCAACAACGGCAAGCGCCTGGTGTTGGAAGTTGCTCAGCACCTGGGTGAAAACACCGTCCGTACCATCGCGATGGACGCGACCGAAGGTCTGGTCCGCGGCGAAGTTGTAACCGACACTGGCGCACCGATCTCGGTTCCGGTTGGTAACGCAACTCTGGGCCGCATCCTGAACGTTGTTGGCGAGCCGATCGACGAAAAAGGCCCGGTTGAAGCAACTGAAGCCCGCGCAATCCACCAGCCCGCACCCGAGTTCGACGAACAGTCGACCGAGTCGGAAATCCTGGTCACCGGCATCAAGGTTGTTGACCTGCTGGCCCCCTACGCCAAAGGCGGTAAGATCGGCCTGTTCGGCGGCGCCGGAGTTGGTAAAACCGTTCTGATCATGGAACTGATCAACAACATCGCAAAAGTGCACTCGGGTTTCTCGGTGTTCGCGGGTGTTGGTGAACGGACCCGTGAAGGGAACGACCTTTACCACGAGATGATCGAATCGAACGTTATTAAGCCTGACAACCTGTCGGAGTCGCAGGTTGCGCTGGTTTACGGTCAGATGAACGAACCTCCGGGTGCGCGTGCACGTGTTGCTCTGACAGGTCTGACCCTGGCCGAGCAGTTCCGCGACCAGTCCGGTACCGACGTTCTGTTCTTCGTCGACAACATCTTCCGCTTCACGCAAGCGGGCTCCGAGGTTTCGGCTCTGCTGGGTCGTATTCCTTCGGCGGTGGGCTACCAGCCGACACTGGCGACCGACATGGGTGCTCTGCAAGAACGCATCACCTCGACCAAGTCGGGCTCGATCACCTCGGTGCAGGCGATCTACGTACCTGCGGACGACTTGACCGACCCCGCGCCGGCCACCTCGTTTGCTCACTTGGATGCGACCACCGTTCTTAACCGTGCGATCTCGGAAAAGGGTATCTACCCGGCTGTTGACCCGCTCGACTCGTCGTCGCGTCTGCTGGACCCGGCCATCGTTGGAGAAGAGCACTACGCGGTTGCGACCGACGTTCAACAGATCCTCCAGCGCTACAAGTCGCTGCAGGACATCATCGCCATCCTCGGCATGGACGAACTGTCAGAGGAAGACAAACTGACCGTTGCCCGTGCCCGTAAGATCGAGCGCTTCCTGTCGCAGCCGTTCGACGTTGCCGAAGTCTTTACCGGTTCGCCGGGCGTTCAGGTTCCTCTGGACGTGACCATAGCATCGTTCAAAGCTGTTGTGGCTGGCGAATACGATCACCTGCCCGAAGCGGCCTTCCTGATGGTTGGCGGCATCGACGAAGTGATCGCCAAAGCGGAGAAGATGGCCGCAGAAGCCGCCTAAGGAGTATCCCTGATGGCAAACACGATGCAATTCGACCTCGTCAGCCCCGAGCGGAGCCTTGCTTCGCTCGCGGCCACCGCGGTCCAGCTTCCCGGCGCGGACGGGGACATGACGGCCATGCCCGATCATGCCCCCACGATCACCACGCTGCGCCCGGGCATCCTGAAGGTCGACGCACCCGAAGGCACCAGCGAATATCTGGTGACCGGTGGGTTTGCTCAGATCAACGGTGATGGCCTGTCGGTTCTGGCCGAAAAGGCCATTCCGGTTGCCGAAGTTACCCGGTCGCATCTTGATGACCTGATCGCCGACGCGCGTGCCTCGCATGATGCGGCCAAGGAAGGCGATGATCAGTCCATCGTCGACGAAGCCGCCAAGCTGCTGGCCGATATGGAAGCCCTTGGAACGCATATGAGCCTGTAACAGGTTCATTGCAGAATAATTGAACGGCCTCGCTTTCGCGGGGCCGTTTTTTTGTCGTGATTGTGAGATAACTGTGGAATAAGTTCCGGTAATTACGAGTTAAAGACATAAAAACATGAAGATTTTTCGCACCCATCCCATAGGTATTGACCAAGGCGAGACTGTTCTATTCTCGGACTTTTCCAACGGCGGCGACATGTGGACGGGCAATGGTCCGCGTGAGCGTCGTTCCCCGGTGAAATTCAGCCAGCCGTTCCGATCAGCCCCGGTGATCCAGATCGGAGTATCTTTGTGGGATGTGGATACATCCTCGGCCCTGCGCGCCGAGGTTCAGACCGAAGAGATCACGGACGAAGGATTCACGGCCGTGTTTCGAACATGGTCCGATACGAAGATCGCGCGCATCCGCGCGTCGTGGACGGCGATTGGCGAGGTTGCCCACGAGGATGATTGGGACATCTCATAAGGCCGGTGCTATGGCCCGCAGATCATGCGGGCCAATGCTTTGATCAGTCTTCAATCATGTCCACGCGTGTCGCATGGCGGCCGCCTTCGAACTCGGCCGTCAGAAACGCGTCAACGATATCGAGGGCCTGACCCTCGCCAATGACGCGCGCACCGATGGACAGCATGTTGGCGTTATTGTGCTGGCGGATCATCCGGGCCGAGAACGTATCCGAGCAGACGCCACAGCGGATACCCGGAACCTTATTGGCAGCCATCATGATCCCCTGGCCTGTGCCACACAGCAGAATACCCAGATTGCAATCGCCCGAGGCCACACGTTCAGCCGCAGCCTTGCCGTGCAGAGGGTAATGCGTGCTTTCAGGCGTGGTGGGGCCGATATCGACGACCTCCCACCCGGCTTGGGCGATATGCGCTGCAAGGGCTTGGCGCAGGTCGATGGCGGCGTGGTCGCTGGAAAGAACGACGCGTTTGGTGTCAGTCATGAGAACGCTGTCCCGCTATGTGTTGGTAGAGATAGGGCAGGGGCGTCCTAATCCGCCGCCGCTGAAAAGAAAAGGGCGGCTATCGCAAGCCGCCCCGTAAGATCAGTCCATCTGGTACATGGATTCGTAGATCGGGGTCAGGGTCTTGTCCTCGAACAGGGACGAGACGCTGGTACCGTTCCAAATGTTCAGGATGGCCTGGGTAAAGATCGGCGCGGTCGGCACGATGCGGATGTTTTTGGCTTTCAGGATCGCATCTGTCGGCTGGATCGTGTCGGTCAGAACCAGAGATTTCATCACCGAATTCGTCACACGTTCAACCGCGGGTCCGCTCATGACGCCGTGAGTGATGTAGGAGTGGACCTCTTTCGCGCCGTTGTCCAGCAGCACCTGCGCCGCTTTGCACAGGGTGCCGGCAGTGTCGCACATGTCATCGACGATCAGGCAGATCTTGTCTTTAACATCGCCGATTACGGTCATCTCGGCCACTTCACCGGCCTTTTCGCGGCGTTTGTCGACGATCGACAGTGGGGCTTCGATCCGCTTGGCCAGTTCGCGCGCGCGGGCCACGCCGCCAACGTCGGGCGAGACCACCATGATCTCGTCCATATTGTCTTTGAACTGGTTTTTCACATCCAAGGCAAAAATCGGTGAGGCGTAGAGGTTGTCCACCGGGATGTCGAAAAAGCCCTGAATCTGGGCCGCGTGAAGGTCCATCGTCAGAACCCGCTCGATCCCTGCGCCGGTCAGCATGTTGGCGACCAGCTTTGCCGAGATCGGTGTGCGGGCCTTGGTGCGGCGGTCCTGACGGGCGTAGCCAAAGTAAGGGATCACGGCGGTGATGCGCTGCGCGGACGAGCGGCGCAGCGCGTCGGCGATGATCAGCAGTTCCATCAGGTTGTCATTCGCCGGGTTCGAGGTCGGCTGGATTATGAACATATCCTCGCCACGGACGTTCTCGAACACCTCGACGAAGATCTCACCGTCGTTGAAGCGCTCGACGCGGGCATCGACTAGACCCTGATCAACGCCGCGATACAGGCTCATGCGGCGTGATATGGTTTCGGCAAGCGGAAGGTTAGCGTTCCCAGCAATCAGCTTGGGTTCGTGGAGTGTCGGCATCGGCTGAAGTCCCCGGGCAGCGTTGGCAATGTGACAGATTCGTGATGTTGACACCGCTTAGCATGGCCTTACCGTTCCGCAAAGACAACGCAGCGGAGAAAGTGCAGATGACCCAGATTGACTACTATTTTGCGACAATTTCACCCTATACCTATCTGGCGGGCACACGGCTGGAGGAGATCGCAGCCAAGCATGGTGCGACGATCAACTACAAGCCGCTGGACATCATGGCGCTGTTCGGGCGCACGGGCGGCACGCCACCAAAAGACCGGCATATTTCCCGCATTGAATACCGCGCGCAGAATCTGGTGCGGGTCGCGAAAAAGCTTGGCGTACCGTTCAACCTGAAGCCGGCGCATTGGCCGACCAATATGGCTCCGTCCTCTTACGCTGTGATTGCGGCGGCCAAAGATGGATCGGGGGATGTGGGTAAACTATGCCAATCCCTGCTGCGAGCCTGTTGGGCCGAAGAGAAAGACGTCGCGCAGGACGACGTTATCCGTGACTGCCTGACGCAAGCCGGGTTCGATGCCGTTCTGGCCGATAGCGGCCTGTTGGTGGGGGCTGAGACCTATGCAGCCAATCTGGAAGAGGCCGTGGAGAGCGGGGCTTTCGGCGCGCCCTTCTACATCACACCAGATGGTCAGCGGTTCTGGGGGCAGGACAGTCTGGACGACCTCGACCAACACTTGGCCGAGTTTAAAGGCTGAGCCTACAGATGGGATAGGAACTGGTCGATCTGTTCGTGGTTGATCGACCAGTCGCAAACCAGACGGCAGGGCAGAGGCTCTGCCTCATCTTCGCCTTCCAACTGCGCTCCCCACAGGTGATAGACCGCGCCCGCCGCGTGAAGCTGGCGGTGCTTGGCACGCGGGAAGGAGGCGAAGATCATGTTGGCCTGTGGCTCATGCAGGAAATCGGCTCCTTTGGTGCGTAAACCCTCGGCCAGACGAGCACAGTTTGCATTCGCCTGGCGAGCTGATGTCAGCCAAAGATCGTCTTCCAGATAGGCTGCCATCTGGGCTGACAGATACCGGTGTTTCGAGAACAAATGCGCCCCGCGTTTGCGGCGCAGCTCGAATTCCCATGCTTTGGATTCGTCGAAGAAGATCACCGCCTCGACGCCCATCAACCCGTTCTTGGTCCCGCCAAAGCTGACCGCGTCCACGCCAGCCTTCCACGTCATGTCGGCCGGTGAACACCCCAGAGCGACCAGAGCGTTGGTGAACCGCGCGCCATCCAGATGCACCGGCAGGTCATACTCCTTCGCAACCGCACACAGGGCTTGCAATTCTTCCAGAGAATAAACCGACCCTCGCTCGGTCACTTGTGTGATGGAAACTGGTCCTCGTTGCGGTCCATGCACACCACGCGTTTCTTCTACGGAAATAGTCCGGCGCAAGGCCTCGGGGGTCATCTTGTCAGTGCCCGGCACTAGGGTCAGCTTGGCGCCACTGTAGAATTCCGGCGCATTGCATTCATCCTCGTGGATATGCGCGACCGGAGAGCAGAAGATCGTCTCCCACGGGTTGGAGAGGGTGGCCAGCGCCAGTGAATTCGCTGCCGTTCCGGTCGCCACCAGATAGACCGCCGCGCCGGGGGCTTCGAAAATGCTGCGAAGGCGGTCTCGGACCTCATTCATCAGCGTGTCAGCCCCATAGGCCATCTGATAGCCCTGATTGGCCTCGGCCAGTTTTGCCAGTACCTGCGGATGGACAGGCCCGGAATTGTCAGAGGCAAAATACATCAGGTCGGCTCCTCAATGATATAGTCTTCCCACTCTTCCATGGGAGTCTCGAACTCGGACACGGTACGCCCCTGAACCGAGACGCCGACGGCATGCACACTATCGGCTGTGCCAGACAGCAATGGGTGCCAATCATAGAGAGGCTTGCCCTCCCACAGCAGGCGATAGGCGCAGGTTTGGGGCAGCCAGTAGGCGTGCGAGTCGATGTTGTCCGGCGTCATGACAATGCATTCGGGCACGAACTGGTGCCGGATGTCATACTGGGTGCAGCGGCAGCTTTCATCGTCCAAAAGGCGGCAGGCGACGCAGGTCAGCGCGACCTCGCCCGTGTCTTCGTCTTCCAGCTTGTTCAGGCAACACTTGCCGCACCCATCACAGAGCGCTTCCCACTCGCGCTGGTTCATCTTGCGCAGTGGTTTGCGCTCCCAAAAGCGCGGGGGCAGGTCCGCGCGGTTGATCGGATCCACGCTCATCGAGCCGCCAGAATCTCGCGCGACTTCGCGCAATCGGCATCCATCTGGGCGATCAGCCCGTCCAGACCATCGAACTTCAATTCAGGCCGCAGGAACTCGACCAACCCGACCGAGAGAGTTGCACCGTAAAGATCGCCGGAGAAATCAAACAGGAAGGTCTCGATATTGGGGACCTCACCATTGAACATGGGCCGCACGCCAATCGACGCTGCGCCTTGGTAGGAGCCCTTGTTGGGGCCGTCCAGAACGTCCACCAGTACGGCATAAACACCGAATTTTGGCGGGTGCAGGCCCTCGATCGACATGTTTGCGGTGGGAAAGCCCAGCTCGCGTCCGCGCTGCTCGCCCCCGATGACCTCGCCTTCGATGCGGTGCCAATGGCCCAGCATGGTCGCCGCATCGCCGGGGCGGCCTTCGCTGAGCGCGGTTCGGACCGCGGTCGAAGAGACGACGTTTTCGGAACGCTCCATCAAAGGGGCGATGGTCACGCCGAACCCCATTTGCTCGCCAAAGCGGACCATGTCCTGCGCCGTTCCAACCCGCCCTTTGCCAAAGCAGAAATCCGCACCCACAACGATATGAGACAAGCCCAGACCGTCGCAGATCACATTGCTCGCGAATTCCTCGGGGGTCAGCCCGGCCAAAGCGGCATTGAAGGGCAGTTCGTACAGCTTTTGCACACCCAGCTTCTCAAGCCGGTGCGCCCGCGCGTTCCCGCGCATCAAGCGAAACGGAGGCGCATCGGGTGCAAAATACTCACGCGGATGCGGTTCAAAGGTCAGCACGCCCAGAGGCGCATTCGGAGCCGCATTGCGCGCCAGTTCGATAACCGACTGATGCCCGACATGGACGCCATCAAAGTTCCCGATCGCCACGCTGGCGCCGCGATCTTCTGGCTCGATATACTGGAAGTCCCGGATGATCTGCATGCGCTTTGGGTACTGTTCATCAACAGTATGTTCAAGCGTGACCTTTGAGAATTTGGTACAATTCAGCCCGTTCCGATGGTGAGGGGCAATGCGGCATTCGGTTCAGCGATGACGGATACAGCGCGCCGGTCATTGCCGCAGAGATTGAGCCCCTCTTCGGCAAGGTTGCGTGTCTACTCGCTCAGTCGAACTTACGTGATGGGGCAAGGACCATGGCTTCACCGACCAGAACCTTTTTGCCATCGACTGCGCAGTGACAGTCCAGCTTCACGCGGCGTTTGGCAAAATCAATGTCGATCACCTTGACCTCGGCATAGACCATGTCGCCGGGACGCACCGGGGCCAAAAACTTCAGCGACTGACCCATGTAGACCGTCCCATGACCGGGCAATTGCTCGCCAATCACGGCTGAGATCAAACCGGCCGTCAGCATCCCATGCGCAATGCGACCTTCGAAGATCGTATCGCGGGCGTAGTCATCGTCCAGATGCACAGGGTTCCTGTCGGTCGAGACCTGCGCGAACATCTCGATATCTTCATCCGTCACCACTTTGCGCAGGTGGCGAGACATGCCCATCTCGATGTCTTCAATACAGATCGTTCCGCGGGGAAGATTGTCCAACATGGTGCCCTCACTTGAAATTTGCCGAGTAATAAAAGTCTACCATCGGCCATCCGTTGGCAACTTTATTACTTCGCAACTGCAGAAAATCAAGTGAAAAATAACTAACGCAAACGCCCGATTGTATAGGTGGGATAGATCTTTTCTCTTTCTATATAGTCGCTTAGGGATTCCGCGTGGGGATGGTGCGACGTTTTCGTCTCGGCTGCCGCCAACCCGCCTGAGATAAAGAGCGTATCGATTCCCTCTCCCATGCCGCCCAGAATGTCGGTATGCGGGCCGTCACCGATAGCCAGTATGTCGCTGTCCGAGACGTCAACATCCATTTCCTGCACGCGCCGACGCGCCAGATCATAGATCGGAGGATGGGGTTTGCCGAAATACAGGCTCTCGCCACCCATCTCGGTATAGAGCTTCGCCAAAGCGCCCGCGCACCATTCCCGTACTTCGCCTCGATCGACCACTATGTCAGGGTTCGCACATAGCAGCTTCATGCCTTTTTGCTTGGCATAGAGGAAGTCCGGGCGATTTACGTCGGGATCCGCCATTGTGTCAAAAGGCCCGCAGCATACGATCCCCTCGGCCTGATCCAGAGGGACGCGCTCGATATGAACAGGATGGTCCAACAGCTTCAGCGGCTCAAAAAACCCCGCATCGCGTTCCCATTCGCCCATGAAGTAAACCTTTTCGCCTACTGTTCCGCGGAACATGGCTGAACGTGCAGAGTCGCCGCTTGTTGCGATGGTGTCATAGGCGTCAGCGGGGACGTTGAACTGCGAAAGCTGCGCGGCGACGCCCGCGCGCGGCTTCGGAGAGTTTGTCACCAGAACAACGAAACCGCCTTTCGAGCGGTAGGTCTGCAGCGCGGCAACCGCTTCTGGATACGCAGTGATCCCATTGTGAACACAGCCCCAAAGATCGACAAAAAGTACTTTGTAACGGTCGGAGATCTCGTGGAGGGCGGAGATGATCTGGGTCATGGGATTCCCTTTGGCATGGTCTGCGGACAGCCAAGCCTATGGCAGAGCTTGGCAGGTTTTGCCAGAGGGGGCGCTGCCCCCGCCGCGGCAAGCCGCGACTCCCCCGAGGTATTTTGAAACAGAAGAAGCAGGGGATCCGCACTTCATCTGGCTAAAAGTATCCCGGAGCGCGAGGCAGAGCCTCGCACAAAGAAAAAGGCGCCCGCTTGAGGCGCCTTAGAGTAAGGTCTCAGACCTTGAGGTTCGGAATGATCTGCTTTTTCCGGCTCATGATGCCGGGCAGGACCACAGCGTCGCCGTCGACCGATGCACCGAAGCTTTTCTCGGCAACGGTTTTGACCAATTCATTTGGGACCAGCAGGGTGGCTTCTTCGTTCAGGATGTCGACGACGAACAGCAGCACCTGATCGACGCCGTCTTCTTTTGCTACGTCAACCATCGACGCGGCCAAGCTGCCCTTGCGGTCCAGAACAACGCCCGGAGCAGTGGTTTCCAGAACCGAGACACGGAACTTGGTGCCGTCAACTTCGTATTCCTTGCTATCCATGCGGATCAGTTCGGCATCCGAGAACGAGGACACATCCGATTTTGCCGCGAACATGTCCGCCGCATAGGCCGAGACATCCAGACCCAGTTCTGCGGCCAGTTTCTCGGCCACTTCGCGGTCATGCGCGGTGGTGGTGGGCGAGCGGAATTCGAGCGTGTCGGACAGGATGCAGGTCAACGCCGCGCCTTTGATGGCCTCGGGCATCTTGGCGGCGTCGTCACCCATCAGGTCAACCATGATGGTCGCTGTGCAGGCCAGAGGGCGCACAGTGATATTGATTGGGCCTTTGGTTTCCAGACCGCCGACCAGCTTGTGGTGGTCGATGATGGCGCGGATATCAGCGCTGTTGACGCTGGCGGGCAGCTCGGCCGGGTTATTGGTGTCGACGATAACAACCGGTGCGTCCGCTTCAACGTCTTCGATGATGCGCGGCTTGGGCAGGTCCCAGCGCTGCAGCATGAAGGCGGCTTCGGTATTGGGCTCGCCCAGCAGCACGGGTTCAGCCTGCTCGCCTTTGACCTCGTTGAGATACCACGACCACAGGATCGGAGAGCCGGTGGAATCGGTGTCGGGGGATTTGTGACCAAATACTAGGGTTGTCATGTCAGCGTCCTGCGGATTGGAAATTTGCGCGCGTTATAGGGCGCATGACATGGCTTGTCACCCGCTTGCGGGCCACTGCGACTGTTGGTCTGACATGCCGAGAAATCAGAACGGCGCGCGCGTCAGCGTGTAGCCTTCCTTTTCCAGAAGCGAGAGCAAGCCGTACGTCTGGCTGAGATGTCCGGCGCCTACCGCGATGACTGCCGTCTGATCCTGAATACGCAGGATGTGGCCCATCCAACTGTTATTGCGATCCACCAACAATTGCTGTTCGAACTGCGCCCATTCGGCGTCGTAATCCTCTTGCGACAGGCCCGAGGCCTCGAACCCCTGAATCCGGGCCAATTGCAGGATCTGCGCATGTTTTTCCTCGAGATACGCATTGGCCATGGTGGCAAGGTGGTTTGCATCGGCCTGCATCGCTCCGGACAAGCGGACCAGCGAGTCGACCTGTTGTTCCAGTGAAAGCGTGTCGAACATCGCCATCAGGTCTTCGATCCGCTCCAGCGAGTGTTGGGGAATCCCGTGCGCCTCGGCCACATCTGTCAGGCGGGCATCCATGCCATGGTTCGCATCCGGGTTCTGCATCAGGCAGGGCGGGATGCCCAGCATCATGCTCAGAAACCAGGGCCGCATTTTGGCCGCCATCCAGCTGGGAATGCCGCGCTCGGCCAAAGAAGTCGAAAGGGCCGCCCAGTCCTCGGCGCTCATCAGGTCGATCAGTGTGGGGCCTTCGGTGATCATCACGGGGCTCAGGTCATTGGTCAGGCCTTGCTCGAACGCTTCCATTTTGGCTTCGGTGACCTCGAAATAGATCGCGTCTGCTTGGGCTACGATGGGTGTCAGCCGTTCGACGACCGGACCCATCCGTGCATCGTTCGTGTGCAGAGTTCCGATAAGGTGCAGGGTCGTGTCGCCCTTGGAGGCGATCCAGTGATTGCCCTCGGGGTAAGGGACCGAGGCAAGGGATTGTTGCAGGGCGGCCTGATCCTCTTCCGACATCAGAGGTCGCAGGTCGTGACCATCGCAGGCGGCATGTGCCGTCATAGGCAGAAGCAATAGTCCAAAAAGGGCCATCAGGCGCATAGGCGGTCCTTCCTCGGTTGGTCAAACAGACGACATAAGATTTAGGCATCCAAATGCAGCATATTCAAGGCGACCCATCTGGTATTTCGACACGAAACGCATAGCATTGGGCCATGGAACGCGAGCAGGATCTTTATCCCCCCATCAAGGCATTGTTCGAGAGGCAGGGCTATACCGTAAAAGGTGAGGTTGGCGCAGCCGACATCATGGCCGTGCGCGACGGGTCCGAGCCGGTGATTGTCGAGCTGAAACTGCGCTTTTCGCTGGCTTTGTTCCATCAGGCCGTCGCGCGGCTCAGGATCACGGATCAGGTCTATCTGGGGGTCGGCAAGCCAACCGGACGCACTGCGCGTCGAGCGTTGCGGGATAATCTGGCGCTCTGCCGCAGGTTGGGCTTGGGCCTGATCACCGTGCGTGCGGACGGAGCGGTCGAGGTGCAGTGCGATCCCGGCCCCTATGCCCCGCGCAAGAACAAGGCCAAAGCGGGCCGTATGCAGCGCGAGTTTAATCGGCTGCAAGGCGACCCGAACTCTGGCGGCGCAACGCGGCACGGCATTGTTACCGCCTATCGTCAGGATGCTTTGAAATGCGCGGCCCATCTTGCCGAACATGGCGCCTGCAAAGGGGCCGAGGTCGCGAAGTCGACGGGCGTGGCCGAGGCCACGCGGTTGATGCGCACCAATCACTACGGCTGGTTCGACAAGGTCGAAAAAGGTGTTTATGCCCTGACGGATGCGGGGCAGGAGGGCCTTAAACACTGGGCCTATAGTTGGGATCAGCCTGATTGAAGGTCAGGGTCGAAAAAAATCCATCACAGCTTGTTGACTCGGGGATTTGCACCCCCTAGCTATGCGTCGTTATCACTCTCTACCCTTGAGTGCTAACGCCTCGCCAGTCGGCGAGGGGAGGATAGATAAACTTTGAGCCCAAGGAGCTGCAAAGATGGCATTGAAACCGCTTCATGACCGTGTGCTGGTTCGCCGTACAGAAAGCGAAGAGAAAACCGCAGGCGGCCTGATCATTCCTGATAGCGCAAAAGAAAAGCCCAGCGAAGGCGAAGTCGTCGCAACTGGCGAAGGCGCACGCAAGGACAGCGGCGAGCTGATCGCAATGGCGGTCAAAGCTGGCGACAAGATCCTGTTCGGCAAATGGTCGGGCACCGAGGTTCAGGTCGACGGCGAAGAGCTGCTGATGATGAAAGAAAGCGACATCATGGGGATCATCGAGTAAGCCGCCGCGCTTCACTCTGATCTTCATTTACAACTTATTTCTCAAGGAGAAACGACATGGCTGCAAAGGACGTCAAATTCGACACCGATGCCCGTAACCGCATGCTGGCAGGTGTGAACATCCTGGCTGATGCTGTTAAAGTGACCCTGGGCCCCAAGGGCCGCAACGTGGTTCTGGACAAATCCTTCGGCGCGCCGCGCATCACCAAAGACGGTGTTTCGGTTGCCAAGGAAATCGAGCTGGAAGACAAGTTCGAAAACATGGGCGCGCAGATGGTGAAAGAAGTCGCCAGCCGCACCAATGACGAAGCCGGCGACGGCACCACAACCGCAACCGTTCTGGCCCAGGCCATCGTTCGCGAAGGTCTGAAGCAGGTTGCTGCTGGCCTGAACCCGATGGACCTGAAGCGCGGCATCGACCTGGCGACTGCCAAAGTTGTTGCAGGCATCAAAGACGCGTCGCGTGAAGTCAAAGACTCGGCAGAAGTTGCTCAGGTTGGCACCATCTCGGCCAACGGCGAAGCTGAAATCGGCCAGCAGATCGCAGACGCGATGCAGAAGGTTGGCAACGAAGGCGTCATCACCGTCGAAGAAAACAAAGGTCTGGAAACCGAGACTGATGTTGTCGAAGGTATGCAGTTCGACCGTGGCTACCTGTCGCCTTACTTCGTCACCAACGCAGACAAGATGATCGCAGAACTCGACGACTGCATGATCCTGCTACACGAAAAGAAACTGTCCTCGCTGCAGCCGATGGTTCCTCTACTCGAGCAGGTGATCCAGTCGCAAAAGCCGCTGCTGATCATTGCTGAGGATGTTGAAGGTGAAGCGCTGGCGACTCTGGTTGTCAACAAACTGCGCGGCGGCCTGAAAATTGCTGCTGTCAAAGCACCGGGCTTCGGCGATCGCCGCAAAGCCATGCTGCAGGACATCGCGATCCTGACCGGTGGTCAGGTCATCAGCGAAGATCTGGGCATGAAGCTCGAGTCCGTTACCATGGACATGCTGGGCACCGCCAAGAAGATCGAGATCACCAAAGACGAAACCACCATCGTTGACGGTGCAGGCGAGAAAGCCGAGATCGAAGCACGTGTTGCTCAGATCCGCACTCAGATCGAAGAAACCTCGTCGGACTACGACCGTGAGAAGCTGCAAGAGCGCGTTGCCAAACTGGCAGGCGGTGTTGCTGTTATCCGCGTCGGCGGCATGACTGAAGTTGAAGTGAAAGAGCGTAAGGACCGTGTGGACGATGCTCTGAACGCAACACGCGCTGCCGTTCAGGAAGGCGTTGTTGTTGGCGGTGGTGTTGCTCTGGTTCAGGCCGGTAAAGCACTGGAAACTCTGGAAGGTGCAAACGCTGACCAGAACGCCGGTATCAACATCGTTCGCAAAGCGATCGAAGCGCCGCTGCGCCAGATCGCTGAGAACGCAGGTGTTGACGGTGCGGTCGTTGCGGGCAAAGTCCGCGAATCCGGCGATGTATCGTTCGGCTTCAACGCACAGACCGAAGAATATGGCGACATGTTCTCGTTCGGCGTGATCGACCCAGCCAAAGTTGTCCGTACCGCGCTGGAAGATGCGGCGTCGGTTGCTGGTCTTCTGGTCACCACCGAAGCAATGGTTGCTGACAAGCCCGCCAAAGAAGGCGCGGCACCTGCTGGCGGCATGCCCGACATGGGCGGCATGGGCGGCATGATGTAAGCTGCTTAGGCCATAGTGCTTACGAGCGGGGTCGCCTTTGGGCGGCCCCGTTTGCGTTTGGAATGCCCGCTGCGCGGTCATGCCTCCGGCGGAGGTATTTATGAACAGAAGAAGGCTGGACGTTGCACGTAGCCGGAAAGTGAGTGTGCAAAGTGTGGCCAACGCGCTATGCGGGTTTCATGAGACTGTTTCTTCTGACCTCCTTCACCATGTGCGCCTTTGCGGCCAATTCGATTCTGAACAGGCTGGCGATTGAGAGCGGGGCGAGTGATCCTGCGGGGTTCGCCGTTTTCCGTGTTCTTGCGGGGGCGGTGGTTCTGGCCGTGTTGGTTCTTTTGAAAAGCGGGGTTCTGCCGCTTCTCTCACCACGTCGGATCATCGGGGCGGGTTCACTGTCTCTCTATATGATTGGCTTTTCTGTGGCATACCTGACGTTGGACGCCGGGTTGGGTGCGTTGATCCTGTTCGGTGTCGTTCAGATCACCATGTTCGCAGTCGGTGCTATGACCGGAGCGGCCCCGACGGTGCGCCAATTGGCAGGCGCAGTGGTTGCGCTGGGCGGGTTGGCCTACGTGCTTTGGCCATCGGAGACCGTTCAGGTGGAAGCCTTAGGGGCTGCTCTGATGGTTGCGGCGGGGGTTGGTTGGGCTGCTTATTCCTTGGTCGGACGGTCCGAACCGAACGCGTTGGAGGGCACGGCGGCCAATTTCGTTGTCGCCTTGCCCGTTACGGCTATGGCCTTGCTGGTGACAGGTGGTACTTGGCAGATGACCGGATTTGGCTATTTTCTGGCGGCTCTGTCCGGGGGCGTGACCTCGGGCCTCGGCTATGCGCTGTGGTATCGCGTGTTGCCGCAGCTTGCCCCCTCGGTCGCGGCAGTCGTGCAACTGAGCGTCCCTGTCATTGCAATTCTTGCTGGTATTCTATTGTTGGGCGAGGCAGTAAGCATGCGCTTGATCATCGGCGCGGCGCTGGTTTTGGGCGGGATCGCGCTGGCGGTACAGCGCAGAACCTGAGGTCACATCTTTCCCCGGACCAAAATAGGCCTTATCTGGCGGGTATGAGATTTCTGCTTGCCATATTTCTTTTCCTTCTCCCGGCTGCGGCCCAGGCGAAATGCGTGATCCTGCTGCATGGGCTGGCTCGGACCGAGGCGTCCTTTTCGGTGATGGAGCAATTGTTCGAGGTGCATGGCTACACGGTCATTCGCCCAGGTTATCCGTCGACCGATTTGGGCATTCCGCAACTGGCCGAGCAAACTCTGCCCGATGCGTTCGCCGAATGCGGGGACGACACCGCAAATGTCGTGGCGCATTCCATGGGCGGCATCCTGTTGCGCTACTGGCTGCAGGATCATGAACCGGAGAATTTGGGTCGCGTTGTTATGCTTGGGCCGCCCAATCAGGGCAGCCAGTTGGTAGATGAATTGGGTGCATGGGAGGTGTTCGGCTACCTCAATGGTCCGGCAGGGCTTCAGTTGGGCACGGGCCCCGAGGGAATCCCGCGCCAATTGCCCCCGGTTGAGTTTGAGCTTGGGGTGATCGCGGGTGAAAACTCTCTGAATCCGGTCTTTTCGTCGATGATAGACGGGCCTGACGATGGCAAAGTGTCGATCCGGACGACCCGGGTCGAAGGAATGACGGATCATATCGTTCTGCCTGTGACGCATACTTTTATGATGAACAATCCCCGCGTGATGGCCCAGGCACTGCACTTTATCGAATTCGGAAAGTTCGACCCGCAAATTACTTGGCTTGACGGGGTGATGGACGCAATTGACGAGATCTGTATCGGGCAGGATTGCTCGGAGCCGGACTCGGAGCGCACGGAATGACCGCATTGGAACTGACGTTGACCGGAGCAGAGGTTCTGCTGCCGGAGGCCGGGTTGTCGCGTGCCGATTTGTCAATTGCCGAAGGGGAGGTGCAGGGCGACCGGACCGGGCGACAGGTTGATCTGTCTGGTTATCTGGTTCTACCCGGCATCATCGACCTGCATGGGGATGGGTTCGAGCGCCACATCGCCCCGCGCCGCGGTGCCATGAAACAGATGAACGAAGGCATCCTGTCGGTCGAGGCCGAGCTTGCCGCCAACGGCATCACCACCGGCGTTCTGGCCCAGTTCTACAGCTGGGAGGGCGGGGTGCGCGGGCCGGATTTCGCCTCGCAGGTGTTCAAGGCGATTACCGAGGTCAAGGACAGCACCGTCACCGATCTGATCCCGCAGTTGCGGTTCGAGACGCATATGCTGGACGACTATGAAGGGCTGGCCCAAAAGATCGCGGATTGGCAGGTGCCTTATGTTGTCTTCAATGATCACCTGCCGCACGATCGCCTGGCCGAAGGGCGCAAACCACCGCGCCTGACCGGGCAGGCCTTGAAAGCGGGGCGCAACCCCGATGTGCATTTTGAGATGCTGCTATCCATGCATGCCCGCAGCGATGAAGTCCCTGCCGCACTTGACGCGCTTTGCGCTGAGTTGGTCCAAAGAGGCGTGCGCTTGGGCAGCCATGATGATGCCACGCCCGAAACCCGCGCAGGATGGCGTACACGCGGTGTTTCGATCGCTGAATTCCCGGAAACCCTCGCCGCAGCCGAAGCCGCTCGCGCTGCCGGAGATCACATCATCCTCGGCTCACCCAACGTTGTGCGCGGAGGCTCCCATAAAGGCAACGCCAGCGCACTGGATCTGATCGCTATGGGGTTGTGTGACGCTCTGGCCTCGGACTACCACTACCCCAGCCCGCGCCGCGCCTCGTTGATGTTGGCAAAAAGCGGGTTGCTGGATTTTGCTACGGCCTGGGCGCTGGTCTCGTCCGGCCCCGCGCAGGTTCTCGACCTGAAAGATCGCGGCACGCTGGTACCGGGTCAACGCGCCGATATCGTCATTCTGGACGCAAAAACCCACCGCATCGCTGCCACCTTTTCTGGCGGGCGTGTCAGCCACATGTCCGGTGACATCGCGGCCAGATTTTTCGCCTGACCGCCCCATCTTCTTCTGTTCAAAAATACCTCCGCCGGAGGCATCGCGCAGAATGCGCGAATTCCGTCAGCGAGCGATGCGGTTGAAGTGACCCATCTTCCGGCCCGGCTTGACCTCGGCCTTGCCATACAGGTGCAAGGCGACGTCCCGCTCCTGCGCCAGTTCCGGCACGCGGTCCATATCGTCGCCGATCAGGTTCTCCATGACCACGTCCGAATGCCGCTGCCCGTCTCCCAAAGGCCACCCGACCACGGCACGGATATGCTGCTCGAACTGGTCGACGGCGCAGCCATTCTGCGTCCAGTGGCCCGAGTTATGCACCCGAGGTGCAATTTCGTTCACGATCAGGCCCGAGGGTGTGACGAACAACTCAACCCCCATCACGCCCACATAGTCCAAAGCATTCAGGATGTTGGCCGCGAGCAGAACTGCATCCGTGCGCTGCGCCGGGCGCAGGCGCGCAGGGACCGTTGTTGTGTGCAGGATACCGTCGCGGTGGACATTCTCACCGGGGTCAAAGCAGGCGACCTGACCATCAAGCCCGCGGGCCGCGATGATCGAGACTTCGTGCGAAAACTCCACAAACCCCTCAAGGATCGCAGGCGCGCCCGCCATATCAGCCAGAGCAGTCTCTGCGTCCTCAGGCGCGCGCAGGCGGGCTTGACCTTTGCCGTCATAGCCGAACCGGCGGGTTTTCAGGATCGCGGGTGTGCCGATTTCCTCAATGGCCGTATTCAGGCTCGCCAGATCGGTGACGTCCGCAAAAGGTGCTGTGTTGAGGCCCAGACCTTGCAGGAAATTCTTCTCGGTCAACCGGTCCTGACTGACCCGCAGCGCCTCACGCCCCGGACGGATTGGGCGGTGGGCTTCCAGCAGGTCCAGCGCCTCGGTCGGGATGTTCTCGAACTCGTAGGTGATGACATCGACCGAGTCGGCGAAGGCGCGCAGCACGTCGGCGTCGTCATAGGGCGCGGTTGTCACGCGGTCGGCGACTTGAGCGGCGGGTGGGTTCGCGCCCGGCTCAAAGATATGGGTCACAAACCCCAAGCGCGAGGCAGCGACCGACAGCATCCGACCCAATTGGCCTCCGCCCAGGATTCCAATCCGGGCACCGGGTTGCAGAGCGTCACTCATCAACTGGCTCCTCCGGGATCGAGGCGGACAGAGCCTCACGCCACGCGTCCAGCCGTTCGGCCAAAGCGCCGTCCTGCAAGGCCAGAATACCGGCCGCCATCAGGCCGGCATTGGCCCCACCGGCCGAGCCGATTGCCATGGTCGCCACAGGAAATCCTTTCGGCATCTGAACGATCGAATACAGCGAGTCGACACCCGACAAAGCCCGCGTCTGAACCGGAACACCAATAACGGGCACGCGAGTTTTCGACGCCATCATGCCGGGCAAATGTGCAGCCCCGCCAGCGCCTGCGATGATCACATGCAAACCGCGCGACGCGGCGGTCTTGCCGTAGTCCCAAAGACGATCCGGGGTGCGGTGGGCCGAAACGATGCGTTTCTCATACGCGATGCCCAATTCATCCAAGATATTGGCGGCTTCTTTCATCGTAGGCCAATCCGATTGGCTGCCCATGATGATCCCCACTTTCACATCGCTCATCCGCTTGCGTCCCTGCCGTTCGAAAGAGCGCGCACTATAGCCAAATCCGCATGCGTGGCAATGCGTCAGGCGATGATGTCGGGGGTCAGGCGATCCTCGATCAGACGGATGATGTCTTTTAGCCGCAGTTTCTGCTTTTTCAACCGTTTGATCGTCAATTGATCCGATGTACCGGTGGCCTGCAACGCCTCGATCGCCTCATCAAGATCACGGTGCTGACGGCGAAAAACCTCCAACTCAACCCGCAGAACTTCGTCGGTTTTCATGGAAAGGTCAGTGGGCGCGTTCATTGGCGACTCGGGCTTGTTGTGGTGCGTCCCCAACAAGATAGTGTGCAAGACGTTATCGCGCCAGACCTTGTGGACATCCGGGTTTCTTCCCATATTCTATCTTGTGCGGTTGCCAGAACGGGGCCGCCCAGAACGTCGCTTTGACATAAAAGGACGAGAACACGTGTCAAAACTTACCTTGGGCTCATACCCGCATTTGTTGGGGTTTGAGCAATTGGAACGCCTTCTGGAACGGTCTGCAAAGGCTGGCAACGAAGGATATCCGCCCTACAACATCGAACAAACCTCGGACTATTCCTACCGCATCACTCTGGCGGTGGCCGGGTTCGCGGAAGAGGATCTGTCGATCACCATCGAGGACCGCCAACTGGTGATCCGGGGCCGTCAGCGCGACGACAGCGAGGGGCGCATCTTCCTGCATCGCGGCATCGCGGCGCGTCAATTCCAGCGCATGTTCGTGCTGGCCGACGGTGTCGAGGTGGGCGAGGCGATTATGGAGAACGGTCTGCTGCATGTGGATCTGACCCGCGCCGTGCCGGAAACCGTGGTGCAGACAATCAACATACGGAAGGGGTAAGAGCAATGAACACACCGATTGAAATCAACACCGAAGGCGACCGTATCGTGTATGTCAAAACGGTTGAGGTTGCCGATCTGCCCAGCGATCTACGCGATCAGGCGGGCGATCTGGATCAGCTATACGCCGTTCATGACTCAGACGGGCAGCAACTGGCGCTTGTCGCCGACCGCAAGCTGGCCTTTGTGCTGGCCCGCGAGCATGATCTCTCGCCGGTGGCCGTTCACTGAACGGCCCCAGCCACACGCGTTTGCGCGTGACATTCCGCCCGACACCAGCGAAACATGCACAAGCTCCGGATCGCATCCGGGATGACATGTTCATGTAAGGAAACGCTGGATGAGCTGGTTCGATTTTGACTGGGTGGATGCCTTTACCGACAAAGCCTTTGGTGGCAATGGCTGCGCCGTAGTCCAGGGCGCGGCCCATCTGTCGGATGAGGTCTGCATGGCCTTTGTGCGCGAAACCTCTCTGGTCGAGTGTACTTTTACCGGCCCGTCGGATGTCGCCGATATCCGGGTGCGGTATTTTCTGGCCAGCCGTGAAATCCCCTTTGCCGGTCATCCGACCATCGCAACGGTCGCAGCGCTTCGGTCGCGCGGTCTGGTTGAGGGTGACTCTCTGACTTTGGAAACCGAGGCGGGCCTTGTCGCCATTCGTCTGAACGGTGATGAGATTGAGATGACGCAGGTTGCGCCGGAATTTGGGGCCTACGTACCTGCTGATCTGGTCGCCAGTGCGATTTCGTTGCCCGAGGACGCGATTATTTCTCCTCCGAGATTTGTCTCTACCGGGTTGCCATTCTGTATCACGGTGCTGCGGGATCACGACGCCGTGCGCGCGGCGCGGCTGTCCGACGGTCCTTTGCGCGAGGTGGCAGCAGCAGCGGGATTTTCTGGTTCAGATATGGCAGAGCCGTTTTTGGTCACCTTGCAGGGAGCGACGACACAGGGGGATACGTTCTCGCGCCTGCTGCTGGCCCCGCCCAGCCCGCCCGAGGACCCATTTACTGGGTCTGCGACGGGCGCGATGGCGGCCTATCTTTGGAAATACGGGCTTATGGAGAAAGACCAATTCATCGCTGAACAGGGTCACGACATGGGGCGTCCGGGGCAAGCAACGGTGACGCGTGTCGGTCCGAGCGATGCCATGACCGGGATCAAGGTGGCGGGGCAAGGCTATGTTCTGATGCGCGGACAGGTCGACTTGCCTGAGGCGGATCAATGACCGAAGCGATTGCTGTTTTACCCTACGGCCACCGTCTGGGCCCGAAACTGGCCGAGGTGCCTCTGTCCGAGCTGATCTGGCACGAGGGCTGCCCGGATCGTTTGCTGGGCAAAACAGTCGGTGACCTCGCGCCGACGGATCATCTGATCATGTATCCCAATTCGACGGTGCACTGGCGGTTGCG
The DNA here is from genome assembly GCF_056536565.1 of Ruegeria sp. CK3. Taxonomy (NCBI): domain Bacteria; kingdom Pseudomonadati; phylum Pseudomonadota; class Alphaproteobacteria; order Rhodobacterales; family Roseobacteraceae; genus Ruegeria; species Ruegeria sp. CK3. Next base: position 189,249 of record NZ_JBQFPV010000007.1, read on the forward strand.
GCGTGGCACGAAGGCGCGGATTTCGCTGATGATGGGTGAGCCTTCAGCCATCCACGCCAAGCATGACCGACAGCTGCGCCTGACGTGGCGGCGGTTCTTTCGGGTGTTCACCTTTCACGACGTTCTACTGGAAAACCTGCCCAATGCTGTGTTTCTGCCCTATGGCGTGACGATGGTGCCAGACTGGCAGGAGCTACAGGCTGAGAAGGTTAAATCCTGCTCGCTGATCGCCTCGGCCAAGCGAGACCTAGTGGGCCATCAGCTACGCCATGACGTCATAGATTGGATCCGAGAAACCGGGGCCGATGTGGACATCATGGGGCGGGGGTACACGCCATTCGACCAGAAATCGGATGGTCTGGCCCCTTACCGCTATTCGGTCGTAATCGAGAACGTGCGGGAGCGGAACTACTTTTCAGAGAAACTCATCGACTCGATCCTGTGCGCGACCGTTCCGATTTACTGGGGCTGCCCAAACATCGGGGATTTCATGGAAACTTCGGGGATGATCCTGTGTGAGACACAGGCAGATATACAGCAAGCGATACAGTCTGCATCCGAGGAAGACTATGCCCAGCGCCTGCCGCACCTGAAGTCGATTCAGGACGTAGCCGCAGACTACGGTCAGTTTGAAGAACGCGCCGTGCGCGCGTTGCGGCATGAGCTATCGGGCGCGTCTGGCTAAAACCCCATCCAAGCCATCGGTGTGATCGGGTTGTCCTGTGGGTCAATCCCGTGCCGCTCACACAGCGTGCTGAGCAACGAGCCCCGCACAGGCAGGCCCGCAGTCTGTTGCGCCATGAATTTCTTCTGATGCCCAAAGACATGCACGGAATGCACCCTGTCCCGTTTTATTGCATTTAGCGGAATCCGCGGGTCGTGCAGCTTCCAAAGCGCCTCATTCGCCAGCGGGTAGAACGTATCAGCAGGCAGGGCGTGGATGTCCTCTCCGGTCTCGCACAGAAAATGCCCCAGCGCCTTGGGGCCGGAGCATCCCCATGGCAGCGCCTCGATACCCCAGGTCTCGCCTTCCGCGATACGCTGCTCATTGCGCCTGCGCAGCTTGGCCCCGCGCCAGGGTTGGGTCGGGTTGGCCGAGGAGACAAAGGCCAGCATCTGCGCAAGCGTTTGGGACTCTTGCGGCAGACGGAGCACCCCATTGGGAAACTTGCCGGATTGAGAGGGGGCGAAGACAAAAGGGGACGCAAAATCAAAAGGCTTCAGACAGAGCGCATCCAGATCCACCCAGATGAAATCTGTGCGTTCCAGCAACCTCAGCCTGAAAATGTCCGAAAACACCGCAACGCCCAGCCGATCTTCGGGCCGTAGATCAAAAGGGGCGGGCCACAGTATCTCGGACGCATGCCGCAGGTCGACGCCATTTGGGATGTTCGCGATGTCGTGGGCCGCATAGAGGGTGAAGGAATGACCACGGTCCAGATAGGATTGAATGCACAGCGCCTCGAGCCAGCTGAGATCGGAGCCAAACCAGAAGCTGGCGATGTGAGGAAGGGAGCGCATCGTGGATGGGCCGTACCGAACTTGACTGGGCTGACTGCATCAAGGCCACGCATCTTTGTCAATCTCGGTCGTTGGTTCGCACGAAAAACGGCCCCCGGTGACCGGAGGCCGTTTCCAATCTGGTTTGGCTCAACCGCTTAGTTCGCAGCGATCAGGCCCATGCTCTCGAGCTTCAGCAGAACCTGATGCGCGCAGTTGTCGACCTCGACATTCTCGGTCTCGACGCTCAGTTCAGGGTTCTGGGGCACGTCGTAAGGGTCTGAGATGCCGGTGAACTCTTTGATCTTGCCTTCGCGCGCCAGCTTATACAGGCCCTTCCGGTCGCGGCGTTCGCATTCCTCGATGCTGGTGGCCACGTGAACCTCACAGAAGGCACCGAACTGTTCGATCTCTTCGCGCACGGCCCGACGAGTGGTCGCATAAGGAGCAATCGGCGCACAGATGGCGATTCCGCCGTTCTTGGTGATCTCGGAGGCGACATAGCCAATGCGGCGGATGTTCAGATCGCGGTGTTCCTTCGAGAAGCCAAGCTCGGACGACAGGTTCTTACGCACAATGTCACCATCCAGCAGCGTCACGGGGCGGCCGCCCATCTCCATCAGCTTGACCATAAGCGCGTTGGCGATGGTGGATTTGCCAGATCCTGAGAAGCCGGTGAAGAAAACGGTAAAGCCCTGTTGGCTACGCGGTGGCTTGGTCTTGCGCAACTCGGCCACAACCTCGGGGAAGCTAAACCATTCGGGGATTTCCAGACCTTCGGCCAAACGGCGGCGCAGTTCGGTGCCCGAGATGTTCAGGATCGTGACGTTGTCCTTGTCGAGGATCTCGTCATTCGGCTCGTACTGGGCGCGTTCCTGCACATAGACCATGTGCTTGAAGTCGACCATCTCAACGCCGATTTCATCCTGGTATTTGCGGAACAGATCCTGCGCGTCATAAGGGCCGTAGAAGTCTTCACCTTGGCTGTTTTTGCCGGGGCCGGCATGGTCGCGGCCAACGATGAAATGGGTGCAGCCGTGGTTGGCGCGGATCAGGCCGTGCCAGACGGCCTCGCGTGGGCCAGCCATGCGCATCGCCAGGTTAATCAGCGACATCGAGGTGGTTGAGGCCGGGTACTTGTCCAGCACCGCCTCATAGCAGCGCACGCGGGTGAAGTGGTCCACGTCGCCCGGCTTGGTCATGCCGACAACCGGGTGGATCAACAGGTTGGCCTGCGCCTCTTTCGCAGCGCGGAAGGTCAGCTCCTGGTGGGCTCGGTGCAGCGGGTTGCGAGTTTGGAACGCAACGATGCGGCGCCAGCCCAGTTTGCGGAAATAGGCGCGCAGCTCGTTCGGAGTATCCCTGCGGCCACGGAAATCATAGTGAACGGGCTGCTGAATGCCGACAACGGGACCGCCTAGATAGACTTTGCCTGCCACGTTATGCAGGTAGTTTACGGCCGGGTGCGCATCGTCATCCGCGCCAAAGACCTTCTCGGCCTCGCGCGATTTGTCAGGGGTCCAGCGGTCGGTAACGGTCATGGTGCCGAGGATCACGCCCTCTTGGTCGCGCAGGGCTATGTCTTGGCCCAGCTCGATGCTTTCGGCGAATTCTTCGCTGACATCCAGTGTAATCGGCATCGGCCACAGCGTGCCGTCGGCCAGGCGCATGTTCTCGACCACGTTGTCGTAGTCGGCCTCGGACAGGAACCCTTTCAGAGGGTTGAAGCCGCCATTCATCAGCAGTTCCAGATCGCAGATCTGGCGCGGAGACAGGTCATGGCTGGTCAGATCCGCAGCCTCAACCTTTAGCTTCTGGGCCGAGTCATAAGAGACGTAGAGTTCGGGAATGGGGGCGAGATTGCTTAACATTGTCATCGGAATTCTCTTGTCGATGTGATGATGCGCCAGTGTGATCTTGGCATTTGAAACGGCATGTGCCCCGCCACTGAGTCAGAGTCCACAGGGTCAGATAAAACTAAGGAGGATATGAGCGGTTTTTCTTGTAATTGGAAGAATTTTCCAATTCGGCGGAAAACGGGCGATCAAAGTTCCGGTAATCTAGCGCAAATGTGCCACAGTAAGTATGCGCGTTCCTGTTGTCTCAGGCTTTTTCAAGTTCCGAGGCGCGGGGCACCGGCAGGGCTGGAACGGGCTCGGACACGCCGCGCAGCTTGAAGTTTTGGATGCGGTCGTCCGAGATGTCCATCTCGGCGGCCTGTAGCAGCTCGGCCGACACCAGAAGCTCAACCCCCAGCGGCTTTGTTTCGGCCTCAAGACGGCTGGCGACATTCACGGCGTCCCCGATGATGGTTTGCGCGGCATGGCCGGCCGCGCCAATTTCCCCAAGCACCAGATCGCCCAGATGCAGCCCCATGCCGATGCGGATATGCGGGCTATCTTCGGATGATAGCTGTCGGTTGAACTGTTCCAGCGCATGGCTGATCTCAATCGCGGCTTTCAGACCGGCGCGGGCGGATTGCCGGGGGTCGGGTTTGTCAAAAACCGCCAGCAGCCCATCCCCCATGTATTTGTCGACGACCCCGCCCTGAGAGGTGATCGAAGGCACAATCGCATCAAAGAACCTGTTCAGAAGGAAGACGATATCATAGGGCAGTTGCCCTGCTGTGCGGGCGGTAAAGCCGCGCATGTCCAGAAACAGCACGGCCAACTGACGTTCCTGCCCCTGACTTGCATGAGCCCGGTCGTGCTTGCCGTCGGGGCGAAAAACACGAAAGACCTTTACCGGCTCGGTCGGGCGCATCTGACAGGCCAGACGGGTCTGGGCCGAGGCCCCAACGGCGGCCAGGCTGCGGGCTTCGATCTCGCTGGGCGGGGGCAGGTGATCTCCGCCATCTTCGACGATCACGCGGCAGGTGGTGCAGCGGCCCTTGCCGCCACATAGGGCGGCATGCGGAATTCCGTTGGCCTGAGACATCTCAAGCAGCGTCATGCCCTTCTCGGCAAAAACCTCGGGGCCTCGGGCGTAGGTCACCTGAACAGAGTGCCGACGACGCCACAGCTTGCGGCCAAGATAGAAGGCCGCCGTTGCACCGAGCGCGGCCCAAAACCCCATCATTGCGTTGTCTTCGACGCGGAACATGGCCTCAAAGGCCTCGGCCGAGGGCCAGTTATAGTGTTCGATATACTGTTCGCGCAGGAAGTCATCGGCAAAATCGGCCCAGATCCGGCGCCCTTCGGTCAGCACACCGGCCAGGGCGAAACAGGGGACAAAGACTGCAATACCGATCAGGTAGGGCAGGGTCCTGCCCCACCACCGGGTCAACCGCAGCCACATGTGCAACCCGATGCAGCCATGTACCCACACGATCAGCAACAGCAGGCTTTGCATCCAAATCGCAGAGCTTGGCCACATCAGAATGATGATATAGCCCATTTCGTCATTCACGTCGTATATCTCATGCGCGTATCGCGTGTGAATAATGTGGACGATCAGCTGGATCGGGATCAGCAGCCCCAGCACGATTTGCAGGGCCGAGCTGAACGGCATGCGCAGGGTCCGTCGCTGTATGATCGACGTTAGCGCAAGGCCCGAGTGCACGATCAGCGCAAGGTAGAGAAGCGCGCTCATGGCGTCGTGGCGGGTGACGGCCTTTCGACCGTCTTGCATGCCATGCAGATAGTCGGTGTGAAACAGGCCCAAGCCGATGTTCAGAAAGTGGAAGAAGGCAAAGACAAAAAGGACCAGCCCGCTGCCGATCCTAAGCCGGGTTGACCACCCGCCACGCCAAAGAGCGTTGTCCGTTGTGACCACGCGCGACCCTCATGTTTTGCACCAGTGTGAGGCCGCGCGGGGATAGGGTCAAGCCGGTCTGGCCTGACCCTGTGGCCCCTCAGTCTTGTTCGGCCAGAAAGCGTTCGGCATCCAGGGCGGCCATGCAGCCCATGCCTGCGCTGGTAACAGCCTGACGGTAGATGTGATCTGTCAGGTCACCGGCTGCGAAAACGCCCGGAACCGAGGTCTCTGTCGATCCCGGTTTGGTGACGACATAGCCGCCCATATGGGTTTCCAGCGTGTCCTTGACCAATTCGTTGGCCGGGGCATGGCCGATGGCGACAAAAACGCCCTTGCACGGGATCTCAGAGATCTCGCCCGTTTTCACGTTTTTGACGCGCACGCCTTCGACGCCCAAGGGCGCGTCGGTCCCCATGACCTCGTCCAGTTCATGGAACCAGAGCGGTTCGATCTTTTCATTCTTCATCAGGCGATCCTGCAGGATCTTTTCCGCCCGCAACTCGTCGCGGCGGTGGATCAGGGTCACCTTGCTGGCGAAATTGGTGAGGAACAAAGCCTCTTCCACGGCGGTGTTGCCACCACCGATCACAACGATCTCTTGCCCACGATAGAAGAACCCGTCGCAGGTCGCGCAGGCCGAGACGCCGAAGCCTTTGAATTTCTCTTCCGACGGCAGGCCAAGCCATTTGGCCCGCGCACCGGTCGCCAGAATGACCGCATCGGCAGTATAAACCGTGCCGCTATCCCCTTTTGCGGTGAAGGGACGTTTCGAGACATCCAGATCGTTGATGATGTCGCCGATGACCTCACAGCCCATCGCCTTGGCGTGGTCCTGCATGCGGACCATTAGATCGGGGCCTTGTACCTCGGTATCGCCGGGCCAGTTTTCGACCTCGGTGGTGGTCGTCAGCTGGCCGCCGGGCTCGATCCCTTGCACCAGAATGGGTTCCAGCATCGCGCGGCTTGCATAAACCCCGGCTGTATAGCCTGCGGGTCCCGACCCGATGATCAGAACCTTGGTGTGTCGTGTGTCGGCCATGGTACCCCCGCTCGAACTGCCTGAATTGGGCCTTTTGCCCGTCGCAAGGATATAGCGATGGGCGGGCAGGGCTTAAAGCCCCTTCATTAAGGGAAGCTGATATGCCTCGACGGTATGGCCCTGCGCAAATGAGCGATCTGAAAACAAAGAAAATTGCGCAGCTACGAAACATTATTGCGCGTGGGCTAGGTGCTGATATAAGAACCGAAAAATCAGGAGCGTTTTATGGTCACGACCCGGCTGGATGAAATTGATCGCAAGATTCTGGCGGAATTGCAGGCGGACGGTCGCATGACCAATGTGGAACTGGCCAAAAGGGTCGGTATCTCGGCCCCTCCGTGCCTGCGCCGCGTCCGTACGTTGGAGGAATCGGGTTATATCACCGGCTACCACGCTGAAGTGAACGCCCGCGAACTTGGTTTCGAGGTTCAGGTCTTTGCGATGGTTGGATTAGACAGCCAGGCGGAATCAGAACTCAGCGCGTTCGAGGCGCAATGCGGAAAATGGCCGCTAGTCCGTGAGTGCCATATGCTGAACGGCGAGGTTGACTTCATCCTGAAATGCGTCGCGCCCGACCTCAGCAGTTTTCAGCAGTTCCTGACCGGAGAATTGCTGACCACGCCAAACGTGGCCAGCGTCAAGACATCGCTTGTTATCCGCGGCGCAAAAGACGAGCCAGGCGTCCCGTTCGATGTATTGGAAGACCGAATGAACCGCTCGGCGTAAACCACATCCGTCGTGTTTCTGTTGGGCAGGGTGGCAGCATAGCCACCACCGCCAGGGTCAATGCCCATCCTATCAAAATCTGCATAAAGCCCCCACTCTGCAGTACTCGTTAACACTTCACGCCGATATCGCGTCGATCTCTCCGTCTCCGGCGCGCGGCATAAGCAACGGGCCAAAATCGTTCAACGATTCGATATGCGCGAACAGGTTCAGATAGATCGACCGTAACGAATGGCTGATCATGCGAACCGCATTAGCACCTGGATGATAGGTTTCAAAGGGCAGGCCGTCTACACGGATGACGGAGTGTTTTTTCAGGCAAATGTGAAACAATTCTACCGGAGTGGGAGGCATTGTTTCCACAACACCCATACCGTCCTGAAATTCGGCGACAGGCGTCAGAATCGGTGACCCGCCATGCAGGCGCCGCAAATGGGCTGGCGTGCCAAGCAGGCGCGCGGCTGGTCCTGCGATCACACCGGACATCGGTTTTTGCATGCCAAATGTATCAGCCATGATGCGGGTCAACGGACGGGTGCGCCCGCGGGAGTCCTCGCGGCCCGGTATCAGCGTCACCGAGCCCTTCCACAAAACGGTCTCAGAGGTCCCGTCCTGCGTCAGTACCGTGTCGCCGGGCAGCAGATCCTCAATTGCCATGGGCCCCTGTTCGGTTTCCACAAGCGACCCCCGTGAGAAGGCGCAAAAGGCGTCCTCGAACATTGGCAGAGCCGGTGCGATATGCCGGGTTTGCGCGATGTCTCCGTTTTTGAGCAGGGCGCTCACTTCGTAACGGCGCAGCTGGGCTTTCTGTTTTGTAGTCGGCCGCGGAGTGTCGCGGAGCAATGCCGAGGTTTCGACAGCATTTCTGGCAGCAATGGCCAGTGATTTTGGAATAGTCATAAATATTCCGTTCCTTTTAGAACCGGATCAGACGGGGCATACCCCCATGCAGGCCCATCTGTCGGTTCGGTTCTTTGTCTTGAAATAAATGGATAACCCTTGGGCACCGGCGATGGCCGCAGCGCACAGCGAAGAAATTTCGCATTCCATTGGTCAATCCATTGACCCCCCAGACAAACTCGTACAGCGCGGGCGAAAATGCCCACAAACACGCTCCGAACTCAGGATGCAGTTTTCTTTACATCCCCCGCACACCGGACCGGAGCACTACCCGGTGCGCGTTGACCAAATGGAACCGGCAGCTTGGTTCCGTTGGCTTTCTGTTTCAGCGTCGCGTCGCGAGACGGCGTGCAACCCTGACAGAATGGCTTGAAACTCGCTTCCACGGCATGTCCAGTTTCGGGTCCTGTGCGGCCTGGATGACCGCGCTGAGAAAGCGAGATTTCTGTTTCATTTTCTAGTCCTGCTCGATCGGAGGTCTGAGCCTCATTCCGTGTGTGTAGACTTAACGTGCCGCGTGTTTGCGGCAGGGATAAGGCTTAACCGGGATCAAAAACGGACAAAAAATAAAGGTTGGCGGTTCCTCTGTTTGAGGTGCCAGCATTCATTTGTCGGCAAAGACAGATAACCTTCTGAGTACTGGCACAAAATTCACTACGATTCTGAGTCAGATAAACACAATAAATGTGGCGGAAAGGTGGCGGTTTTGCCTTAATTGGGGCCTAATCTACAATCTGATCGCCGAAATCAACCGCCCGTAATCCGCCTCTTTGGCGTGTGTTGTCCGGCGGTATGAATAAAAGCGATCCGGATCGGAATAAGTGCAATGCCGGGTCCATTCTGCCTGCCCGACACCCGCTTGACGAAGTTTATGCAGACCAAAGGCTGGCAAATCAAATTGCATCCGGTCGTCGGTGCCATTGGCGAAGAATCGGCTGTTTTCTGGAGACTCTGCCATGAACGCATCCAGAAACTCGGGGCCGACCTCATAGGCAGCCTGCGAAATGGATGGGCCGATCACGGCACGTGTGTTTTCTCGCGTGGCGCCCAATGCCTCCATCGCGTCCAATGTGGCCTCTAAGACACCGTCCAAAGCTCCGCGCCAGCCAGCATGGGCGGCGCCGATCACTTTCGCGTCAGGGTCGCAGAAAAGCACAGGCTGGCAGTCCGCGGTCAGAATTGTCAGAGCCAACCCGGGCGTGGCGGTCACGAGCGCATCCGCCTTGGGTTTGTCACCCGTAAGGGGCGCATCCACCGTCAGCACATCGGGCGAATGAACCTGATGAATACCAACCAGCGCTTCGGGGGTGACATCCATCGCGTCAGCAACCCGTCGGCGATTCAGGGCGACGATCTCGGTCTGATCGGATGATCCAAAACCGCAGTTCAATCCCGCAAAGACACCCGAGGATGCGCCGCCTCTACGGCTGAAAAAGCCGTGTTTTACGGGGGCCAGCATATCCGACGTGAGAATTTCCAAAGTCATGGTTCCAGTCCCGGTGGAGGCGCAGCTTGGGGCGGGTAGAGGCCCAGCACTTTGAACAGATTTCCCATTTCATCTGGATGCGTCAACCGGCGATGTGCGACCACCAGTTCATCAAGCTTGGAGCCGCCTATACCCTTGGCCAGAGCCTGTGCACGGGCGGTGATTCCCAGACGTTCCAGAAAAATACCCTGTGGTGTCAGGCGGGTATGAGCACAGCCTGCCGCCTTTGCTGCCAGCGCCAGGGGCTCAAAATCCACATGCGCGGTCAGGTCTGCCTGACCGGGGGTTTGCAGAGGGTCCACACGCTCATGCGCCTTTAGGGCCTGAAGCGTATCGCCAAGCGAGCGCCAGTCACCATAGTCCACAATCAGAGCGGCCCCTCCGTTCTGCGCGATTCGGCTGGCGATGATGGTTAGAATCGGAATGGCAGGCGCGCAGAGTTCGACGAGATCCCCGTCTCGCGTATCAGACAGCCGGTCCTGTAGCGCCGCTTGTGGTCCGGCCGGGCCAAGGCCAAAACTCAGCGCGCCATCGGCCTCTCCGATCAATCGTTCGCGCCAAGCAGGGCCGTCGCGCAGGAATTGGCGGATGGGGAGCGCGTCAAAGAACTCATTCGCCACCAGAAACATCGGCAAGTCCGGCAGCTCCGCCACATCGCTGATCCACTGCGGATTGTGATCTTTCAGGGTTGCCTTTTGCACGTCTCGGAGCGTCTCGGAGGCTTCCAGTAGAACAACCTTGGTCGCCGCATGAAAACCGGGAAGCGAGCGGGTTGCCCGTAGGATATCCGCCATCAGCGTACCGCGACCCGGTCCAAGTTCGGCCAGTGCAAACGTTGATGGCTGCCCCTGGTCCTTCCAGCTTTGCGCCAGTGATAGCCCGATCAACTCGCCGAACATCTGACTGATTTCCGGTGCAGTCGTGAAGTCCCCCTGCGCGCCGAACGGATCGCGCGTTGAGTAATAGCCCAAAGTTGGGTGTAGCAGGCATTCGGTCATGTAATTGGCCAGCGTCATCGGGCCGTCTTGCCGGATTCGGGCGATCAGAAGTTCGTGCAGGCTCATGCCGTTCGCCGGGCGCGCAGGGCGAACCATAGCCCAAGAGCGATCATCGGCAGAGACAGGATTTGCCCCATTGTCAGGCCGTAGCCGCCGATATGCCACGCCAGCCCAAGCGGGTTGCCGGGCGAGATGAACTGCGCGTCGGGCTGACGGACGAACTCGACCACGAAGCGGGATGCCCCGTAGCCTGCGAGGAAAACGCCCATGATAAGGCCGGGTTTTCGGAACGCGCCGCGCCGATATGCCAACCACAGAAGGACAGCGCCCAATAGGACACCCTCAAGCGCGGCTTCGTATAGCTGCGAGGGGTGACGGGCGCACATACCGGCCACGACACCCGGGCAGTCCTGCGCTGCGAAGCCGGGAAAGATCACGGCCCATGGCAGCTCGCTTGGTCGGCCCCAAAGCTCGGCGTTGATGAAATTGGCAAGCCGTCCCAGCAACAGGCCGGGCGGGACGGTATAGGCTACCAAATCCCCTAGCGACAGGGTCGGAATGTTGTGACGGCGACCATAGAGGTATGAGGCGACGATCACCCCAAGCAGCCCGCCGTGAAAGGCCATCCCCCCTTGCCAGACCTTCAGGATATCGGCCGGATGCGACAGGTAGTAGGCCGGTTGATAAAACAGCACAAAACCCAGCCGGCCGCCCAGAATGACGCCAATAATGGTCCAGGTCAGCAGGTCGTCCAACTGCTCGGGTTTCATGGGCGGTGTCTCATAGCGCCACAGAACCGGACGCCGCAGGGCCATCACGGCCAGACGCCAGGCGATCAGGATGCCGACAATATAAGCTAGCGCGTACCACCTGAGCGCGAACTCCATCCCGAACAGTGGGATCGAGAACAGCTCGGGCGACAGATCGGGGAAATTCAGAACAGCCTGCATGTGCGTCTCATTGCCCGGGGTTTGCAGGGCAAGTCAACCTTGAGCCTGCGCCAATCCTTCCCCATATAGGATACAACCGCGATTTCGGAGAAAAGCCATGCAAACCCGCAACAAGATCCTCGACGACGTTTCCCAGCTGATGACCAACGCCATGGGTGTGGCGCAGGGCGCACGCGAAGAGGCCGAGAATGCGATGAAGTCGATGATCGACCGTTGGCTGGCCGACCGCGATTTCGTCACGCGTGAAGAATTCGACGCCGTGCGCGCCATGGCCCAAAAGGCCCGCGAAGAGAACGCCGCGCTTGAGGCGCGCATCGCCGCGCTTGAGGCGAAACTGGACAAATAACGCCCGTACCCAGATTTTGAAGACAAGTTTAGCGCCGCGCAATCCAATGACGGATTGTGCGGTGTTGTGTATCATGCCGCCTTGCAGAAATTAATCAAGACAAAGCTGCACAAGTCGCCAATATTTTGATCGTCGTTGCCGACTGTCCACAACTTATTGCTGTTATCCCCAAGAAATGGGGTTGCCAGACACCCTCTTGCGGCGCACCATATTTGGTACAGGCCTACGGGGGAAGCCCGGCTTGTAGAGCAGGCAACTAGCGCTGGGGCGCTGCCAGCCCCGAAATGCTAGAGAGTAGTGAGGTGGCATTATGGCCCTTTCCGAGCAGTTTCTCGAAGAAGACCTTCATCCAATCGATATTGTTGAACATCTGGCCGAACATCACGACTGGGATTTTGACCGCATTGGCGACGATCAGATTGCCATGGCTGTCGAAGGGCAGTGGCGGACCTATTCGATCACGTTGGCATGGTCCAACTATGACGAAACGCTGCGCATGGTTTGCTCATTCGAGATGGAGCCTCCGGCGGAGCGTGAGAGTGAGCTGTATGAGCTGCTCAACAAGATGAATGATCAGTGCTGGGCGGGCGCTTTCACATACTGGGCGAACCAGAAGCTTATGGTCTATCGCTACGGCCTGGTCCTGGCGGGCGGTCAGACTGCAAGCCCTGATCAGATCGACACGATGATCAACGCCGCGGTGTTGAGCGCCGAGCGCTACTACCCGGCGATTCAGCTGGTCACCTGGGGCAATCGCGATCCGGAAGAAGCGATGCAAGTCGCCATTGCAGAGGCCTACGGCCGAGCGTAAACCTTTGCCCTGAACCGTTGAATAGGGGAGGGGCACAGATGGACATGTCGCGCGTGGCCGAGCAGGGCCTTGTGTTATTGGGATGCGGAAAGATGGGGTCCGCGATGTTGGCGGGTTGGCTGGACCACGGCCTGCCCGCCGCTTCCGTTTGGGTGATTGATCCTTACCCCTCGGACTGGCTGAAAGCGCAGGGCGTCAACATCAACACGCCACTGCCTGAATCCCCCGCAGTCGTGCTGGTGGCCGTCAAACCGCAAATGATGGGTGAGGCGCTGCCTGCTATCCAGGCCCTCGGAGGCGGTGGCAGCCTGTTCGTTTCCGTTGCGGCGGGCACCTCGATCGCAACATTTGAGGACGTGCTTGGCGAAGGCACCCCGATTGTAAGGGCAATGCCGAACACACCGGCGGCGATCCGTCAGGGTATCACGGCAATGATCGGCAACGCACATGTGTCCGGTGACGATTTGGACCTCGCGGAAAACTTGCTGTCGGCGATAGGCGAGACCGTGCGTCTGTCGGACGAGGCTCAGATAGATGCGGTCACCGGGGTTAGCGGTTCTGGCCCGGCCTATGTATTCCACTTGATCGAAACACTGGCCGCCGCAGGGCAGGCGCAGGGTCTGCCGCATGAGCTGGCCATGAAGCTGGCGAAATCCACGGTAGCCGGCGCCGGTGCCTTGGCCATGGCCGCCGAGGAAGACCCCTCGCAGCTGCGGGTCAACGTGACCTCGCCCAATGGCACGACACAGGCCGCGCTGGAGGTTCTGATGCACGAAGCAGAGGGTTTCCCAAATCTGCTGCACCGGGCCGTCAAGGCCGCGACCGACCGTTCCAAGGAGTTGGGCCGTGAGTGAGATTTCCTTCGACGACTTCCTGAAAGTCGACATCCGCGTCGGTGAGGTCATCCGCGCCGAACCCTATCCCGAAGCCCGCAAGCCCGCGATCAAGATGTGGATCGATTTTGGCGATGAAATTGGTGTGCGCAAAACCTCGGCCCAGATCACCGCGCATTACGATCCGTCTACTCTGATCGGCAAACAGGTGATGGCCGTTGTGAATTTCCCGCCACGCCAGATCGGAAAGTTCATGTCCGAGGTTCTGGTCCTTGGCCTGCCGGATGAAAACGGTGAGATCGTGTTGATCGGCCCGGATGGCAAAGTCCCCGTTGGCGGAAGGATGCACTGATGAAACTCTGGATCACACGCCCGATGACGCCGGCGGTCGAAGAGCGGGCAGCCGCCGAGTTTGACGTTGAGATTCGCCCCGCAACCACTCCGCTTTCCGAGGAAGAGATGGTGGGTGCGTTGCAGGACTATAACGTGATTGTGCCCACTCTGGGCGACCTGTTCTCGGCTGATATCTTCGCCAAAGTACCCAATCCGCGTTGCAAGCTATTGGCCAATTTTGGGGTCGGCTACAATCACATCAATGTCGAGGCCGCGCGCGCCTTAGGCATCGCGGTCACCAACACGCCCGGCGCGGTCACAGATGCGACCGCCGATATCGCCATGACCTTGCTCCTCTCGACCGCGCGGCGCGCGGGTGAGGGGGAACGTCTGGTGCGGGCTGAAAACTGGCAGGGTTGGCATCCCACGCAAATGCTGGGGCATCATGTCACCGGCAAGCGAGTCGGCATCGTCGGCATGGGCCGCATCGGTCAGGCCATCGCGCGGCGCTGTCACTTCGGGTTTGGCATGCAGGTCGCTTATCAATCCCGCAGTGCCAAGCAGTTGGAGTTTGAGGCCGAGTACATCCCCGATCTCTCGGCACTTGCGGCCTCGGTCGATTTCTTGGTTCTGGCCGTTCCGGGCGGGGCTGAGACGCGCCATCTGATCAATGCCCCAGTGCTCGAGGCCATGAACCCCTCGGCCATTCTGGTGAATATCGCGCGGGGTGAAGTGGTGGATGAGACCGCTCTGATCAGCGCGCTGCAAGCAGGCCAGATCGCAGGGGCTGGGCTGGATGTATACGAGTTCGAGCCGGCTGTGCCGCAGGCATTGCGCGAGATGCAGAACGTCACCCTGCTGCCGCATCTGGGCACCGCCACAGAAGAGGTTCGGACCGGAATGGGGCATATGGCTCTGGACAATGTGACCGCCTTCGTCGCAGGGCGCGACTTGCCGAATCCGGTCTAGTCGCCGACCGCTTCGCGCCAGTGTTTGCGGCAGAGCGAGACATAGGTCTCGTTCCCGCCGATCTGCACCTGAGCACCCTCTGTGATGGCACGGCCCTTCTCGTCCTGCCGAATCACCATCGTGGCTTTGCGTCCGCATTCGCAGATGGTGCGGACCTCGCGCATCTCATCGGCCAAGGCCAGCAGGGCGGCTGAGCCTGGGAAGAGTTTGCCCTGGAAATCTACCCTTAAGCCATAAGCCAGCACTGGGAGCTTCAGGTCATCCACGGCACGGGCCAGTTGCCAGACCTGATCCTCGGATAGAAACTGGGCTTCGTCCACAAAAACACAGGCGATCGGGTCGGCCTTCTGGCGCGTTTCGATCATGGCAAAAACGTCATCGTCCGGGCGGAAGGTGTCAGCCTCTTCGGAAATCCCGATACGTGAGGCGATCCGCCCCACACCGGCGCGCCCGTCCACGGCGGCGGTCATCAGATAGGTCTTCATGCCGCGCTCACGGTAATTGTGCGAGGCCTGCAGCAATACGGTCGATTTGCCCGCATTCATCGTCGAGTAGTTGAAATACAGTTTTGCCATGCGGCGGGTCTAAAGCGCCGACGCCAATCGAACAAGCCATCAATCTTTCAGGGGGAAGCGACGTCGCCGTTACCATTGCAGAGGCCGAGCAGATGCTCTTTGGGGATGGAACCTTGCGCATGCAACAGCGACGCCGTCGGTCAACATGTGACCAAAACGGAGTGAGGCTGAACAATATTGCCTCACGATTACTCATTACCGGCACTGAACGGCCGCCACTCACTCACAAAACCCTCGCATATCTGAGGGATAGTCAATTTATGGCATTTCAATTATGACTCGGTTATGGGAAATTTCCCTATGCTTTCCCCCAAAACGTAAAGAAGGGGCGGCGCGTGCAGGTAGCAAAGGTAGAACTATGGCAGATATCGGGGCCTATCTTAAGAAACACACCGAAGCCTTGGTGAAAGATGTCGGGATCGAAGCCGCGTGCGAGATCACGGGCAAATCCAAGGCAACGCTGGGCCGCTACTATTCGGATAACTCGGAGCACGCGGATCGGTTCATGCCCGTCGACGCAGTGGCGCGGCTAGAGAACGCGGCCAACTATCCGCATGTCACTTCGGCGTTGGCGGACCTGAAGAACATCACCCTGTCCTATGGGGACCGTAACACGGATTCTCCGCGTACAGGTGGCGTGAACGCGGATGTCATCGCCCTGAGCCAGCGTTTCGCCATGCTGATGACCGAGTATCAGGCGGCCATCGAAGACGGGATCATCACCGTCAACGAAGCCAAGCGCCTGCTGAAGGAAACCAGCCTTTTGCAGCAGGTCCTGATTGAGATGAAACTGCATCTCGAAGAAGAAAGCGTTAGCTGACACGTTTTTGCCGCAAGCCTGTGACAGAAGCGAAGCTGGATTTTTTGGCGAAACAGCGCAGAGCAGTCTTTCATGAACGGTTTCCCACGACCCTATAGGGTTCAGGACGACGGGATTGTCTGGCGCCTTCTTGTCGCGGTCTGTGTCATTCTGTCAGTGTTGACGGCGCTAGGCCTCTATGAGGGCCGATCAGATGACGTGCTGCGCTGGGTGGTGGTGAGCGACCTGCTGAACGGGCAGGGGTGGCTAGACCTGTATCAGCACAGGCTGGGTCTCAACGACGGTACGCTTATGCACTGGTCGAGGCTGGTTGATGCGCCGATCGCAGCGCTCTACTTGTTGTTCAGTCTTGTCTTGTCCGAGCCTGCTGCGCTTCACGTCACAGCTATTGTATGGCCGTCTATTCTGGTAATGGCGACCCTATGGGCCCTTGTCGTGACAGCGGGAGCGTTGGGTGGGCGTCCAGGGGCAATCTCGGCGCTGATCTTTGGCGCTTTGGCTTTGGAAGGCACAAAGAAATACACCTATTTCTCGTTCGATCATCACGGCTTGCAGATCATGCTGTACGTCTTTTCAGTAATGTTCTTTGTGGAGCGGAAAACCCGATTAAGAGCAAGCGTCTGGCTTGGCATCTTTCTCGCGGTTTCGATGTCCATTGGAACTGAATCGCTGATGCATCTTGGACTTATTGGGGCTTTCTTCGCCATTGACTGGGTATTGTTAGGCGAACAGGCTCGTACGCGCCTGATGGCCTTTGGAGCTGCGCTTGCAGTCATGCTTTTAGCGGTGAGCGTTGCATCCACCTCAGCCGACAGCTTCTTCTTTCCCGGATGTGATGCTCTGACGCTGAGCGTCGCTTTGCCTGCCGGGCTTGCAGGATTTGGGCTGTTGGGACTCGGGGCAGTTGCGTCGGCATGGTCGCCATGGGCGCGCGCGGTCTCATTCCTGTCTCTTGGAGTTCTGGCTCTGGGTTTCGCATATGTGTTTGCCCCTTACTGCCTGCAAAACCCCATCAGTCAGATGTCGCAACCCATGCAAGAATTCTGGCTGAGCCAGATCACCGAGGCGCAAGCGCCTTTTGCGACCTTGTCGCGCCATACGGGGCAAAAGATCGCTTTGTTTGGGGTATCCGTTTTTACGATTCTTGCCGGGCTTTATTTGTCGCGCGCCCGTGACACGCGGATTGACTATCTTCTGTTGGTTTTCCTTATGAGCGCCAGTCTAACGCTCTTTTTGTACCAATCCCGGATGAGCGCGTTTCTAGCCATTTCACTCATAGTGGTTCAGGCGCAGGTGCTTGGCGCCATGTTCCTGAAGTATAAAGCGCAGAGGAGTCGCTTCTGGGGGGTCCTGATGATGGTGTTTTTCATCTTCATGCTGCCCAAGACCGGAACGACCATTGAACGGTTCTATGTTTCTCTTAGGCAACCCACCGCCGACAACAGCGCGGCTGGGCCGCAATTGTTCCCGAAGTCTTGCAATACCCAAGAGGCATACGACCCGCTAAATGATCTGCCTTCGGGGTTGATTGTGACCGGCTTTAACTTTGCCGCAAACATCCTGCGGTTCACGCATCATTCGGTGCTTGGCGGTAATTATCACCGCAATGAGGCGGGAAATCGGGCACAGATTGATCTTTTCCGGTCTGACCCGGCTGAGACGGGCCAGCGCCTTGCCGACCTGGGTGTGGACTACGTGTTAATCTGCAAGCACGCGTCTCGCGCGGCCTACTGGAATTCCGTTTCGGAAGGCGAGGGGTTGCCTTCGGCATTCCTAGCCGGGCGTTTGCCGAACAATGTTCACGAACTTCGGCGGCCGGAACACGAAGCCTTCCGCGTGTTCCAGGTAATGCGATAGCTTAGTCCGCTTGGATCAGGATTTCCGTTTCACAATTACGGACCCCACCGAATACCCCGCCCCGAACGAGCAGATTAGCCCGATATCCCCGTCTTCAAGATCGTCCGAGAATTTGGAGAAGGCGATAATCGACCCGGCTGAGGACGTGTTTGCATAGTCCTGCAGGATGTTGGGTTGCTCGCCCGCCTCGGGCACACGTCCAAGGACCTTCTTTCCGATGAAATCGTTCATGGTTTTGTTGGCCTGATGCAGCCACAGGCGTGTCAGGTCGTCGCTGCCGATGCCCTCGGCCTCCATGTGGTCGCTGATATGCTGGCTGACCATGGGCAGGACTTCCTTGAAGACCTTGCGCCCGTTCTGCATGAACTGCATGTCGCGCCGGTCGATCATCCCATCAGGGCGTGAGCGGCGCAGAAAGCCGTTATTGTTGCGGATATTGTTCGAGAAACTGGTGGCGCAGCGGGTCGACAGGACCTCAAAATGCGGGCCTTGCGCGTCTTCGATGCGTTCGATCAGGGTGGCCGTGGCCACATCGCCGAAGATGAAATGGCAATCCCGGTCGCGCCATTCCAGATGGCCCGAGCAGATTTCGGGGTTCACAACCAATGCGGACCGAACCGAACCCGACCGCACCATATCCGCCGCCGCCTGAATGCCAAACGTTGCCGAGGAACACGCGACATTCATGTCAAACCCAAAGCCATTGATGCCCAGAGCCTGCTGTATCTCGATGGCAATGGCTGGGTAGGCCCGTTCGTGGTTCGAGGCCGCGCAGATCACCAGATCGACATCTGCCGCTGTCCGACCAGCCTGCGCCAGCGCTTTGTTGCAGGCATCAACCGCCATTTCGGTCATGATCCCCGGCTCGTCATCACTGCGCTGGCGTAAAGCGGGGTGCATTGTGTCGGGGTCCAACACGCCGGATTTATCCATCACGTAGCGGTTTTCAATGCCGGACGCCTTGACGATGAACTCCTCGGAGGAATGCTGCATCGGCTCCATCTGCCCGGCCTCGATTGCCTGGGCGTTCTCTGCATTCACCTTGTCGGCATAGGCGTTGAAGGCTTGCACCAGCTCGGCATTGGTGATGACGTTTTCCGGCGTGAAAACGCCTGTACCGGTGATTGCAGGGATATACATGGCAAGTCCTGAACGTTTTGGATTTGCTCAAAATGCAGTCACAGGGGCATTTGATCAAGTCTTGGTTACCCGAGGGAAGCTAGGCCCGAGGATGATTCTCCACTTCAGTTATTGAATAGTTCATAATTTGAAGTATATGACCCACAACGACGTCTCGGAGTCTCTTCAATGTCAGACAGTATCAGCGACAGGCTTGGCCGCCTGAGCCCTGAAATTCAGGCCATCATGGGCGTCTATGCTCTCTATTGGAAACTCGAAGAGACCTTCGACACCATCGAAACTGACCTGAGCCACCCGGAATGCCATATGCTAATCAAGCTGGATGAACCCAAGAGAATGGGTGTTCTGGCGGCCGATATGCTCAGCGTGCCATCCACCATTACGGCCACTGCGGATGCTCTGGAAGAAGCTGGCTATCTGGCGCGCCAGCGCGATCCCAACGATCGCCGTGCTTGGCTGCTGGTGCTGACCGAACAAGGCGAGAGCGCGCGAGATATGTTGGTGTCAGCAGCCGGTGATCTGTTTCACAAGGCCTCTGGCCTGAATGCAGAAGAAACAGCCGAGTTCGCCCGTATGGCGAGCAAGATTCGTGACAACGTACTGAAAACGGGAATTCCCGAGGGATTGAAGAAATGAAACAGCTGACTTCTCTGGGCCTTCTGTTGGCCGTTTTGGCGACGCCGCTTGTCGCGCAAGAGACCGCGAAACCGGTCAAGCTAATCCAGGTGCAGGAAACGGCTCCGGGTTTCACTCGACAGTTTTTCGGCCGCGTCGCTGCGCGTCAGACCGTTGATTTGGCCTTTCAGGTTCCGGGGCAGATTGTCGAGATGCCCGTCACCGAGGGGTTCGTCATCCCAAAGGACGGTCTGATTGCCCGTCTGGATCAGGAGCCATTTGAACTCAGGCTGGATCGCGCCCGCCTGCAGAAAGAACAGGCCGACCGCACCGTCGCGCGCCTGTCGCGGCTGCGCGGCACGACCGCCAGCCAAGTGGCGGTCGATGATTCCGAAACCGAAGCGCAACTGGCCGCAATCGCCCTGCGCGACGCCGAATACGAGCTGGAACACGCGACACTGACAGCCCCGTTCGACGCGCTCGTGTCAAGCCGCGCAGTTGAGGCCTTTACCACCGTGTCGGCGGGGACGCCGATCGTGCGTATTCACGATATGTCGGAACTGCGGATCGAGGTGGACGTCCCCGAGATCCTGTTCCAACGCTCGGGTCAGCAGGATGACATCACGATCACGGCCAAATTCCCCGTAAGCGATGAAGTCTTCCCGCTGGAAATCCGTGAGTTCGACGCCGAGACTTCGAGTGTTGGACAGACATTCCGTATTCAGTTCGGTCTGACCCCGCCTGAGGGGCTGCAGATTCTGCCCGGTTCGTCCGTGTCGGTGAACGTGCATGTCAGAGATGGCCGCACGGGAATCGTTCTACCGGCATCAGCCATCGTCGCTGGCGCGGATAGCGCGCTGGGCGTGATGGTCTTTTCTCCGGCTGGCGCAGACGAGGGCACGGTACGCCTTGCACCCGTAACCATCGAACCAACGCAGACCGGTGAAGTCCGTGTTCTGACTGGCTTGTCAGACGGCGATGAGGTTGTTGTCGCGGGCGGTTCGGCGTTGACGGACGGCCAGAGCGTGCGCCGTTTCACCGGCTTCTCGAACTAAGGGGCGGGCTGATGAGAATTGCACGCGCATCGATCGACCGACCGCTATACACGTGGCTGATCATCCTGATCGCCTTGTTTGGCGGTATTTGGGGCTTCCTTTCCCTGGGGCGCCTAGAGGACCCGGCTTTTACAATCAAAAACGCGGTCATCGTAACGCAATACCCCGGCGCCACGGCCGAGCAGGTGGCGCTGGAAGTCTCTGAACCTCTGGAATCGGCGATCCAGCAAATGGGTGAAGTGGATACGATCACCTCGTTGAACCAGCCGGGCCAGTCCCTGATAGAGGTTGAGATCAAATCCACCTATGACGGCAGCGAATTGCCCGCCATCTGGACCCGCCTGCGCGCCAAAGTGCGCGATGCGGCGCGGGGCCTGCCATCCGGTGTAAACCAGCCCTTCGTCAATGACGGTTTCGGCGACGTGTTCGGCTTATTCTACGCCGTCACGGCCGAGGGGTTCTCGGACGCCGAAAAGCACGAATTGGCGACGTTTCTGCGGCGTGAGCTGTTAACGGTCGACGGCGTTGCCGATGTCGAAGTTCAGGGTTTACCGCAAGAGGCGATCTTCATCGAACCGGATCTGTCCATCTCGGTGAACCAGAATGTCCCCATCCAAGCCATCAACGAGGCAATTGCCAACGCGGATTCGGTCAACTCCTCCGGCTCGGTTCGGTCCGAGAACGACCGCACCACCATTTTGACAGCCGAAGGGTCGGATAGTGTATCGGCCATCGCCGGATTGTCGGTCGGCTCACAAGGGCAGGTGATCAACCTGTTTGACATGTCCAACGTCTACCGTGCCCGTCAGACCGACCCGGATATCATGATCCGCTTCGATGGGACCGAGGCCTTTACGCTGGGCATTGCCGGCTTGGCCGCCGAGAACATCGTCGAAGTTGGCAAGCGCGCGGATGCAAAATTCGCGGAACTGGATACGCAAATCCCGTTTGGCGTGGAAATTCTGCCCATCTACCAGCAACACGTGGTGGTCGAGCAAGCCTCGAACGACTTTCTTGTGAACCTCGCCATGTCGGTGATCATTGTAGTCGCGGTTCTGGGCCTCTTTATGGGATGGCGCGCTGCCATTGTGGTCGGGACGACATTGCTGCTGACCGTGGTCGGGACACTGCTTTTCATGGCGCTGTTCTCGATTGAGATGGAGCGCATCTCGCTGGGTGCCCTGATCATTGCGATGGGGATGCTGGTGGACAATGCCATTGTGGTGGCCGAGGGCATGCAGATCGCGATGCTGCGCGGCAAGTCCTCGCGCGATGCGGCGGATGAAGTGGCGTCGAAAACGCAGATCCCGCTGCTGGGCGCGACGGTCATCGGCATCATGGCCTTTGCGGGCATCGGTCTCAGCCCCGACGCGACCGGAGAGTTCCTGTTCTCGCTCTTTGCGGTTATTGGGATATCGTTGCTGCTCAGCTGGGTTCTGGCAATCACCGTAACCCCGATGTTGGCGCACTATTTCTTCAAGCAGGGCAAAGAGGGTGAAGTTGACGCCTATGGCAGCCTTCTGTTCCGCGTTTACGGCGCGATCCTGCGCTGGGCGTTGCGGTTCCGCTGGCTCGTCGTGGCCGGACTGATCGCTGTGACAGTGGCCTGTTATGCGGGCTTCGGCCTGATGAAGCAGCAATTCTTTCCGGACTCGAATACGCCGTTGTTCTTTGTCCACTACAAACTACCTCAGGGTACCCCAATCTCACGTACCTCCGCTGATATGGCCGTGGTCGAGGATTGGCTGGCCGAACGTGACGATGTGGTGTCCGTCACCACATTTGTCGGGCAGGGCGCAACCCGCTTCATGCTGACCTACAGCGCGGAGGACCCGAACCCAAGCTACGGTCACATGATCATTCGGACGGAAACGCTCGAGGATATCCCAGTGCTGCAGGCCGAGCTTGAGGCCTTTGGGGTGGCTCAGTTCCCTGAAAGCGAGTTTCGCACCAAACGTCTGGTCTTTGGTCCGGGTGGAGGCACCCCGATACAAGCCCGCTTTTCGGGTAGCGACCCAGCCGTGCTGCGGCAGTTGGCGGACGAAGCGGTTCAACGCATGGCGGCTGCTACGCCGAACGCGCTGAACATCCACCATGACTGGCGCGAAAAAGAACTGGCGGTTCAACCGATCTACGCAACCGAACGCGCGCAGACAGCTGGTGTTTCTCGCGAAGATATTGCGGCCACGCTGCAATTCTCGACCGATGGCATCACCGGAGGCGTCCTGCGCGAGCGCGACCGCCTGATCCCAATCATTCTGCGCCGCCCGGCCGAGGGTGACTATTCGATTGTCGATCAGGTCGTGTATTCCGATCAGTCAGGCCAATTCGTGCCAATCGAACAGATGGTGGATGGGTTCGAATACCAGTTGCTCAACACCGAGGTCCACCGGCGCAACCGGGTGCTTACCATCACCGTTGGCGCGGATATCCCGCCAGATGTGACCGCAGCTCAGGTGCATTCCGAGCTGCGCGCAACGATTGAAGAGATGGACCTGCCACCCGGCTATCGCATGGAATGGGGCGGCGAATTCGAGGACTCGGGCGATGCGCAAGAGAGCCTCGGCAGGCAATTGCCGCTGAGCCTGTTGATCATGGTGCTGATCTCGGTCCTTTTGTTCAATGCGATCCGCCAGCCGGTCATCATCTGGCTTTTGGTTCCCATGTCTGTGAACGGTGTGGTGATCGGTTTGCTAGGCACCGGGCTGCCGTTCACCTTTACGGCGCTTCTGGGTCTGCTCAGCCTGTCGGGCATGCTGATCAAGAATGGCATCGTTCTGGTCGAAGAGATTGATCTGGTCCGAGCAACGGGCAAACCCCTGCAGGAGTCGATCATCGAAGCCTCCGTATCGCGTCTGCGGCCGGTCATGCTGGCTGCGATTACAACGATCCTTGGGATGGCCCCGCTGCTGACCGACGCTTTCTTTGTCTCGATGGCGGTCACCATCATGGGCGGATTGGCTTTTGCCACGGTCCTGACCATGGTCGCGGCCC
Source organism: Ruegeria sp. CK3 (assembly GCF_056536565.1). Classification (NCBI taxonomy): domain Bacteria; kingdom Pseudomonadati; phylum Pseudomonadota; class Alphaproteobacteria; order Rhodobacterales; family Roseobacteraceae; genus Ruegeria; species Ruegeria sp. CK3. Next base: position 212,952 of record NZ_JBQFPV010000007.1, read on the forward strand.
CGGTCTTCTACCTGCTGTTCTTCCAGCGAGATGAGAAACGGCAAGCGGTTGCTACTTAAATGAAAAACCCCCGGTCAACGACCGGGGGTTTTGCTTTTTCCTTGGTGCTGCAGGTCAACCCTGCAACGATTTCACCTCGACGTCACCTTCGGCCTGCGCCTTGATAGCCAACGCTGCTGCGTAGCTGGCGGCGGCGGTGGTGAAATAGGGGATTTTGTCATACAGAGCGATTGAGCGGATCGACCGGCTGTCTTCCACCGCCTGTGCGCCTTCGGTCGAGTTCATCACCAGCTGAACACCGCCGTCTTTCATCAGGTCAGTCACATCGGGGCGTCCTTCATAGACCTTGTTGACCACTTCGCAAGGTACGCCCTGCTTGTCCAACCAGGTTTGCGTGCCGCGTGTGGCGACCAGTTCAAAGCCCTGATCGACCAGAACGCGCGCGGCCTCCAACATATCCGGCCCTTTGTCGGCATCCTTGATCGAGATGAATGCGCGGCCGGATGAGGGCAGCACCATGCCAGCGCCTATCTGTGCCTTCAGGAATGCGCGCGGGAAGTCGCGATCCCAGCCCATGACCTCACCAGTCGAACGCATTTCCGGGCCCAGAATGGTGTCGACGCCAGGGAAGCGTGCGAAGGGCAGCACGGCCTCTTTGACCGAGAACCACGGCATGTCCGGGTCGGCCAGTGTCATCTGGTCGGCGATCTTGCTGTCGTCGACTGTCTTGTAGGGCGGGCGTTTCGGGAAGTCCGCCAGTTTCTCACCCGCCATGACCCGCGCTGCGATGGACGCAATCGCGCTGTCGGTGGCTTTGGCGACGAAGGGGACGGTACGCGAGGCGCGCGGGTTTACTTCGATCAGGTAGATCTCACCATCCTTGATCGCGAACTGAACGTTCATCAGGCCGACCACGTTCAACGCTTTGGCCAGTTTGAACGCCTGTTCCTTGATCTGCTCGATGATCTCTTTCGACAGTGAATAGGGCGGCAGTGAGCAGGCCGAGTCGCCCGAGTGAACGCCTGCCTCTTCGATATGCTGCATAATGCCTGCAACGTGAACGTCGGTGCCATCGCACAGAGCGTCCACGTCCAGCTCAACCGCACCGGCCAGATAGCTGTCCAGCAGAACCGGGCTGTCGCCCGAGACCACAACAGCCTCGTTGATGTAGCGCCGCAGCTGATCCATATCGCGCACGATCTCCATCGCACGACCGCCCAGAACGTAAGAAGGGCGGATCACCAGCGGGAAGCCGATCTCTTCGGCGATCTCAAGCGCCTGTTCATCGGTCGAAGCGATGCCGTTTTTCGGCTGCTTCAGGCCCAGCTCGTTGACCAGCGCCTGAAAGCGTTCACGGTCTTCGGCCAGGTCAATCGCGTCGGGCGTGGTGCCGAGGATCGGAATGCCTTCGGCCTCAAGCGCGTTGGCCAGTTTCAATGGAGTCTGGCCGCCGAACTGGACGATGACGCCGTGCAGCGTGCCGTTTTCCTGCTCTTTCGTCAGGATTTCCATGACGTGCTCAAAAGTCAGCGGCTCGAAGTACAAACGGTCCGAGGTGTCATAGTCCGTCGAGACCGTCTCGGGGTTGCAGTTGACCATGATGGTCTCATACCCCGCGTCGGTTAGCGCGAAGCAGGCGTGACAGCAGCAATAGTCGAACTCGATGCCCTGACCGATCCGGTTCGGACCGCCGCCGAGGATGACGACCTTTTTGCGGTCGCTTGGACGTGCCTCGCATTCGACCTCACCCATCATCGGAGCTTCGTAGGTCGAGTACATATAAGGTGTCTGCGCTTCGAATTCGGCGGCGCAGGTGTCAATGCGTTTGAACACGGCCTTTACGCCCAGATTGCGGCGGGCGCGGCGGACGTTGTCTTCGTCACGGCCAGTCAGGTTGCCCAGACGTGCGTCGGTGAAGCCCAGCATTTTTAGCTTGCGGATGCCGTCTTCGGTGACCGGCAGGCCGTCTTTGCGGACCTGGCGCTCGGCCTCGATGATCTCGCGGATGCGGGCCAGGAACCAAGGGTCGAATTTGGTAACGCCGAAAATCTCATCATCGGACAGACCGTGACGCATGGCCTGAGCGATGGTACGCAAACGGTCGGGGGTCTGCTGGCTGATTGCTTTGATCACGGCAGCTTTGTCGTCCGCTTCTTCCCAGACACCGACATTCAGGCCGGGGATTTCGATCTCATCAAAGCCGGTCAGGCCCGATTCCATCGAGGCCAGAGCCTTTTGCATCGATTCGTGGATCGTGCGGCCAATGGACATGGCCTCACCCACCGACTTCATCGCGGTGGTCAGATAGGGTTCGGATCCAGGGAATTTCTCGAACGCGAATTTTGGGATCTTGGTGACGACATAGTCAATGGTCGGCTCGAACGAAGCGGGCGTGACCTTGGTAATGTCGTTGTCCAGCTCGTCCAGCGTGTAGCCGACGGCTAGCTTGGCGGCGATCTTGGCAATCGGGAAACCGGTCGCTTTGGAGGCCAGAGCGGAGGATCGCGATACCCGTGGGTTCATCTCGATCACAACCATACGGCCATCTTCAGGGTTGATCGCCCACTGTACGTTCGAGCCACCGGTCTCAACCCCGATCTCGCGCAGAACAGCGATCGAGCCGTTGCGCATGATCTGATATTCTTTGTCGGTCAGCGTCAGGGCAGGGGCCACGGTGATCGAGTCACCGGTGTGTACGCCCATCGGATCGACGTTTTCAATCGAGCAGACGATGATGGCATTGTCGGCGGTGTCACGCACCACCTCCATCTCGTATTCTTTCCAGCCCAGCAGGCTTTCGTCGACGAGGATCTGGTTCACAGGTGAGGCATCCATGCCCGAACGGCAAAAATGGATATAATCCTCACGGTTATAAGCCACGCCGCCGCCTGTGCCGCCCAAGGTAAATGCAGGGCGGATGATGGCGGGCAGACCGATCTCTTCCAGCTCATCCAGTGCCATCTGCACGCCGGCATCCAGATCGGTTGAGCCGTCTTCACGCTTGGGGGCGGTCACAATGGTGGCCTTGGGGTTCTCAAGACCCAGCCGGTCCATCGCCTCGCGGAACAAGGCTCGGTCTTCGGCCATTTCGATGGCGTCGCGCTTGGCGCCGATCATCTCGACGCCGAACTTGTCCAGCACGCCCATCTCTTCAAGCGCGAGCGAGGTGTTCAGGCCCGTTTGGCCACCCATGGTGGGTAGCAGGGCATCGGGGCGCTCTTTCTCGATGATCTTGGCGACCACTTCGGGAGTGATCGGCTCAATATACGTCGCGTCGGCCAGACCCGGATCGGTCATGATCGTCGCCGGGTTCGAGTTCACCAGAATGACCCGATACCCTTCCTCGCGCAGCGCCTTACAGGCCTGAGCACCGGAATAGTCAAACTCGCAGGCTTGTCCGATAACAATGGGACCCGCCCCAATGATCATGATCGACTGGATGTCGGTTCTTCTCGGCATGGCCTTGTTCCTTCGATTGTCAGCGAGTCAGGGCACCGCCCCAGCGCCCAAATTGTCCTGCGTTATAGGGACCGCGCGAAAAGGTGCAAGAGGTATCGGGAACAGAGGTGAAATTGCCGCTTTCCCCCCTTTCCCTTGGCAGAGTATTCTCTATATCGCGCATCACGGCTTATGAGGATGCACTTGCGTATTCGTTTTGATCAGGGACCTGCCGGTCCGGGAACCCGGTTCGACCGGCCATCCCACATCATCCGGGCGGATGCCGCGGACGAGGTGCCACAGGCGTTGGCGGCCCTCGATGACGCGCGCGCGGCGGGTAGTTGGCTGGCCGGTTATGCCAGCTATGAGCTGGGCTATGTGCTGGAACCTCGGCTGTTTGGTTTGTTGCCGCGTGAACGGAAACTGCCGCTGCTGTGTTTCGGCGTCTATGACGAACCGGACCAAAGCGTGTTGCCCAAAGCCGAAGGCGGCGTATCCGCGTTTCAGCCGCGTTGGGATGAGACCCGCTACAGTCAGGCCTTTCAGGTGGTGCATGACGCCATCGGGGCAGGGGATATCTATCAGGCGAACCTGACCTTCCCGATTGATCTAACGGTCGATGGGGATAGTGCGGCGCTCTACGCGGCGCTGACATCCGGCCAGCCGGTCGGCCATGGAGCGCTGGTTCAACAGGACGGTCTGCCGGACCTTCTTAGTCGCTCGCCCGAGCTTTTCTTCCGCACGGATGAAACCGGTCGAATCGAAACGCGGCCTATGAAGGGCACCCAACCGCGTTGCGAGGACATGGCCGAGGACGCCCGCCGTCGCAACTTCCTGTCCTGGGATGAGAAGAACCGAGCCGAGAACCTGATGATCGTTGACCTGCTGCGCAATGATATCAGCCGCGTGGCACTTCCCGGTTCTGTTCATGTGCCCGAGCTGTTCAAGGTCGAAACCTATGCCACGGTGCATCAGATGGTCTCTCTGGTGGGGGCGCAGCTGCAAGTCGGGGCCGGGTTGTCCGACATCATGACGGCACTGTTCCCTTGTGGTTCCATCACCGGCGCGCCCAAGATCCGTGCGATGGAGATCCTGTCCGAACTGGAGCCCTGGGCGCGTGATATCTATTGCGGAACCATCGGCTGGGCCGCGCCGGATGGCCGATCGGAATTCAACGTCGCCATCCGCACACTGATGATGGACGATGGAAACGCCACCCTGAATGTCGGCGGCGGCGTGGTTTGGGACAGCACAGCCCCATCTGAATACGAGGAAGCCTTATGGAAAGCCCGCTTCGCCCACCAGTTGAGCCTGATTTCCGCCTGATCGAAACCCTTGGCTATCACCCCGATCAGGGTTTTTTGCGGCGTGACAGGCATCTGAACCGTATGGCGCGCACGGCAAAGGCTTTGGCGCTGTCCTTCGACCGCAATGCGGCGCTTGCGATATTTTCCGGCGTTACCAGCGATGCCCCCTTGCGGTGTCGGTTGACCATGGATGTCCACGGAGGCTTTGACCTGACCACGGCCGCGTTAGCTGGCAATCCTGAGATCTGGCGGTTGGGGATTTCTCAGACCCGGCTGAACTCAGACGACATATGGTTGCAGCACAAAACCACGCGCCGCGTGGTCTATGATACTGCCCGAGCCTCCCTGCCGGACGGCATTGATGAGGAGCTGTTCCTCAACGAGGGGGAGGAACTGTGCGAAGGAACCATCACCAATCTGTTCGTTGAAATGCCGGACGGGCGAAGGCTTACTCCTCCTGTGTCCTGCGGTCTTTTGCCGGGCATTCTGCGCGAGCAGCTGTTGGAGGAGGGGTGGACCGAGGCCGTTCTAACCATTTATGATCTGAAGTCCGCCAAGGCGATCTATATGGGTAACTCTCTGCGCGGCTTGATCTCCGCAAAGCTGGTGGCGCTATGAGCAACGACAGCGCGTTGGACCACCGCCCGGTGGCGATTGGGCGTCTGCGGCTTGAATTCGGCGCGTTCTTTGTTGCGGTCCCTCTGCTGATAGCAGTCCTGTTTCCGTCCAACTGGATGTTCCCGGCCTTGTTCGCATTCACTGGGCTGGGCATTGTTCTCTTGCATGCCACACCGGGCTTCCAATGGGCCGAACTTCGCTACAATTGGGCAAACTGGTCGGTCCGCGAACTGGCCGCTTTCACGGCCGTTACAGCACTGTTCTGCACGGCGCTGATCTACCTAACCCGCCCGGATGCCGCCTTTTTCCTTTTGGTACACCAGCCCGAGATGCTGGCCTTTATCTGGATCGGCTATCCGCTCTTGTCTGCGCTGCCGCAAGAGCTGTTGTTCCGCCCGCTGTTTTACCGCCGCTACCATGGGATCCTGCCTGACGGCCGCAAGGCCGACCTCCTGAACGCGGCCATCTTTTCCTTCGCCCATTTGATGTACTGGAGCTGGATTGTCGCCGTCATGACTTTTGTTGGCGGCCTGCTGTTTAGCTGGGCCTATCGCAAACGAGGGTCCTTCTTCTACGCGGTGCTGCTGCACGCGATTGCGGGGAATATCATCTTTGCCGTGGGTCTGGGCGTGTATTTCTATTCCGGCAACGTTCAAAGGCCGTTTTGACGGCGCGACCCGCCTTGACTTTCCAAGCCTGACAGGGTGTATCGGCGCGACGAATTCTGCGCCCGAAGGGATATTCCATGCACGCCTATCGCAGCCACACCTGCGCCGCTCTGACTGCCGCCAATGTCGGTGAAACCGTCCGCCTGTCCGGTTGGGTGCATCGGGTCCGAGATCACGGTGGCGTGCTATTTATCGACCTGCGCGACCATTTCGGTGTGACCCAGGTGCTGTGCGACGGTGACAGCGCGGCTTTTGCCGAACTTGAGAAAGTGCGCTCGGAGTGGTGTATCCGCATCGACGGCACTGTCAAAGCGCGTGACGCCGATCTGGTGAACCCGAAACTGCCGACTGGCGAGATCGAAGTTTACGTGCGTGAGCTTGAGGTTCTGGGTGCCGCCGACGAACTGCCGCTGATGGTGTTCGGCGATCAGGAATACCCCGAGGAAACCCGCCTGCGCCATCGCTACCTCGACCTACGCCGTGAGGCGATGCAGCAGAACATGACCCTGCGCTCGGACGTTGTGGCCTCGATGCGTCGCCGCATGTGGGATCAGGGCTTCCGCGAGTACCAGACACCGATCATCACCGCCTCGTCGCCCGAAGGCGCGCGCGACTTCCTTGTGCCCTCGCGTCTGCACCCGGGCAAATTCTACGCGCTGCCGCAGGCCCCGCAGCAGTTCAAACAGCTGATCATGGTGTCGGGCTTCGACAAGTATTTCCAGATCGCGCCGTGCTTCCGCGACGAAGACCCGCGTGCGGATCGCTCGCCGACCGATTTCTACCAGCTTGATCTTGAGATGTCCTTTGTCGAACAGCAGGACGTGTTCGACACGATCCAGCCCGTTCTGACCGGTGTGTTCGGAGAGTTCGGTGGCGGCCGCAAGGTGGATCAGGACTGGCCGCAGATTTCCTATAAGGATGCGGCGCTTTGGTATGGCAGCGACAAGCCCGACCTGCGGAACCCTATTAAAATGCAAGTGGTCTCCGACCATTTCCGCGGGTCTGGCTTTGCGATTTTCGCAAAGCTGCTGGAGCAGGAAGGGACCGAAATCCGAGCCATCCCCGCTCCGACTGGTGGTAGCCGCAAGTTCTGTGACCGTATGAACGCGTTTGCCCAGAAAGAGGGGCTGCCGGGGATGGGCTACATCTTCTGGCGCGATCAGGGCGAAGGGATGGAGGCCGCTGGCCCGTTGGCCAAGAATATCGGTCCCGAGCGGACCGAGGCGATCCGTCAGCAGCTGGGTCTGGGCGTAGGCGATGCGGCGTTCTTCCTGGGGGGCAAGCCGAAGGCCTTTGAAAAGGTTGCCGGGAAGGCTCGTGATGTGATCGGTGATGAGCTTGGCCTGACCGAGAAAGATCGTTTTGCTTTTGCTTGGATCGTGGATTTCCCGATTTACGAGCAGGACGAGGAAACCGGTGCGATCGACTTTGAACACAACCCGTTCTCAATGCCGCAGGGCGGTATGGAAGCGCTGAACGGCAATCCTCTGGACGTGCGCGGCTATCAGTACGATCTGGCTTGTAACGGGTATGAGCTAGTCTCGGGCGCGATCCGGAACCACAAGCCGGAAATCATGCTGAAAGCCTTTGAACTGGCAGGCTATGGCGCGGATGAGGTCAAATCCCGCTTTGGGGCCCTGTTCAACGCGTTCCACTATGGCGCGCCGCCGCACGGTGGCTGTGCTGCGGGCATCGACCGGATCGTGATGCTGCTGGCGGACGAAGCTAACATCCGCGAGGTCATGATGTTCCCGATGAACCAGCGCGCCGAAGATCTGATGATGGATGCGCCGTCCGATCCGAGTTCGGATCAGTTGATGGAACTGGGGCTTCGCATCATCCCTCAGGACTAAACAACAACCGCCCGCTTCAAGCGGGCGGTTTGCGTTTGAGGGGGTGAAACAAAGCAGTTGCTGCGTATCACCTGATCGCGCCGATCATTGGGGGCAAGAATGCGTTTTTGTTTCGGTTCTGTCTCGTCACCTCAATCCCTGGATATGCCTGTGACATTCTCGGGACGGTGGTGCCGCTCAGTGCTTCAAGCAAACCTGACATAGATCGCTTCGGGTTAAACCTGTGACACGAATACCCTGCCACGCTTTCAGCGTTCTCGGGACATTCGTTTCATTTGATGATTCAGGTGAAACCCGAAACGCTTTAGTCCAGAGGATTGGCCACCCCGACCCGTTTCGCCCGGATGGCCCGAGCCGAGCTGCGGGCCTGTCGGTATATCCACAAACACAACAAGGATGCGGTGATGAAATAGGCGGTGATCAATTCAGATAGCCTCTTTCTGCTGCAATCTGTCTTGAACGATCCCGGCAACTTGCGCGGCGCGGGCGGTGATCGGCGTGCCTTCGGATCGGGATGCGGCAAGGTCCTTTGCCGCCTTGATTAGTACCAGATCATTGGCCTCACGCGCGACGCTGCCGAGAAACTGGGCTGCATAATCCAGAGTGCGATGGTCATTCGGTCCGGCCAGCACATCGGCGATATGGGCCATATCGTCCTGATAAGCGAGGTGGTCGGGATGGATCTGCTCATCTCGGACCGCGTGCAATTCGGAGGGGCGGCGGTCTTCGGGCAGAAGCTCGAGAATGGTTCTTTGAAAGAAGGCCATGGATTTGATTGGCTTGTCCAAAAAACCATCTGCACCAGCCTGCATCGCCTGTTCGCGGGTGCAGTCATCGCCGGACATGCCAAGGATGACCCCGATCCGAGGGGTGGCCTGCGTCAGTTCGGCAATCAGATTGGCGCCCGAGCCATCCGGCAGCCCCATATCCACGACGATGATCGAGGGACGATAGATCTGCAAGTGACGTCGCGCCGATTTCAGGCAATCTGCACGCCGGATCCGCGCGCCGCTATGCAGGCACATCAGGCGGATCACGTCGCAGGAATATCGGCTGTCTTCGACAACCAGAATGGTCTGTCCCCGCAACGGCCGGGTCGCGGTGGGTGTGGCAATGGTGGTCAATGGTCCCGAATCGTTCATGGCAGCTCTCCTATCCAGCAGATGCCTCACGCTAGGAACTTCTGGCTAACACAGGGTTAACGGGCAATTTGGCGCACTTGTTCTTTGACCGGGCAGCCCCCATAACCCAAGCAACGCAGGACAGAGGAGACTATCATGATTGGACGCCTGAACCACGTTGCCATCGCCGTTCCGGACCTTGAGGCCGCATCGGATCAATACCGCAATGCGCTGGGGGCCAAGGTGGGAGCGCCTCAGGATGAACCCGATCATGGTGTGACGGTTGTCTTTATCGAACTGCCCAATACGAAGATTGAACTTTTGTACCCCTTGGGCGAGGACAGCCCGATCAACGGGTTTCTGGAAAAGAACCCCGCCGGAGGTATCCATCATGTCTGCTATGAGGTCGACGATATCATCGCCGCGCGTGACCACCTGAAGGAAACCGGCGCGCGTGTGCTAGGCTCCGGCGAGCCCAAGATCGGTGCCCATGGCAAACCGGTGCTGTTCCTTCACCCCAAAGATTTCAACGGTTGCCTTGTCGAGTTGGAACAGGTGTAACGCCAGCCCGGAGGGCCTGACATGACTATCACTGCCGCTTTGGTTCTGTTTGCTGTCATCTGGTTCATGACGCTGCTGATCGTTCTGCCTATTCGTATCAAGACGCAGGGCGATCTGGGGGATATCGTTCCGGGCACCCATGCGGGTGCGCCGGAAGAGCATCACATGAAAAAGAAGATGTGGATCACCACCGGCATTTCGATCGTTCTATGGGCGATCATCGCCGGGATCATCCTGTCGGGTGCGATTTCGGTGCGCGACTTCGACTGGTTGAACCAGCTGGAGCCGCGCTGACCTCAGGTGCTCGACAGTTTGTGATAGATATGGGTGAACGTGGCCGCCCCGAGGATCGGGATCACCAGGTTCACCAAAGGAACGGAAAGCGGGATCGCCATAAGCGTTCCTGCAGCCCAGATTGTGGTGACGTGTTTGGCGCGTAGCTTGCGTGCCCCGTCACGGCCCAAGCGGCGCATGGCAGCCAGCGTAAAGTACTCTCGACCCAGCAGAAATCCGTTCATCGCCCAGAAAATGAAGGGCGCGAAGGGTGGGAAGATCGTGTAGAGGATCAGGGCCAGAATATTGGCCACGATCAGAACGCTCAAAAAGCCCAACCCATCCATGACGGCCTCGGATATCGGTATCTTTGGAGCCTTGGGCAGGGTTGGATAGTGCTTGTCCTCAACGGCCTGGGCCACGTCTTCGAGAAAGATTGAGGTGATGGCCGAGGCGACCGGCACCATCAGAAACACCGGCAACACCAGCACCAGAAAAATGCCTGAGTAGTTCAGCACGTCGTTTAGCCACGAAACCGTGCCGACGAAAGGCAGTGAAATCTCGTTACCGGATAGCGAATTGATGAACCAGATCGCGCCCGCGCAGGCGAGGATCAGCAACAGGATGGTCAGGCCGATGCCTCGAAACAGGACAGAGCGGAATTTTGGGTCGCCGATCTGACCCAGCGCTGCAAAAAACGCGTTGAGGATGATCATTCCGCGACCCATTCCGTCAGGGCGGCAACATCGGGCCGAGGGCGCTCGGGCGGGGCGCTGCCTTCGGTGGCGATGTGAATCAGGCCTGCGACGCTTTCATTGTCGGCCAGCCCAAATGCCTTTTGGCAGAAGGTGCGGTCATGGGTCTGCCAGCCGGACAACCAGTTGGCGCCCCATCCTGCGGCCAATGCCGCGTTCAACAGCGCCAGACAGACCGCGCCGGCCGAATAGGTCTGTTCGATAGCGGGGATTTTCTCGGACGGCTTCTGAACCTCAATCACGGCCACGGCCAGATGTCCCAAATCGAACTGGCTGCGCGCCTTTGCGATGTCTTCGGGGCTTTTGCCCAAAGCGGTGCCGCAGTCCTCGGTCAGGCTGGCCAGGCGCGCCATGGCGCCTTTTTCCAGCACGATGAACCGCCAAGGCTCAAGCTTGCCATGATCAGGGCTGCGCGCGGCTGCGATCAACAGCGGCAACAGCTCATCCCGCGTCGGAGCCGGGGCGATCAGCGTTTTTGCAGGGCGAGAGCGGCGCACCTGCAGAAATTCCAGCGCGGCGGGGTTTTTCAGGGACATATGTTAACTTCCTTTACATCAGCGGTTTGTATTTTGGTTGCCACGGCTTGGGTTTCAAGGGGCAGGACAAGTTCGCTGGGTCTTTTCTGGCCGGACGGTGGGGCCTACGGAAAAGGGCTTTGAATGGCTACATTTGGGATATCTAAGGCATCGGCGTGTCGCCGTCCATGCGCGTGATCTAGGAGCCTTAATCCTGCGTTTCGCGAATCTGATAGACGCCTTCGGGCAGGTCCAGCGCGGCTGCCAGATCACGCACCTGTTCAGGCGACAGCGTTATTTTCTGGACCTCACCGGTGCGGGGATCAAATTGCTCCAGCGTCACGCATTCCGCGAAGCTGTTTATGACGACGTCTTCGTTCAAAGGCTTGTCGCCTTCATCAACCAGAGTAATCACCGTCGAGTCGAATTCATGCTCAATCGAAAACATGAGTTCAGAGTGCGCGCGACCGCCTCGCAATGCAAGTCGTTTGGGCGCGATCCGGGTATGGTCGTGCCGTCATGCGCGCGCTATGTTCCCCTTAAGGCCTGACCGCTTGAAGGAAACCTGATGCGTCGACTTATTCTTCTGGTGATTGCACTGTTTCTGGCGGCATGCAGCGCGGAAACCCTGCGTGAGCAGTCCGTCGCCGAGTGGGAGGCCTCGGACGCGCCCGTCACGGTTGAGACCTTCCGCGAGGTGAGCCGGGCAATCGGTGACGAAGCACGCGCGCAATGTCTTCGTGCCTCTAGGGGTCAGAACTGCGACTTTCGGATTCTGGTGGACCTAAACCCAAAGGCTCCGGCCAATGCGTTTCAGACACTGGACGACAAAAAGCAGCCGGTGATCATTTTCACCCGCTCGATGATCCAGTCGGCCCAGAACGCGGATGAGCTGGCCTTTGTCATGGGCCATGAGGCGGCGCATCACGTTCTGAGTCATATCGCCCGTCAAAGCGAAAACGCCAGCGCCAGTGCCGCGAAATTCGGAGACTTGGCGCGGCTTCGCGGCGGCAGCGATGCCGAGATTGAAGAGGCGCAGAAACTGGGTGCTAAAGTGGGAGTACAGGCCTATGTCCAGACCTTCGAGCTTGAGGCCGATCAACTGGGTACCATCATTACCTATAATGCCGGATATAACCCCTTGGTCGGTGCCAAGTACTTCGACCGCATTCCGGATCCTGCTGACAAGTTCCTCAGCACACATCCGCCCAACGCGCAGCGCGTGCAGATCGTTCAGGAAACGGCCCGGCAGCTTGGATTGACCCAATGACGGACGTGTTTCGGATGGGGGTCGTCTTGACGGATCGGGGCTCGAAATACGCGGTGTCGGGCGCGCATGTCGAATCGCGGGCCGAGATTGACGCGGTGCTGGACGCGCTGCGTTCGGACAAAAGCTATGCCAAGGCCACGCATAATACATGGGCGGCGGTTTTGCCGACTGGCGGGCTAAAGGCCGATGATGGCGAAAGCGGCGCTGGCATGGTGATCCTACGCATGTTGGAGCGTGAAGAGCTGCGCAATCACGTGATCATCGTCACCCGCTGGTATGGCGGCAAGAAACTGGGCGGAGACCGCTTTCGTCGCGTCCAGGACGCCACGCGCGCCTATCTGGACCGGATCAGCGCCCCAATTTGACCTGAATCAAAGTCCTTTGGCCCATGCTTGCTACCCTGTTTGACAGCGCGACAGGGAAAGGACGCAACATGCCCAGCCTGAAATCACTGCGATTGCATGCCGGTTTGGTGGACGACATGGCAAACATGCTGGATGTCGATCTGGAGGAAGCCACCATCCGGGGCGATGTGTCTCTGGACCAGCTCTCAGAGGCGGTACTGCGCTGCACCGATTGCCCCAATCCCGACAATTGCCAAACGCTGCTGGCTCAAGCGTCGTCTCTAAGCCGGACCCCTGAATACTGCCGCAACAAAGACTTACTGCATAAACTGATGCCTTAGCGCGGGTTAGTAGGATGCCGCATCTGGGAAACATCATGACCCATTTTCGTCTGGTCCTGCGCATGGGGCAGACAACCGGCGCAGACCTTGTTCAGGCGCATCGGTCCGGCAAGCTCAGCCAAGAGGAATGGGCTGAGATGATCCAGTTCTGTCGGGGGTGCGCATCTGCGCAGGATTGCCCCGAATGGATGGATCGGCAAGCCGCGGGCGCAGACCCGCCGCCGACCTGTCCGAATCGGGCGAAATTTGCCGCACTCAAGGCCGCGCAAACCGAACAGGCCTGAAGTCTCAGAAGTTGAACTGCCTTTCAGAGCTTTGAATGCGATCCGTCGCACAGGGGTTGCTTGGACGTATGTTTACACCCGCAGAAGAACACCTTTTTGCTGGCCTCGGCGGTGTATTTGACCGGCTCGAAACTGCTGCCTTTGTGGGAGCCATCGCAGAAAGGTTGCCGCTTCGACTGGCCGCAGGAGCACCAGAAATAGCTTTTACCTTCTTCGACCTCGACGGGAATGGGCGAGTCTTGGGCGATGGTCGGCGATTGAGACATTTGGCTACTCCGTCCTTTGGCTGATGTCTGAAAAAAGTCTAGGGTTATGTTTCGAAAAAGGTAGCCTGTCTTGGCGAGTAAGTCGCAAATTGCCGGTCATGCTGGCATGGAATCGCTGCGTTTCACGGTTTTGTGATTGATTCTGTTGCCAGATTGCTTGTCAGCCCGTATTCTGGTCGTGGCCCCGAAAATTGGGCAATATCAGCAAAGTAATAAAGGAATGATGGACATGAAACTGAAGTTTGCCGCCGTTGGTGCGTTTGCTCTGATCCTGACTGCTTGTGCGCAGCAGGAAGAACCGACCCCAGTATACGTTCAGCCGAGCTATGATAAAGCTGGCACACCAAGCTGCCCGGGCGGGTATCAGCTGGCAACAACCGAAGCAGGCCAGACTGTCTGTGACCCGATACAATAAAGGTTTTGCAGGCGGCCCCAATGCGGGCCGTCTGCACATCAAACGAAGTGGATGCCGCCCTTGGGGCGGTTTTTTCTTGCCCATTGCACTGCGCTTGCCAACCCTTCAGAACGGCACGAAAGCAATCGCCCGAGGACCCATGCTCAATTTCTTTTCCCGCCTAAAGGACCGCACCAAATGGTGCTGGCAAGGATTGGCCGCTACCTGGCGGGAGGAGTATTCCTTTCGCGTCTGGGGCTATGCAAACCTGATCTCGGCGGCGCTTGCTGTGTGGCTGCCGATCAGCGGGGCCGAGCGTGGGTTGATCCTTGTCATGGGTGTTCTCGTGCTTGTGGCCGAGCTGTTCAACACGGCCATCGAACGCGCGGTTGATTATACGTCGACCGACCATCACCCGCTGGCGGGGCAGGCCAAAGATGCTGCGAGCGCGGCCGTTGCATTGACCGCGATTGCCGCCGGGATTGCCTGGGCGGTGGCGCTGATTGGCCTGATCTAGACCGGGTTACGTCGTGCTCGAAACGCTGTAGAGCGTTCAGCGAAACTTGCGATGTATCTTGTGACGCAGACCAAATGATCTGTGTTTCAGATGCCGCGGCTTGTGATGCTTGAGAACCAGTTTACGATGCGGATGCAGGACACGCTTGGCCGGTTTGACCTTTTGTTTGATAACCGGAGCCACCTGATGCCGGTGTACAAAATGCTTGCTGCGCTTGTGAATCACCAGCTTGTTGCCACCGACTGACAAGATCTTGACCGCGCCGCCATGCACGTGCTGCGCCGCCGCCGGAGGCGCCAGCATCATGGCTGCCACCGCCATCATTTTGAAATGCGATGAAATCGTAGGAAACCGAAACATGAAACCCTCCAACCAGTGTCGAGTTCAGCATCGCGGCTTTGTCGGGCAAGCGCCAATAAACTCGGCTCACGCTTACCTCAACTGATTTGTAGATTTCAGATCATAGGGTTAGGGGTGTTCAAACCCGCTTGCCCCACAAGTCATACTCACCCGCTTCATCGACCTCGACTGTAACGAGGTCTCCGGGTTTCAGGGTTTCGAAACCCTCGTCAATGAACAGGTTGCCGTCAATCTCGGGCGCGTCGGCCTTGGTTCTGCAGGTGGCGGCCTCGTCATCTATCTCATCCACGATGACCTGAAGGGTTTGACCGACCTTGGCTTCCAGTTTGGCCTCTGAGATAGCCTGTGCCTTCTCCATGAAACGGTCCCATCGGTCCTGCTTGACCTCAGGGGTCACATGATCGGGCAGATCGTTCGAGCGCGCGCCATCGACGTTTTCGTACTGAAAACAGCCAACACGATCCAATTGCGCCTCGTCCATCCAGTCCAGCAGGGTCTGGAATTCGGCCTCGGTCTCGCCCGGGTAGCCAACAATGAAGGTCGAGCGCAAAGTGATGTCCGGGCAGATCTCGCGCCAGGCTTTGATCTCGTCGAGTGTTTTGGCGGCTGCCGCCGGACGGGCCATGCGCTTCAGCACGTCCGGGTGGGCGTGTTGAAAGGGGATATCCAGATAGGGCAGCACATTGCAGCCTGCATCCGCCATCAGCGGGATCAACTCACGCACATGCGGGTAGGGGTAGACATAGTGCAGCCGGACCCAGGCATCGAGCTGCCCCAACTCGCGCGCCAGATCTGTGATATGGCTGCGCACCTCGCGGTCCTTCCACGGGTTCACATCGTATTTCCGGTCCAACCCATAGGCCGAGGTATCCTGACTGATCACCAACAACTCGCGCACGCCGTTTTCGACCAGCTTTTCGGCCTCGCGCAGCACCGCATGGGCCGGACGGCTGGCAAGCTTGCCGCGCATGTCGGGGATGATGCAGAACTTGCACTTGTGGTTACAGCCCTCAGAGATCTTGAGATAGCTGTAGTGCCGCGGAGTCAGCTGCACGGAACTAGCAGGCAACAGGTCAACGAATGGGTCCGGATCAGGCGGCACCGCCACATGCACCGCGTCCAGAACCTGCTCGTATTGATGCGGGCCAGTGACCGCCATGATGCGGGGGTGGTGTTCCCGAATATAGTCCGGCTCTGCCCCCAGACAGCCAGTCACGATGACCTTGCCGTTTTCGACCAGAGCCTCGCCAATTGCGTCCAAAGATTCGGCCTTGGCACTGTCCAGAAACCCGCAAGTGTTCACAATCACGGCATCGGCCCCGGAATAATCGCGCGAAATACCGTACCCTTCGGCGCGCAGCCGGGTCAGGATGCGCTCGCTGTCTACCAGCGCTTTGGGGCAGCCCAATGAGACCATACCGATGGTCGGCTGGCCTGAACGCGGCGTGTCGGTGATCCGGGCAGAGGGGGCAAGGTCGGGGCGGAGGTTTGGCGGATTGCTACTCATGCGGCCGCATATAGTTTGGATTGGTTCCCCTTGCAAATGCGGCCGTGGGTTTGAATGATACCCCAAACACAAGCCAAAAAAGGCGGAGAGCAGTTCGATGAAATGGCTTACGCGTATCCTGTTCATCTTGGTGGCCGTTGTGGGCCTTGTTGTGGGCGCGCTTTTGTTGATGCCCGGCGACAAGCTGGGGGCGCTTCTGGCCGAACAGGTCAAGGCGGAAACGGGGCGTGACCTGACCTTCTCGGGCGATGTTTCGATCTCATTCTGGCCAGTTCTGGGCCTTGAAACTGGGCCAGTTACCTTCGGCAACGCTGATTGGGCGGGGTCTGAGCCGATGCTGAGCGCTGAAAGCCTGTCTTTCGGTGTGGATGCGGCGGCGCTGTGGGGCGGCGAGATCCGGATCAAACGGGTCTTTGCTGACAGCCCTGTTCTGCGGCTGGAATACGCCAACGGCCGGGGCAATTGGGAACTGACTGAACCCACCTCTGCACCTAGTTCCAGCGGAGGAACAGCGCCCGCGCCTCAGGCCACGCAACCGATCACGCTCGACCGACTGGAACTCAGCAACGCGCGCCTGATCTTTATCGAAAACGGAGCGACCAAGTGGAATTTTCGGGACGTCAACCTCTCGGCGCAATGGCCGGATGTCTCGGCCCCTATGATTATGGAGGCCAATATGGCCGTGCCCGGTGGCACTGTTCAGGTGAATCTGAAACTACCTGATCTTCCAGCCTTTTCTTCGGGCGCCGCTGCGCCGCTAGAGCTTTCGATGACAGCACCGGGCGGGCGTATCGCCTTCAACGGGCGCGCCACTATCGAAGGAGAGATGGACGGCATGACCGAGGTCAAGACCAGCAATACCGACGCTATGCTGGCCGCGTTCGGTCAAGCGGGCGTGGCGGTGCCCAATGGTCTTGGGCGCGTGGCAGATGTATCGGGGCGGATGACCTACACGCGAGACGGTCGCATCTCTTTGCGAGACATGACCGCCGTGTTGGATCACAACCGGTTCGATGGCGAGGCCGATATCGTGATTTCCGACCCTCCACAGATCACAGCCCGGTTGCGGGCCGGGGATCTGGATTTTTCAACCTTTGCAGACACCGTCGATACAGGATCCGGAGGTGGAGGTGGCTCTGCCAGCGACGGGTGGTCGACGACACCCATCGACGCGTCGGCGCTGGGTTTGGCGAACGGGTCGATTCGACTGACCGCGTCCTCCATCGCCGTGCCGGATATGACGCTTGGACGAAGCGACCTGACGCTCAACCTCGACCGATCGCGTGCGGTTCTGAAAATGCAACCCGCGACCCTGTTTTCCGGGAAATTGAACGGGCAAGTGGTGGCCAACAATCGCAACGGCCTGTCCGTCGGTGGAAATTTCAAAGCTCAAGGGATTGATGTGCAGCAGGCGCTGTCGACGCTCGGAGGAGTTGAAAGGCTGACAGGTACTGCCTCGGCCTCGCTGGAGTTTCTGGGCGTGGGACAGACCGAGGACGCGATCATGCGGTCGCTGTCTGGAAAGGGCGATATTGCGGTCGGGAAAGGCGTGATCTCCGGCTTCGACCTGAACCGGCTGATGGGGCGCGGCGAAGGGTCCGGAGGGACCACGGTGTTCAACAGCCTGACGGCCAGTTTCACGATGGATGGCGGCAATCTGACGAATAACGACCTGCTCATGTCGCTGGATAATTTCAGAGCGGATGGCGCGGGGCGCGTTGGGATCGGTGCGCGCGATATCGACTATCTGTTCACGCCGGTCGCATTGCGCGCCAATTCAGGCGAAGGGATCGCTGTGCCTGTGCGTATTGTCGGTCCGTGGAGTGACCCTTCGATCCGTCCGGACCTGACAAAGGTCATCGAGGCAGCGGCGGAAGGAAAGCTGAAAGATCTGGAAAACGACGCTAAATCCAAGGTTCTGGAAAAGGTCGGATCAGAGCTGGACACGACCATCACAGACACTGATCAAATCGAAGATGTGCTGAAGGACAAGCTAGAGGAAGAAGCCAAGAAAGGCTTGCTCAAGCTGTTCGGAGGGGATTGATCGGGGCGCACATCGGCGCCCCTTTCATTTAGATTGTTTGGTCGTAGTCGCCGACGCCGGGCTCGGTCCGGATCACAGCGTCGATATCGGCAAAGATCGCCCGCATCTCTGCTTCGCTTTCGCTGCTTTCGCAGACAACTACCAGATTGGGGGTGTTCGACGAGGCCCGCACCAGACCCCAGCTGCCATTGTCCAAAATGACGCGCGCGCCGTTGACGGTGACGACCTCTTTGATGGCGCGACCCGCGAAGCTATCGCCGGCGTCGGCCTTGGCAACCAGCTTGTCCACCAGACGCTGCAGGATATCGTATTTCTCGGTATCCGCCGCGTAGGGCGACATGGTCGGGGTGGACCACGTCTTGGGCAGGGCCTTTCGTAGGTCGGACATGCTCTGACCCGGGTTGCGGTCCATCAATTTGCAGATTTCCACCGCCACGCGCATCCCGCAGTCATATCCGCGCCCAACAGGCTCGGCGAGGAAGTAGTGGCCGGATTTCTCGAACCCTGCGAGGGCTCCGATCTCTTTGACCCGACGTTTCATATGGCTGTGGCCGGTTTTCCAATAGTCCGCCTTGACGCCAAGGGACTGAAGTTCCGGGTCGCTGGCGAACAGGCCAGTCGATTTCACGTCGGCCACGAAGGTCGCGCCGGGATGCAGCTTGGCCAGATCGCGGGCCATGATGACACCGACTTTGTCGGCGAAGATCTCTTCGCCCTCGTCATCGACCACACCGCAGCGATCGCCGTCGCCGTCAAATCCCAAGGCCAGATCGGCACCGCTGGATTTCACCGCATCCGCCATGTCATGCAACATCTCCATGGCTTCGGGGTTCGGGTTGTAGTTCGGGAACGTGTAGTCGAGTTCGTTGTGGCTGGGCACAACCTCAACACCGATCCGCTCAAAAATCTCGGGTGCAAATGCCGAGGCAGTGCCATTACCCGTGGCGCAAACCACCTTAAGCGGGCGGGACATTTTGAAATCACCGACCAGATCGTCGATATAGGCCTCTTTCACGCCGTCTACGAATTCATACGAGCCGCCCTCGCGCGCCACTGTCTCGCCATTCAGCACGATGTCGCGCAGCTCGGACATCTCGTCCGGGCCGTGGGTCAGCGGTCGATCGAAACCCATTTTAACCCCGGTCCAGCCGTTGGGGTTGTGGCTGGCGGTGACCATCGCCACCGCCGGAACGTCCAGATGGAACTGCGCGAAATAAGCCATTGGGCTGAGGGCAGGGCCGATGTCCTTTACCTGAATACCTGCCTGCATCAGGCCAAGGATCAACGCGTTCTTGATGGCCAGAGAATAGTCGCGGTAGTCGTTACCAACAGCGATGACCGGCGCAATGCCGCGTTTGTGCATCTGAGTACCGACCCCAAGACCAAGGGCGGTCATGCCCGGCAGGTTGATCTCATCAGGGTACTTCCAGCGTGCATCATATTCGCGAAACCCGGTGGGTTTGATCATCGGGTCGCGGAGAAAGCTCCAGGTGTTTGGCGTCACCTCGGGAATAGGTTTGGTCATAACTGGTCTCAATCGTTAAATCTGAATCGGGTTCGCTTTGGCCAGCGCATCAAAACGCATCAATGTGTCAACAAGATGGGGCATCTGATCCAACGGGATCATGTTGGGGCCATCAGACGGTGCTGTGTCGGGGTTCTGATGGGTTTCGATGAACACCGCTCCGATTCCCAGCGATACGGCGGCGCGCGCCATCACCGGCGCAAACTCGCGCTGCCCACCCGAGGAGCCACCCTTGCCACCCGGCTGTTGAACCGAATGCGTCGCGTCCATCACGACCGGATAGCCCGTCTTCGCCATTTGCGGCAGGCCACGCATATCGGCCACCAGAGTATTGTACCCAAACGAGGTTCCGCGTTCTGTCAGCAGAATGTTCTGGTTCCCGGTACTTGCGATCTTGTCGACGATGTTGCCCATTTCCCAAGGGGCGAGGAATTGGCCTTTTTTGACGTTCACGGCCTTCCCAGTTGCGCCCGCCGCCAAAAGCATATCGGTCTGGCGGCACAGAAAAGCGGGTATCTGAAGAATATCGACGGCCTCGGCCGCGATGGCGCATTGGGCTTCGGTGTGGACATCGGTCAGCACTGGAATGCCCATTGTGCGGCGGATGTCATCCAGAACCTTCAGCCCCGCATCAATCCCCATTCCGCGCTTGCCGGACAAAGAGGTTCGGTTCGCCTTGTCATAAGACGCCTTGAATACATACTGCGCCCCGGCCGCGTCGCAGGCTTCTTTCATGGCGCCCGCAATCATCTGGGCGTGGTCTGCCGTCTCAAGCTGGCAGGGGCCGGCAATGATGGTCAGAGGAAGGTCATTGCCGACCGTCAGGTCGGAGATTTTTACATGTTTCATGTGTCTTACGAGGATACCTGTTCACGAAGGACCGACGCGGTAAGCGAGATCATCAGGTAGATACCAGCAAACAACAGGAAAGCCAAAATCGTATTTTCGAACTTCCTTGGATAAGTTGGATCCTGCGCCTCCACAGGGTTCACCGAAACCGTCAGGTACCGCACTTTGCGGTTCGCCTCAGACCGCGTGGTTTCCATTTGCTGCATTGCCGTTTGCAGCATCATGTCACGCGCTGCCAGATCGGCCTGCGCCATCTGGATTCGGACGCTCAACCGCGCCAGCGAGTTTTCGCCTGCGGATGCGTCCAGCATCTCGGCGTTCAACTCCGCCAGGACAACTTCCAGGCGGGCGATATCTGCACTGACCCCATCGACCTTGGCCTGGTTTGGTCGGCGGTTGTCTTGCAGGGCGGCCAGTTCCAGCTCTTTATCCTGAATGGCGACCTCGATCTCATTGATCCGACCGCGTAGACCGGCGATGACGTTTTCAGGGTCCAGCAAAGCACCCTGCAGCTGCAACTCGATTAGTGCCTCCTGAGCTTTGCGCCGTTCTGACTGCGCTGCCTCGAACCCTTCCCGCGCATCGCGCATTTGATCCTCGCGCTTAAGGCCGGACAGGCTGTTGATCCGCTCTTCGGCGTAAGAGATCAGGCGTTGCGACAGTTCGACAGCGATTTCAGGTTCGGGGGCTGCGACTTCCATCCGAACAATCCCGTCGCTTGGGTCATACCCGATGGTCACCATACGTTTATACAGGTTGTGGGTGTCTTCCAGACTGGCGTCCTGAGGCAGCCTCTGGATCGGGTCGATCCATTCCTGCTTGAAGATCTGGGAAAAGCCCATGTCCCGTTCCAACCGCTCTAATGCGTCCTTGGATTCGAGAAACTCCTGGGTGGAAACCGAATCCTGCGCGGTTGCATATTGGGTTCCGCTCAACAGGCCGCCAATCGTTCCGCCTCCGCCGTCCGCTTGCAGGATCGAAAAGGCTGAATCGCTAGCGTACATCGGTGTTGCAACCCGGTAGAAATAGTACCCCACCACAAAGGTTGGCAGAAAAACGAACACCGCGAGCCGCGCAAACAGCGCCGCCAGCTTTTTCTTTCGGCGGAGGGCAATGTCCTTCTGGATCTGACCGATTTCGCGATCGCGCCGCTCGGCCGGGCTCATCTCAGGTCCGGGTAGGGTCTGAGGAGCCTCGCTCACCGGTTGCGGCAACTGGACGGCTGCCGTTTCGTCACTATCCGTTTTCGCCGAAGCAGTGGCCGAGGCCAGTTCCAGCAAATTGCTGCGCCTGAATGGGTCAAAGCCCTTCTTGCGCAACAGGCGCACCGCGTCATAGTCCGAAGTCGCCGCCAGACCGTGTTTGCTGGCCAAACGCCGGGCGATACGCAATTGCCGACCGGTCAGGCCTTCGCGCTTGATATCGTCCAGCTCGGTTCCGGGCTGCGTTTCGCCTGACGAGGCCTGCGTTGCGCTGCGGATGCGCGACATCGCGTCCGAGCGGGCCTCGGGCGAGGTGTCTGATTGCCCCTTGTGGCGCCAGTTGTATTTTCTAACCTTGGGTTTCGTAGTCATATAACTGCTTTGCCTCTTCCAAGGTTTCAAACATGCGCAGCTGGCCGTCGACCAAAACGGCCGCCTGTTTCACGAATTTCTCCAGCGTTGCGGGGCTGTGCGACACGATGACCAGCGTCGTCGTGCGCAACCGTTCCTGCAGGATAGTGCCGGCCTTATGGTTGAATTCCACATCCGTGGACGCGGGCATGCCCTCATCAATCAGGTACATGTCGAAGTCCAGTGCCAGCATCAGCGCAAAGGTGAATCTGGCCTTCATGCCCGACGAATAGGTGGCAAGAGGTTGGTTGAAATACTCGCCCAGACCGCACAGCCAGCTGCAGTAGGCTTCTACATAATCGGGGTCCATACCGTAGATTTTGGCGATATAGCGCGCGTTCTCCAACGCGGACATCTTCGAGGAGACACCACCGGTAAACCCCATCGGGAAAGACACCTTGCACTCACGCCGGATGACCCCTTCATCGGGCTTTTCCAAACCCGCCATCATATTGATCAGAGTGGTTTTTCCCGTCCCATTCGGCGCAAGCACACCCAGCGACGTCCCGAGTTCGACCCGGAACGAAGCCCGGTCGAGGATCACCTTGCGGCGCGTCCCCGTCCAGAAGGATTTACTGACATTCTCGAACTCAAGCATGCTTGGCCTGCTGCTCAATCCTTTGGTTTGATCGCTCTTTTTGGTGAGCGTTTGGATGCGAAGTCTATCGTTTCATGTTGGCTACATTATGTCGAATTATGAAACAAATGATCAATGCACCTTCGCAAAGTGCAGATCACATCGTGGCAAACATCGACACGAAAAGATGTTTTGGCGGCAAGTTCGAGGGTGGCTATCATCCTTTGATTCTCATGATTTCGGGGCAAGACAGCGGCTATGAGTGATCTGCAAAAGGAAATCTCGGCCTGTCGGCTGTGTGCGGATGCGTTCGCGCAAACCGCGACGCAGCACGCGCCGCGTCCTGTCGTCTGGTTCCGCGCTGGCACTCCGATCCTGGTTGCGGGGCAGGCTCCGGGCGCACGGGTACATGAGTCGGGGCGGCCTTTTACAGACCCGTCGGGGGATCGCTTGCGGGATTGGTTGGGGATCGACGAGGGGGTGTTTTACAATCGGGATCGTCTGTCCATTGTGCCCATGGCCTTCTGCTTTCCTGGATATGACGACCGCAAAGCGGATCTTCCGCCGCCCGCCTTGTGCCGTAAAACCTGGCATGACCGGGTCGTTCAGGCGCTTGGTCCGGTCCCTCTGACCGTGTTGGTCGGGGGTCACGCACATAAGTACCATCTTGGAGTGCGCAGTTCGGTCACTGAGACGGTCCGCAATTGGCGGGACCACGCGCCGCACATCTTTGCCTTGCCTCATCCGTCCTGGCGCAATACGGCATGGATCAAGAAAAACCCGTGGTTCGAGACCGACCTGCTGCCGGCCTTGCGGGCACGGGTGCGAGAGGTTCTGTATGACTGAAGCAACGGCGCTGGACACAGCGCATACCGCGATGGAAGCCGCTCCGCAGGACGATGCCGCCCGGCTTCGCTTTTTTGAGCGGCTGGCCGATAGTGAATTGTTCCTGATGCTGACCGAAGAGGCGCAGGGCGAGAATATCTCACCCGAGCTGTTCGACGTGGCCGATGGCCGCTTCGTATTGGCCTTTGATCGCGAGGATCGGTTAGCGCAGTTTGCCGGACGTCCGGTTCCATACGCGGCGCTTTCCGGGCGTTTCCTGTCTTCGATGCTGGCGGGGCAGGGGATTGGTCTGGGCCTGAACCTCGAGGTCGCGCCATCCTCGATGCTGATCCCGTCCGAGGCGCTGGGCTGGCTGGCGACAACGCTGGAACATGCGCCCGCCGAGGTCGAAGAGAAACTGGCCGAGTTTTTGCCTCCGACCGGCCTGCCGGAGACCCTGTTGCGCGCGCTGGATACGAAGCTGTCGATTGCGGTTGGTCTGGCGCAGGAGGCCTATCTGGTCGGCACCAAATCCGAAACCGGGGCTTCGGGTCACTTGCTGGGCTTTGTCGGGGCTGTGGACAGGGCGCAATCAGCGCTGGCCAAGGCTGCGTCCGAGGCGTTGACCTTTTCGGGGATCGAAGCCGGAGCGATGGATGTCGGGTTTTTTGCACCAGAAGCCCCCGCTGCCGCGTCTCTGGCGAAGGTTGGTTTGCGGTTCGACCTACCGCAACCCGAGGCCCGAAA
This sequence comes from Ruegeria sp. CK3, assembly GCF_056536565.1. Lineage (NCBI taxonomy): Bacteria > Pseudomonadati > Pseudomonadota > Alphaproteobacteria > Rhodobacterales > Roseobacteraceae > Ruegeria > Ruegeria sp. CK3. Next base: position 237,524 of record NZ_JBQFPV010000007.1, read on the forward strand.
CTTGACCCGGCCTGTGCCCGGTAGCGATCCCGAGAACCCGCCGATCCTTAAATAAAAAAGCGCGGTGCAGTCTTTTGCACCGCGCCAAATGTCCCGAACGAACCTCGAAGAGATTAATCCGCTGCCGCTTCCAGCTTGTCCTGCGTGCGGGTTTCGAAGTCGCTGGCCTCGTGACGTTCATGAAGCTGCGTGTGGGGCTCGCCAAACGCGCGGTTGACCATGCGGCCCCGCTTTACGGCCGGACGCGCGTCAATCGCCTTGGCCCAAAGCTTGACGTTTTCATAGGATTCCACATCGAGGAACTCGGCTGCATCATAAAGACGTCCAAGCACCAGCTGCCCGTACCAAGGCCAAATCGCCATATCTGCGATCGAGTAATCCTCGCCTGCAATATAGGTGTTTTCGGCCAGTTGACGGTCCAGCACGTCCAGCTGGCGCTTGGCCTCCATGGCAAAGCGGTTGATCGGGTATTCCCATTTCTCGGGCGCGTAAGCGTAGAAATGGCCGAACCCGCCGCCCAGATAAGGCGCGCTGCCCATCTGCCAGAACACCCAGTTCATCACCTCGGTCCGCTCCGGGCCTGACTCGGGCAAGAACGCTCCGAACTTTTCGGCCAGATGGAACAGGATTGAGGCGCTTTCGAACACGCGCACCGGAGCATCACCTGACCGATCCCAGAGCGCCGGGATTTTCGAGTTCGGGTTCGCCTCGACAAAGCCCGAGCTGAACTGGTCCCCTTCGCCGATATTGATCAGCCACGCATTGTATTCGGCGCCTTCATGACCCAACGCCAAAAGCTCTTCGAGCATGACGGTCACTTTGACGCCATTGGGTGTTGCCAGCGAATAGAGCTGCATGGGGTGGCGGCCAATGGGCAGGTCCTTGTCATGGGTTGCGCCGGCGATGGGTCGGTTGATATTGGCGAAGCGCCCGCCGCTTTCGCTGTCCCAGGTCCAGACTTTGGGGGGAGTGTAAGTGGATTGATCGCTCATCTGATGCCTTTCTTGCAAATCGCAGGGCCGCAAAGCCGATGCGCTAACAGCTAATGTTGCAATTCCCCGAGTCCAACCCCGCTTGACGCGGGAAACTGTAATAATTCTCTCACGAAATCTCGTTGATGGTCACACCGGCGCGAGCGGCCCTACGAAGCGCCTCAGAATCGCTTATTGTTTGTCGTGTCAGCCAAACGGCGCCCCCGATACACGAAAAAGGAATGACCACATGAAACGTTTTGCCCTGTCTTTTGCTGCGGCCATGGCTCTGGCAATTCCTGCTTTTGCAGGCCCCCAATATGTCGACGGAACCGGATTTGCGGTCTCTGGCTATGATGTTGTCGCCTATCGCGGCCTTGATCAGGCACCGGTGGGGACGTCGCAGCCAGAAGGTGTACGCGGCAATGCCGACATCACGGCGGAATACAACGGCGCAACTTGGGCTTTTGCATCGGAGGAGAACCGCGATAAGTTTCTTGAGAACCCGGCCTACTACGCGCCTCAGTATGACGGGCATTGCGCCTATGGCGTCTCAAAAGGCGGCAAGGTTCCGGCAAACCCGAACCTGTGGCGCATCGTTGATGACAAGCTATACCTGAATATCACCGACGTTGTTGTGGGCTTCTTCGAAGAGGACATCCCCGGCAACATCAACCTGGCCGAAGGCAACTGGCCCGGTATCGAAAGCGCAGACGCATCGACCAGCGTGATCCCGAAATTCACCTCGGAAGGTCCGGTCAGCAACTGATCGCGTCAACAATAGCATGAAGAAAATTAAGCCCGGCTCCCCTCCACTGAGCCGGGCTTTTTTCTGGCTGACTATCCAGCCAGCCAGAATTCGTCGATCATGTCCTGGTTGGCTTCGAACCGGATACGGACACTCTTTGCCCCCGGAAATTTGCGTTCGCAAATGGTGTCAGGAATCACCACCTCGCCCGGGCCGGCGTTGTTGGACTTGAAGCTCAGAATCTCGGTCTCGACATGCCGTCTGTTGCTCAGCACCGAGGTCGGAAGGGCGATGCGGTTCGCCCCTTCGGTGACCGGCGTTGCCACGAAAAAGGTCAAGTGGCGGCCATAGCATCCGACGGCATCGGGCACATGGTCTGATGCGGCCGGTTCGACATCTGCGTCCCGAGGCGATGGCGAACCGGCCATATTCGGCAGCGCTTGCGTCGGGCTCAGTATGGATTTGCAGGCGGAGATGTCCTCGGGCGGCAACTCGATCACACGCTTTTTGAGGCGCGGCCGCTTAGGCGTTTGCGGGCCCGATGCGCTTTTTGCGCCCAACCCCTGTTTGCGCAGAAAGTCATAGGCTGTCTTGGCGCGCGAGAAATCTTCGCAATCCCCCGGCATGTGGTCCGGATGCGCCCGGAAGGCAATATTGCGCCAAGCTTCGCGGATTTCGTCGGAACTGGCAGAGGGGGACAACCCTAGGTCCGCCAGCGCGCTGTTTCGCGCTGCGATCTTATCGACAGGTTTCATACTCAAAAACACTCATTAACGTACACGAGACCAGTTTGAGTACGGTCACGATTTTGTCAAATTCTTCTCAAGATTGAACCAGTTGCGGGGAACAATGATCTGGCCGTGCAGACATTGTTCCAGCGGCAAAGCAAAATGCCCGCGCTTTCGGATGCCGCGGGCATTTCGTCTTTGTCGACAGGGATCAGGCGACGTTCTGCAGTTCGGCTTTCGGGGTGATCCCAAGGGCGAAGCACACGTCGCGGGTCAGCTCGGGCCGGTTCAGGGTGTAGAAGTGTAGCTTGTCCACACCGCCCTCCAGCAGGTCCGAACACAGCTCGGTGCAAAGGGCCGTAGCCAGCAGATCCTCGCGATCATCACGCAGGGCTTTTTCAAAGGCATGATCGACCCAATCGGGTATCCGTGTGCCGCAGCGCTGGGCAAAGGCGCGCGCGCCTTTCCAGTTTTCGATCGGCAGGATGCCCGGTACGATCGGCTTATCGATCCCGGCTTTGACACAGGCATCACGGAACCTGAAGAAGGTCTCGGCCTCGAAGAAGAACTGCGTCAGTGCTTCATCGGCGCCCGCGTCCAGCTTGGCCTTTAGCCAGTCGATATCGGCCCGCGTATCCCGTGCTTCGGGATGAATGTCGGGATAGGCACCAACCCGAATGCTGAACATCTCGGTTTCTGCGAGGGCCTCGATCAATTCAACAGAGTTGGCAAAACCTTCGGGGTGAGGGACAAACCTATCCTGACCCTTTGGCGGATCGCCCCGCAATGCGACGATGTTCTCGACACCGGCACGGGCGAAGGTGTCTGCGATATCCAGCGTTTCCTGACGTGAAGCATCGACACAAGTCAAATGCGCCGCGACCGGCAGGCCCGATGACTTGTGCAAAGTCGCGACTGCATCGCGCGTCAGCTCGCGCGTCGTGCCGCCGGCGCCATAGGTGACCGAAACGAACCGGGGCTCCAGAGGGGCCAGCGTCTGCACCGTATCCCACAGCCGGAATGAGGCCTCCAGCGTTTTGGGTGGAAAAAACTCGAATGAGATTTCAGGTTTGGTCATTGCGGCCTCTCAGGATCAACTGAGGGTCTTGTCGCACGGTACGCATTGTGAGACAAACTCATATTCCTCAAGAACAACATGAGCTTTACTTCAAATGCACATCGAATTCCGGCACCTGCGCACCATCAAGGCGATCCATGACTGTGGCGGCCTTGCACGTGCGGCCGATCAGCTGAACATCACCCAATCGGCGCTGAGCCACCAGATAAAGGGGCTGGAGGATCAAGCCGGGGTCGAATTGTTCCTGCGTCGGTCCAAGCCGATGAAGCTGTCGGCGGCGGGTCTGCGTCTGTTGCGGCTGGCCGAGCAGATTCTGCCTCAGGTCGAGGCCGCGCAGCATGAGTTCTCATCCCTGCGCGATGGCCGCACGGGTCGGATGCATATTGCGATCGAATGCCACGCCTGTTTCGAATGGCTATTTCCAGTGTTGGAGTCCTTCCGCAAATCCTGGGGCGATGTCGACGTGGATATCCGCCCTGGCCTCGCGTTCGACGCGCTGCCTGCCTTGCAGAAGGAGGAGGTTGATCTGGTGGTATCCTCTGACCCCGAAGACCTGCCGGGTGTCGAGTTCGTGGAGTTGTTCGACTATAACCCGGTGTTCGTCGCCGCATCTTCCCATCCGCTGGCCGAGAAAGACTTCATCGAGGCCGAGGATTTTCGCGGTCAGACCCTGATCACCTATCCCGTCGAGCGCACGCGATTGGACGTGTTCAGCCAGTTGCTGATCCCGGCGCGTGTTGAACCGGCTAGCATCCGTCAGGTCGAACTAACCGCCGTGATCCTGCTGCTTGTCGCCTCAAATCGAGGGATTTCTGTCTTGCCGGATTGGGTCGTGCGTGAGGTCAAGTATAATTCGGACTACGTCACCCGCCCGCTGACAAAAGAAGGGATTACACGTCGTCTCTATGCCGCTGTCCGCACTGAAGATCTGGGAAAACCTTTCGTGCAAGAGCTGGTCAAACTGGCGCGAGACGAGGCGCGGAAGTTGCAGGCGCAGTAGCGGCGTTTCGCTAAGGTCTGCTATGCGCATCATTCCTCTTGGCAAGGGCGCATTGCATCAGTATACGCGCGGTTTGACCGGACAGGAGCCTTTTCACAATGGTTGGCAGTGCAAATCTCAACATCATGATCAAAGCCGCGCGCAAGGCGGGGCGGTCTCTGGTCAAGGATTTCCGTGAAGTCGAGAACCTGCAGGTGTCGATGAAGGGCGCGGGCGATTTCGTGTCCAAGGCCGATATCGCCGCCGAGGCCATCCTGAAAGAGGAACTGCTGGGCGCGCGTCCGACCTATGGCTGGCTGGCCGAAGAGGGCGGCGCGATTGACGGCGAGGATCCAACCCGCCGCTGGATCGTCGATCCGCTGGACGGCACCACCAACTTCCTGCACGGGTTGCCGCACTGGGCGATTTCGATCGCGCTGGAGCACAAAGGTAAAATCGTCGCCGGTGTGATCTACGACGCCGCCAAGGACGAGATGTTCTTTGCCGAAAAAGGCGAGGGTGCCTGGATGAACGATATGCGCATCCGCGTCTCGGGCCGTCACCGCATGATCGAATCTGTTTTCTCGACCGGTTTGCCCTTCGGTGGCCGCTCGGATCTGCCTGCCACGCTGCAGGATCTGGCGCGTCTGATGCCCGCCTGTGCTGGCGTGCGCCGTTGGGGCGCTGCTGCGCTCGACATGGCTTATGTGGCGGCTGGTCGTTACGAGGGTTTTTGGGAGCGCCGCCTGAACGCTTGGGATTTGGCCGCCGGGATCATCATCGTGAAAGAGGCCGGTGGACTGGCTCAGCCCTTGAACCCCGAAGGTAGCATTCTGGAAGATGGCGAGGTCATCTGCGCCAACGAGCCAATTTTTGACAGCTTTGCTAAGGTAATCCGAGGCTAGATCGCTTTGCGTTTGATTTGAATCGAAATACGCTGCCTCTCCCTTTGGTCGAACGCGCATTTCGACCACTTTGCCTCAGATAAAACGCAAAACGCTTTAAACGCCTTTACCTGCGCGGCACGCGCGGGATGCGGGATTGCGACAGCTTGTATTTCGTTTCGGGGTGAGGTGGGTGGCCGTGCGTGCGGTCCCAGTACGCAGGCCCGCCGCGTTTCAGCCAGAGCGGGATGCACAGGATCAGCCCCACGAAGAACCCACCGGTATGCGCCCAATAGGCAACTCCGCCTTCGTCGGGGTTGCTGGAAAGACTGCCGAAAAACTGCAGGGCCAGCCAGACCCCGAGCATCACGAAGGCCGGGATGCTAAAGACTCGGAAATAGACGATCAGTATAAGCAGAATATCCACGCGGGCTTTGGGAAAAAGCAGCAGGTACCCGCCCATTACGCCAGCAATCGCCCCGGAGGCTCCGATTGTGGGCACTACCGAGTCTGGTGCGGTGATCACGTGGATCAGCCCGGCTCCGATCCCGGCGACAATGTAGAACAGAAGAAAGGGCAAGTGGCCCATTTCGTCTTCCAGATTGTCGCCGAAAATCCACAGAAACAGCATGTTGCCCGCCAGATGCATCCAGCCGCCATGCAGGAACATCGAAGTCACAAAGGTCTCGGGCGCCAGCCCCTCGGCGCTGCGGGCGGGGATGATTGCGTAGTCGAAATAGAACTGCTGAAGCACCCGTGCGTTGTCCATGATCCCGACATAGCTGATGAAGATCAGGATATTCGCCGCCATCAGGGCGTAGACAACATAGGGCGTGCGCCCCGAGGGGTTGTGATCTCGGATCGGAAACATGGCGCGACGCTGGGCTTTTCCGGGCCCAGCGTCAAGGTTAGGTTATGCCGCACCACCCAACAGCGCCGCATTGCCGCCCGCCGCTGTTGTGTCGACGCAGACATGGCGTTCCGCCAAGACCCGCGTACGATCCGGCAGGCCGGGGATCATGGGCAGGATCGGCCCGTCGCGCCGCGCCAGATGCTGTTCGATCTGACGGGCGGTTTCCTCGTCTCCCCACCACAGAACGCCCGCGAAGTCGGTCAGGTTTTCCAAACGATGCAGGTCGAGCATGCCCGTCGCCTCAATCGCCGTCCCACCCAAAGCCAAAACCGCATCTGCCTGAGCGCGAGCAGCGCTCTCGCCGGGGCCGAGACATAACAGCGGAGGCCGGGCAAATTCAGACAACCGGTTTGATTCCCCCGTAGGTCCGGGCAGGGTTTGGGTTCGAACCGGGGCGGGTTGCCCTTTCGGCGCGGGCAATTCCGCAGTTGCCTGCCATGTCTCTGAGGTGCTCTGACGATCCGGAGCGCAGAACCGGGCCATGTAGTTCGGCCCACCCGCTTTGGGACCAGTGCCCGAAAGCCCCTCACCTCCGAAGGGTTGAGATCCCACGATGGCGCCGATCTGGTTGCGGTTCACATAGACATTTCCCGCGTGGATCGCCTCGGTCACATGCTGAACCCGGTCGTCGATGCGGGTGTGCAGGCCGAAGGTCAGCCCGTAGCCAGTGGCGTTGATGTCGGCGATCACCGCGTCGATCTCTTGCGCTTTGAAGCGAGCGACATGCAGAACCGGGCCGAAAATTTCACGCTCAAGATCGGCGATGCGACCGATTTCGATCAGGGTGGGGGCAATGAACGTCCCCTCGGGCGGCGTGTTGAGCTCTTTCAGAACGCGCCCTTCTGCACGGGCTTTCGCGACATGGTCCGCGATCCCCTGACGCGCAGCCCAATCAATGACCGGCCCGCAATCGGTTGAGATCAGCCATGGATCTCCGACTTGTAGGGCGTCCATCGCGCCCTTGAGCATGGTCAAAACATCCTCGGCGATATCCTCTTGCAGATAGAGGCAGCGCAGGGCCGAACAGCGCTGACCAGCTGATTGAAACGCGCTTTCGATGATGGACTGCACCGCCTGTTCCGGCAGCGCTGTGCTGTCTACGATCATCGCGTTCAATCCGCCAGTCTCGGCGATGAGCGGCGTACCGGGTCGCATGTTCTGCGCCATGGCCGAGCGGATTTTCAACGCCGTCGCCGTCGATCCGGTGAACGCCACGCCCGAGACGCGCGCATCCGAGGTGAGCGCGGCCCCGACCTCTGGTCCGCCTGGCAGCAGTTGCAACACATCGCGGGGAACTCCGGCCTCGTGCAACAGCTGCACCGCGCGATGCGCGATCAGAGGCGTCTGCGGCGCGGGTTTGGCGAGGACGGCGTTGCCGGTTGCCAAAGCCGCCGAAATCTGTCCGGTGAAAATCGCCAGGGGGAAGTTCCACGGGCTGATACAGGTGAAGACCCCAGCCGGTTTGGCATCGGGGATGTTCGCCGCGTAGTAGCGCAGGAAATCCACCGCTTCGCGCAGCTCGGCAACGGCATCGGGCAGGGATTTCCCCGCCTCGCGTGCCAGAAGGGCGAAGAGTTCTCCGAAATGGGCCTCATACAGGTCGGCGGCTGCGTTCAGAGCTTTGGCGCGTTGCTCTGCCCGGGCTTGCCATGGGCTGGCCGAGGCCAGGGCAAGCCCCAAATCCGCAGTACTGGTCGGTGCAACTGTGCCGGGCTTGTCCTGTGGTTTGGCCGGGTTAATCACCGGCTCTTCAGCCATGGGTTTCGCGTCCTCGGACAGCAAAGGCTCCGCGCGCCAATCAGTTGCTTGGAACCGATCCCGCGCTGCGTCGATCTGGTCCAGCGTCGGTGTGTGGTGCAGATCAAAGCCCTTAGAGTTGGGGCGCTCGGGCAAAAACAGCTCTGGCCCGGTGGGCAGAGGCGCGGGCGGTGTCTCAATCGCGTTGAACGGATCAGTGGCGACCTCTTCCGGTGGGACGGCCTCATCCACAATCTGGTTCACGAAGGATGAGTTCGCGCCGTTCTCCAGCAGACGCCGGACCAGATAGGCCAGCAAATCGCGATGCGCGCCGACCGGCGCGTAGATGCGGCAACGGGTTTTGTGCTTGTCCAGAACCAGCCCGTGCAGCGTTTCGCCCATCCCGTGCAGGCGCTGGAATTCAAAAGGCTGCCCCTCGGCCATATGCAGGATGGCGCTGACAGTATGAGCGTTATGCGTGGCAAATTGCGGATAGATCCGGTCGGTCATGCCCAGCAGCTTGCGGGCATTGGCGATATACGAGACATCGGTCGCGGCCTTACGGGTGAAGACTGGGAAGCCATCGACACCTTCGACCTGCGCGCGCTTGATCTCCGTATCCCAATAGGCGCCTTTGACCAGCCGCACCATCACCTTGCGATCATGGCGTTGGGCCATGTCGTAAAGAGTATCCAGAACTAATCCGGCGCGCGGGCCGTAAGCCTGAACCACGATGCCGAACCCATCCCAACCGGCCAAGGCAGGCTCGGCCATGACCTCTTCTATGACTTGCAGGGACAGGGACAGCCGGTCGGCTTCTTCAGCATCCACATTCAGGCCCATGCCAGCAGCTTTGGCCAGAAGGGCCAGCGCGCGCAGGCGGGGGACAAGCTCATCCATGACCCGCGCCTCCTGCGCCAGCTCATAGCGCGGATGCAAGGCGGACAGCTTGACCGAGATGCCGGGATTGGCGCGGATGTCGTCATGAGTGCACGCCTCGGCAATGGCGGCGATGGCGCGCGAATAGGACAGGTGATAGCGGGCGGCGTCGGCCTCGGTCCGGGCCGCTTCGCCCAACATATCGTAGGAGTAGGTGTAGCCCTTGGCCTCCATCCCGCTGGCGCGTTCCATGGCCGATTGAATCGTCTCGCCCAGAACGAACTGACGTCCCATCTCCTTCATCGCGCGTCCAACAGCGGTTCGGATGACCGGTTCACCCAGCCGCTTGATCGCCCCGCGGATGGCGCTGACGGGCGAGGCCTTACCCTCATCCAACACCTTGCCGGTCAGCATCAAGGCCCAGGTCGAGGCGTTGACCAGCGAGGATGAGGACTGCCCCAAATGTTTGCCCCAGTCCGAGGGCGCGATCTTGTCTTCGATAAGCGCATCAATCGTATCTGCATCGGGTACTCGCAGAAGCGCCTCGGCCAGACACATCAGCGCCACGCCTTCGTCAGTGGACAGGCCGTATTCAGCCAGAAACACCTCCATCATGCCGGGCGAGGTGCTGGACCGGATATCGCGGACCAATTGGGCCGCCGCGTCGCAGATGGCGCGACGGTCCGCCTCGGACAGGTCTGCCTGGTGGGTCAATGCCTGCAGAACGGTCGATTGATCGGCATAGGTGTGGGTGTCGATGGATGTGCGCAGGCTGTGAGACATTGTTCCTCCGGGCGTTTTTATCAGTATACGCGCATTTTTTCGGGACAACGGACCAAGTTTTGACATACACAGGTCAAACGAACTGATTTTTGACGGTATTTCGATGCAAATGGACTTTCCGAACCTCGACCGCTTTGATCGCGCGATTCTGCAGGCTCTGGCCGAAGACGGGCGCATCTCGGTCGCGGATCTGGCGCGGCGGATCGGGTTGTCGAAATCGCCGACCCAGGCACGGTTGAAGCGGCTTGAGGCAGATGGGGTGATTACAGGATACCGAGCAATGTTGGATCCGATCCGGTTGGGGCTAGATCACGTGGCCTTTGTCGAGGTGCGCATGACTGACACGCGGGAAAAAGCGCTGGCCGAGTTCAATGCCGCCGTCCGCAAGATCGCCGAGATCGAACAAGCCCATATGATCGCGTCGAATTTCGACTATCTGCTGAAGGTCCGCACCGGGTCCATGTCAGAATACCGCGCGGTGCTGGCCGAGAAGATCTCATCCCTGCCGCATGTGGCCAATACCTCGACCTTTGTTGCGATGGAGGCGGTGAAGGAAACCGGGTTGCTGGGCGGCATCGACCGCGAACCTTGACCAAAGCGGATTGTGCGTCACACTTGGTCTATGACCCGCACGTTCATAGGCCCTGTCATTGCCCTTTGGCTTGCAACGCCCGCTTTGGCGCAATCCTGCCCGTCTGCACCGGACCATTCGGAAGGAATGGGCGCGCTAATTGCGCAAATTCAACAGGCCGAGTCGCAGTCCGAAGCGCGCGGGATCTCCAACCAGATGTGGGAGTTGTGGACCGATGCGCCCGATCTGCGCGCTCAGACGCTTTTGGATCGTGGCATGGCGCGGCGCGAGGCATCGGATCTTCTGGGCGCTTTGCAGGAGCTCGATGAATTGGTGGTCTACTGCCCGAACTATGCCGAAGGGTATAACCAACGTGCCTTCGTCAATTTCCTTCGGCAAGACTTCCCTTCAGCTTTGGTTGATCTGGATCGGGCGCTGGAGCTATCCCCAAATCACATCGCGGCCATGAGCGGCCGTGCCCTGACGTTGCTGGGCCTGCGGAGATTGGATGAGGCCCGTTCTGCCCTGACTGCGGCCCTTGAGCTGAACCCATGGCTGTCCGAGCGGGCCTTGCTAGAACCGGGCGGCGCGCTGGAGCCGCCGGGCGAGGATATCTGACAGACCCACCGCCCCAAGGAAATGCACGCCCGGCGTGATTTCGGTTCTTGACGCCCCCAGATGCTTGGATTGCTCAACCCAAACGCTGAAAGGGTATAGCTTAGTGGTAAAGCCCCTCCCTTCCAAGCAACGAAGATTAATTTCACTGAGTATTGTGTAGTTTATATACCTTTGATTTAGTACAATAATGTGTTGCAGCTCGTACTATGTGGTAGCGTCTTCTATCATGCCTTTTCCGACAAATAGCCGATAAAATGCCAAAGCTCACAGAGACATTCGCGCGCAAGGGGCCGCAGACAAAAAGCGGTACCGCTAAGCATTGGGACAGCGAGATCAGGGGGCTTGTTCTCTTCGTGGGGAAACAGTCGAAAACCTGATACTTCCAGAAAGACATTGGAGGGCAAACACGACGGGTTTTAATTGGGCGCTACCCACTGATTTCTGCGGACGTCGCACGACAAACTGCTTTGGGTTTCGCGGTGGACTGGGGCAGGGGAGCAGGCAGGCAGCTGCAGATTGGAGCACCCACGCTTGAGACGGCCATGGAAACCTATTTGGCACGTCCCAAGCTTCGGTCTGAGGCCCACCGATCCGGAGTGCGGCACCAGTTCGAGCTTCATTTGAAAGATTGGCTGCGCCTGCCTTTGGACGAGATCACCAAATCCATGGTTGTCGATCGTCACAGGTCCAGGGCAGCGACACCGTCCTCGGCAAATCACACTTTGAAGTATTTTCGGACCGTCTGGAACCACGCCCGGCGGGTCCATGAGCTCCCGGAAAGTCCGACAATGGCCATTGAGTGGTATGAGGAGAAGCCGAACGGATCTGTCATCGAGGATCTGAGAGCTTGGTGCCAGACAGTGGCAGCGCTCCACAATCCCATCCACAAGGTGTTTTACAAGTTGATCCTGTTTACCGGCTTTCGCAAGACCGAGGCGTTGACGCTGGAGTGGAAACATATCCACGAAGATCACATCCACTTGCTGATGACCAAGAACGGCCGGAGTTTCGACCTCCCAATCCTGCAGGCGCATCACGAGATACTCGCACCCGTGCGCGGCCTGTATCGGAAATGGGTGTTTCCGTCGCCGAGATCGCTCAGTGGTCATCTAAAGGGGCCTGAGCGCATGCAATGGTCGTGTCATGCCCATCGTCGAACATTTGCCACAGTCGCCATGGAGGCCGGGATATTGGAGGAAATCGTTGGCCGCCTGCTCAACCACACGCCACTATCGATCACCGGTCAGCGCTACGTAAAACCGTCGCTCGACGCACTCAGGCCGGCAATGGATACTGTGTGTCGGGAATTGGAACACAGGGCTATGGGCAAAAACGGTGGGTTGCGATGAGTGAGCGAGATTGGATCTGGCCGATCGATCCAGAATTGCTCGAACTTGATATACCAGACCAAGACGAATTCGAGCCTGGCCCCAACGAGTTCCGTATCGAGTTAATTCGACTCCTTAGAAAACACTTTGATAAATAAGAATGTTTTGACGATGAGAGCTTTGGGTGGATAGCGCACTACTTGGTATTCGACCAAGCCCATGAACTCGATGAGTTTTGGTCACCCAAACTTGTATTGGAAGACCTCGCTAAACTGAGAACACGTTTGAATGAAGCAGATAAAATCTTGGACCGCCTTCCGATACCCGTACTCGATGCGTTTCGTGTTGGAGCTCTCCAAAGAAGCGGATTGATGAATGAGGATCGAAGCACCGGCTATCACGAGGATACGTTCACCGACATACTGAAAGAAACTCCACACTGGAAGGCGATGTTGGCAAAAGGAGAGTTTTTTAAGAGGCTTCGCCACTTTTTGGATTTGATTGAAGACGCTGAAGCGACCGCCGCGCACGGTGCACCGTTTGGCAAGAAGGCAATTGAGGCCTGGCGCTTGGTGGCAGCTTGCGTCGGGCTCTGTGAGCGCCATCCGGGGACAATAAGAGTTCCCAAAGCGATGAACGAAAGCGGTCCGTTCTACCGCTTTCTGAGCGATATGTTTGATCTCTTTGGAATAGAAGAACTGCCGACTTCAGCTTTTCGAAGTTGGAGAAAGTATGTGGGGCGTAAAGAAAACTAATTCTTTTGCACGACCCATGACACCTACACCAATTGTTTCATTGTTGTTCCCAGACGTATTTAAAGGAGCAACGCTATGCAGGTACACTATCTGACGGCCCGGGAGGCCGCTCAATACACTGGTATCAGTGAAAGCTATCTCGTAAAACTGCGTATGGGAATTGGCGCTGTCGCCGGGCCAAGGTTTATTCGGATCGGTCTTCGTTCGATCCGGTACAAGCGCTCTGACCTCGATGCATGGATGACATCGCGGAGCGAGGGCTTGGGGGGAACGAATTGATGTCTCGGATAGCCCCATTCTCCAAATATCGTTTTGAATGGAAGAAACGCGTTCACGCTACTGATCAGTGGGCACGGCGGACCAAACACTTCGCATCTTTTGTCTGCGACGAGTTTGTGTCCAAAGAAAGCGGTTGCTTTTGGGCGAGCAATGCTACCTTGGCAAACCGGTTTGGTGTCCACAATCGCAGTATCCAACGTTACCTTCAGGAGCTCGAGATGTTCGGCTGGATCCGGCGTGTACGCAGGCGTGGTGTTAGGCGCATGTTCCAAATCACGGTCCCCAAAAACAGCCTTGAACACGACACTCATCGCGACACCAACGCGCGTCGTAGGGCGACAACCGTGTCGTGCGAAGACGACAAACTTGGCGCGCCTTATAAGAATATAGGAAGGAACAAAGAAAACGTGACCGTTGCGACCGGGCTTGGCGGATATCTTTGGTTCTCCGAAGATGACAATCAGATCCTTCATGAGTGGGAAGCGTTTATCACTGCCAACACGGTCTTCGACTTTGGGTCGCTTTTGCAGATGCTGAGAAAGAACGACAGCATCGCATTGCCGACCCGTTTTCCCAGACAAGAAGAAATTGATCGGTACGTTAGGTTCTTTAGTGATGTCGTGTTGAGTAAGGGACAGAGCATTGGTGTCACATAGTCCTAAATTCCAGCCAAGTTTGGGAAGGGGGGTATCAAAAGTTGGGAGGTCCAATCCACGGGACCGGCGGGGGTAGTCAAATTTTTCCGCGTGAAATTTTAAGGGGGGGGGCAAACCGAATTGGAGCGGAAACCGGTCGTTCTAGGCACTTGCAACGGTTCCATAATGGAATGTTAAAAGCAGACGTTAAAAAGTGTGATCGCCTTTCGCGATGCTGACTTGTCAACAAATGTCTGCGAAGCGCAGAACGCGGACTTTGCAAACCTCAACGAACGATCATAGCGAACCTTCGTCGGGACTATTTGAAGCAGCAGCTATGAGGAATTGGCTGGACAGGTTATTGATCATAAATTATATTTCTGTCGAAATCTCGCGCCAGTTGCAGGTCGCATTGATTTCAAAGTCAGGCGAAGGTTACTGTCCCGAATTGGTTTTCGCGATACTGCAAAGCAGATCAACATGTCGATCCAACCAATCCTCGTCCAGTGCTTCGTGACGTATGAGCTTGCGGAAATAAGGTGCCGCGACTGCTAGTTCTATAAGCTGTTCAACCGGAACATCCGTGGCGATCTCACCGCGGTCTATTGCGGCTGCAAATACTGCTTCAACACTTGCGAACCTGTCTTTCATGAATTCAGTGATCACCAACCGCGCTTCTTCGTCGGTGGACGCAGCAGCGACCACCTGAGGCGCGATTTGGCCCCATGGTGTGTCATTCAAAGCTCCCATCAGTACGCCGAGTAGCCAGCGCAGGTCAGATCGCAGCGGGCCATCGGTTTTGGGTGGTATGTTCGGCGGTGTTGCGATGCGCCTGAATGCTGCATCACGTAGACTGCGCGCATCTGGCCAGTGCCTGTAAAGTGTGCTCCGCGAAATACCCGTTGCCTTTGAAACCGCGCCATGAGTTACGTGCAGTACACCCTCATCCCTCAGTATCCTTTGCGCCGCATCAAGCGCGGCCTGCCGTGTGGCGATCAGCCTGGGATCTTCTTTCAACCGCCCCTCCTGTAGAACATTTTGTTGCGTTATAAAACATTTTGTTCTATAAGTATGATCAGCTAATAACTAAAGCTCAATACTCAAATCCGCTAACAAGTCTTGTCAAAATGGGAGCGTATCAATGTTCAAAGTGGCAGCAACCCCGCTGGCGGTACTCTTATCGATGGGCGCGACAACCGCATTGTCCGAGAGTGGCACCTACGAGCTGGATCCTGGACACAGCCAGGTATTGTTCAGCTACGACCACATCGGGTTCTCAGAAACATTTGGCATGTTCTCAGGTTTTAGCGGCGAGATAGAGTTCAACGAAGATGATCCGTCTGCGTCGTCTGTCACAGTGTCTATGCCTGTAAAATCCATGATCACGGGCTGGGATGCCCGTTTGCAACACTTCATGTCCGATGACTTTTTCAGCGCGAACGACGGTGACGTGGTCACATTCGCCTCAACCAGCATTGAAGTGACCGGTGACAATTCCGCGGATATTTCTGGCGACTTGACCATGAATGGCGTCACCAAGCCTGTTGTTCTGGAAACAACGCTCAACAAGTCAGCGCCATACCCGTTTGGCCCAAAAGAGGGCACGCCGACCTTGGGG
This sequence comes from Ruegeria sp. CK3, assembly GCF_056536565.1. Classification (NCBI taxonomy): domain Bacteria; kingdom Pseudomonadati; phylum Pseudomonadota; class Alphaproteobacteria; order Rhodobacterales; family Roseobacteraceae; genus Ruegeria; species Ruegeria sp. CK3. Next base: position 253,028 of record NZ_JBQFPV010000007.1, read on the forward strand.
CTGGCTGCCACGGCGACTATCGTACGGTCTGAATTCGGACTTGGGGCCTTTGCACCTGCTGTGAGCGACGAGATAGAGCTCTTGATCAATATCGAAGCGTTAAAAGCTGAATGATGCGTGCAGGGGCACCGATACGGCGCTGAGCACTCAATCTTTGATATTGGCGGATGGTCAACACGATGAATGTACACCTGAGAACATTGGCGGTTTCTGTGACGGTAGTGACATTGATGTGCTCGATGGCGTCCGCGCAAGAGCGCTCCTTGCCGGAGCGCATCTCGCCCCGTCCCGAAACGACAAGCGGCGTGCCGCACACTCAGATTGGTGTCGAAATTAATGCCGATTTGGCCCAGCTATTGCTGGAGCGAGTTGCGCAATTCCCGGGGGTCACACTTGGCCCCACACGCATATCATTACCTAGCGCGATTGGCTTTCAGCTTGATCCCGATATGTTGTTGTCCCAACCGAACTCTATCGTCGGTGGGTTTGAGTTTGCGCACATGCATCCTGATGGCAGCTTGCACGCCTCGCTCGACCCAGAAATGGCGCGAAGGGCAATTGAGGCTGGCTGGGCCGTAGCTCACCCCTGGGCCAAGCAACGTCCTGGGTGGAGCGGTTTTGTCATGATCTATACTCCAACCACACCCGAAGAACTGGATGTCGTCATCGATCTGGTTGAAAGCTCGTACACCTTCATCACCGGCATCACTCTGGGCTAAGCTCGAATTGCGCGAAAGTGTGCGGGGACGCCTGTTTCCTGTAAGAGAGCAGTTTCGGCCACCTTGTTTCTCGCAGTAATTTTTTTTTCTTGAATTGTCACTGTGGCGAAGCGCTCGATACCTTAAAGCCATTCACATTCATGGTAGCTGCCGTCCGCTTGTTAGATTTTGCAAAGCTCAGAGTGGAAGTTCCGCTTCGGCCTGCCGTCGGTCACAGATGAGAAGAGCTACGGACTGACACCTTTAGAATTGATATTTCGAAGTGAACCTTAGTTAGCAACGCGAATGCGTTAGTCATTCACCTTTATTCTGGGTTTCGCCAGCCAATAAGACATTTTGCTCGGCTGTCTGTTTCAACGCAAGTTTGGGAACTTGCAGGCTTAGCAAAATGCCCAGGCACAAGTTTTGGTCACAAAAACCTATTCGTCTGTTAATTTTGGTTCAGAGGAATTGGTTTAGCTAAAAGGATCACATCGACTGATGAAGCGGAAAATTGCTGCGATCCTAAGCCTTGATGTCGTCGATTATGCCAAGCGCATGTCACAGGATGCTGAGACCACGCTGAACACTCTACAACGCATTTTGGACGATGTGATCAGACCGTTGGTCCATGAAAACAAAGGACGAATATTCAAGCTGATGGGAGATGGTGCTTTGGTTGAGTTTGTTGCAGCCACAGACGCAATTAATGCTGCCAGTCAGATTTTCAATCAGATGAGAGATGAAGACGTAAAACTTCGAGGAGGTCTCCACGTTGGCGACGTAATGCCAAATGGTACAGACTTGTTCGGAGAGGCCGTGAATGTTGCGTCGCGCCTTCAGTCCAGCGCGCATATTGGAAGTTGTCTCGTCAGCAAGACAGCTGCTGAAGTTGCGGGAACTTCGCTGGCGGTTGCTTTGCGACCAGAAAGCTCGATACGGTTGAAGGGAATTCCAAATCCAGTGGAAGCCTACTCTATTGATTTAGATGGTGACAAAAGACGCGCAAGGAACAAGCTGCTGGCTAGCTCTCAAGACGTCCGCTTTGCAAAATCAAAAGACGGTACAACGCTTGCCTGGACATCCACTGGAAGTGGTAGAAAGTTACTGGTCACACCAAACTGGCTTAGGCATCTGGAATACGATTGGACGATGAACACCATCGCCGGGTGGTTGCCGCTGCTTTCTGAAAATCACTGCCTTTATCGGTTTGATGGTAGAAACAATGGCTTGTCCCAGAGGGGCGTGCAGGATGTGTCTTTGAATCGGATCGTCGAAGATGTTGAGGCCGTACTGGACGCAGCCGGGATCGAAAAAGTTCCACTGTTTGGCATTTCTTTTGGGGCAACCATTGCCGCGGCTTTTGCCGCAAATAATCCTGACCGTGTTTCGGGGTTGGTTCTACTCGGTGGATTTGCACAAGGACTCGCGGTGCGTTCACAGCCCGGAATTGCCGCGCTTGGGCAAGCAATGATGGATATGAGTCTTGAAGGCTGGAACGATGAATACCCTTCTGCAAGAGACTTGATGGCCCAATCATTTGCTCCAACCGCAAGTCCGCATGACCAGCGTACTTATGCAGAATTTATGAAAGTGGCAATGGACCATCAGGATTGGCTCAAGATTGGACCACTGGTCGCAGGGGTCGACGTAACAGATCTACTTCTGCGGATCACCTGTCCGGCTCTGGTCATGCACGCTAATCGAGACAGGATGCACAGTGTTGAACAAGGTAGGATATTCGCCGCCGGCATCGAGAATGCGCGCTTTATTGGCCTTGAGACAGCAAACAATACGATGCCAGAGTATGATCCTGCCTGGCCTAAAGCCCTAGTGGAAATAGAGCGTTTTTTGAATTCAATTTGAGCAGTGTAAGTTGTTCATCACCAAAACTTTTTTGTTCAAAGGTAAGAGGATGCCGTGCGCCCTTCGATTTTCGATACTGGAATTTTAAAAACTCTAGGCTTCTTGTCATCGACCGCTTTGTCTTGATCTCGGAAATTGCAAAGTCTTGTTAAGAATGTCCGGTTTGGGCTGCCATCAGCCAATCATGCAAACCGCAGAAAACGGCAACACTGAGCCTTAACTTCAAATTTCTGCACCGGGCATCAATGCCGGAAGTGCAGAAGAAAGCTGTCGTTGAGTGTTCAATTCAAACTGCAGCTTCTTCACTTTTTGGGTTGTGCTTTTGCTCCCAAGGTGTGTCTCATACAAATTATAATGTGATCATTGGATCTTAGCCGTGTTCGACGCGTCGACATACCTCGCGATGACATCGATTGCAGTCATCGGCACTGTTCACGTCTTCTGCGTGTCTTTTTATCGGAGATTCCCCGCCCTAGCAGGCTGGCTTTCTGATTTTTCATCTGGGATTGGACTTGGTTATGCCTTCCTTTTCTTACTGCCAAAAATCGGTGAATTGTCGGCCGATTTGGCTGCAAATGGGAAATGGGAAAACTCGCTTTTCGGTTATTCGCTCCTAGGATTTCTCATTTACTACTTGCTGGAAGCCAGTCGCGACACGGGGGCCGATAACAGGTTGTCGCTTGGCTTGGACACAGTGGCACTCGGAACCTATAACTGCTTGCTTGCCATTACAGTCATGCAAACGACGGGAACATCGCCTGAGCTGTACGCGATTGGAACGTTGGCCTATTCCTTGCATTTGTTTGGGGTGAATATCTTTCTCTACAAGACCCACCCTGGACACATGTCTGGATGGCTACGCGCATACTTTGTCGCGTCGCTTGCAGTCGGCATATTGATCGGTCTTAACGCGGACAAAAGTAGCTTGATCTATTCAATTGCGACTGGGTTAACAGGGGGTGTGATAATAGCTCTGTCCCTTCGTGTTAAACTACCCAGCCTTTCGGCAATGAATACAAAAGCTCTGTTGATTGGTGTGGTGTTTGCTGCCGTCGCAGTCGAGGTCACCCGGTACTAACCCGACGACACTATTGAGCCCTTCTTTAGGATAAGCCGAGCCATTTGGCTGAGCTTGCTAGATTAAGAAAACCTGAAATTCATTTGCTCAAAGTCTCTGCAATGCCTTTCATCGCAACCATAGAGTCCAGGTACATAGGTGTGTTTTGAACGTCTGGCTGGCTTGATAGCTTCACCATAACCACATTGGCTTTCTGGTTCACATACAACAGCTGCCCATAGACACCGATACCATAAAACGCACCTTTTTCTATATCTTTCACCCAAACTTGATTCCGGTAGTGGAAGCCTTCAAACACCTCTGCGTATGCACTCTTCTCATAAGCTGCGACTACATCATCATTTGCTTGAATCGTGTCAGCTATCCAATCTGGAGGAATAACTTGAGTGTCGTTAACCTTACCGTTGTCCAGCATCATTATGCCAAATCGCAATAGGTCACGAGAGCTGGTGAATAACCCACCACTGGTTTGCACGATCCTTTTGGGCCCTAGTTCGCTGTATGCAGGATCCTGAGCACCGATGTCCTGCCACAACTCGGCCAGCACATCCAGATAGCTTTCTCCAGTTGCCGACTCGATAACCATACCCAGCAGCGCTGATAGCACTGAACGGTAACTATAAACTTCACCGTCTTCTACCAAGGTCTCGCGATCACTAAGAGAGATCATGTACTCCTTAACGCCAGACTCTGTATCACAAATTTCAACTTTTTCAGAGAGGTCCTGACCAAACGCACAGAACAGATCACCGGCATCGTCTAAGTAGCCGCTAGAAGCATCGTTCCAATCAACAGCAGCGGTCATATCAAGTAGGTGTCTAACCGTTGTATTTTTGAATGCTGGGCCTTCCAACTCTGGCAGGTATTCGGTGATCAGCTTCTTAGGATCTAATTCTCCCGCCTCAACCGCCAGCCCTGCTGCCATACCCAACACTGTCTTGGTGATCGAGTGAATGCGGTGAGGCGTATCAGCTCTCATGCCGTTGAAGTACTTTTCAGCGACCAATTTGCCATCGTGATAAATCAAAAAGCTATCGGTATGCGTTTGATGCAACCAATCGTTGATGTTCTGTTCATCATTATTGCTAGCTGTGAAAACAAAAGTCTCAAGCTCAGTTGGGTATGCCGCTTTTTCCAAAGTACGTACCCAATCTGACGGTGGAACTCGTGCTAATTCGCCAAAAACATTTGTACCTTCAAATATCCAAGGGCTTCTATCTACAGCCTCAACGGTTTCATCCCAGAACGCACCAGCCCGTGTGCTTGCAGGTTGTGTAGGAGTGGTATGTGCCGCACCAGACCCCAAAAGAGCGATAGCAATAGCGGAAGTTGCCAAAAGCTTGTTTGCATTTCTTTTCATATTGGGGATCTGCGTCCGACTAGATAATCTCTAAGCAATCCAGCCACGCTTCAGCTCTGGTGTCTAGCCCCTTGTGTTTGGGCCACGGGGCGGTTGACGACTGCGAATTAATCTCTGGTAGGACAGTTTAGTAGTCGCAAGCGACGGATGGCAGATACTGTGCGATAGTCGCCTTGAGCAATGCCCGCTTCGTACGCATCTCGGAGCGTTTAAAGCTCGAAACGAAGGTCCTCTTCGGTGTGACACCAGTTTCCAGAAAGCGATGAGCATAAGGCGGCTTTGTCCGCAAAGTAGACGTTCAAGCAAGTTACAGCGGACGTCCGAATTGCGGACTTTGCTGCCGTTGGTCAATTGCATTCAAAAAGCTGCTCTGGGAACCTATGCGGAACTTCGGCAATTCTACCGAGCCTAAGAAAACGACCTACATTTGGGCCAGAAAAATGCTTCAGCTACAGGTCTCCCTGTGCCTCCTGCCACGGATCACGCACGATACTTGGCAAGTTCATTCCAAACCAACTCAACCGCGGCAGACGTGTTCTGCGACTTGCGCGCTGCGCAAATGTTCCATGTAAGGTTCTGTTTCATCGACACGGGTTTGACAGCTTTTGCACGGATTAGCTCCGCGAACGTGTCCGGCATACCTCCCACGATGAAGTCAGGCTCCGCCAACAGTCCGGTCAAGAGGTTGTAGTCGTCGCATTCGATATGTGGCTGTGCATTGACCTTTTCGACAGCCTCGGCACCGTTACCAAGTGCTTTTGTCAAAGCGGCTTTCCAATGTTTGTGGAGATGGGGTGATGCAAAGGGAAAATCGAATATGCCTGCCATGGTTTGCGGGCCGCGCTGGTGAATCTCATGATCTCGATGAGCAACAAACTGGATGGGTTGTTTCTCCATCACCATGATCTCGACATCTTCGGCTTCAGGTGTGTAGGTTAGATCGCCAAGGAACACGTCGAATTCCCCTGACTGCAATAAGTCGAGCGGACGTGCATAGGCACTCACCAGAATTCGGAAGCGCAGGTCAGGCATTGCCCTTCGTACGGCGCGCAAGACTGGCAGGATCAAAGTTCTTGTGGTTAGCGGCCCGCAACCAATCAGCAAAGTACCCGGCCCGGTTTCACGCAAACCGGCCACACGGGTCGTATAGCGGTTCAGGTCTTCGCGCAGCGCCTGAGCGATTGGCAAAAACTCCTGCCCCGCGCGTGTTAACGTGCTGCTGTTTCGGCTGCGATGGAACAAAACAAGTCCCGTGTGTTCTTCAGCCTGCCCGACATAGCGGGACAAGGACGCGTTGGATACACCCATCGCACGAGCGGCGTTTTGGAAGCTGCCGGTTTCAGCCAATGTGAGAAAGGCGGTCAAAGCGTTTTCGTTCATCATACAGTCTACTTGTTTCAGGTTTTGTGTTTTAGTTTTCACAATATGAAATCATGGTAAAGCTCTGTTGCGACAAGAAACTCTCAATCGCTATCCCTGATGGACCCTTCGATATTCCCACCATCGATATCGTCTTCCACGTCCACAGAGGTAATAATGTTCATTCTTCGATCTATTGCGGTTTCCGCCACGCTGGCCACGGCGACGGTCTCTGCCATGCCGGTTTTGGCCGGAACCGACCATCCCAATATCCTTGTCATCATGGCCGACGATGTCGGCTGGGCCAGTCTTGGCAGCTATCATCAAGGCGTGAAGAGCATCCAAACCCCCAATCTTGATCAGCTGGCCGCCGACGGCATGCGTTTGACGGACTATTATGCCCAGCCAAGCTGCACCGCTGGGCGATCCGCCTTTATCACCGGACAATTGCCGGTTCGCACCGGAATGCACACAGTCGGCCTGCCTGGAGACCCTGAAAAAGGTCTGAGCGAGGATGATCCAACCTTGGCCAATATGCTGAAATCTCTGGGTTACACGACCGGTCAATTCGGCAAGAACCATCTAGGTGATATGAACAAATTCCTGCCAACGGTGAAGGGTTTTGATGAATATTGGGGCTGGCTCTATCATCTGAACGCGATGGAATACACATCCGACCCGGACTGGCCGAAAAATCAGAAATTCAATGACACGTTTGGCCCTCGGAACATCATTCACGCGTATGCTACGGATACAGTCGATGAAACTGTGGACCCGCGCTGGGGTTTGGTTGGCAAGCAACGCATCATCGACGATGGCCCGGCCCCGCCTGAACGGCAAAAGACGCTGGACAACGAAGTGACAGCCCACACGCTGGACTTCATCAACCGCGCAGTCGACAGCGATACGCCGTTCTTTGTCTGGATGGCCCCGGCGCGGGCGCACGTCTGGACCCATCTGAGCCCCGAATACGAGGCCATGCTGGGCGAAGGGCGCGGTTTGCAGGACGTCGTGATGAAAGAGCTGGACGACAACGTAGGCAAAGTCATGGCGCGGTTGGACGAACTTGGCGTCTCAGACAACACAATTGTTGTCTTTACGTCTGACAACGGCCCCGAAACCATGACTTGGCCCGACGGTGGAACAACGCCGTTCCATGGCGAAAAGGGCACAACATGGGAAGGCGGCTTCCGCGTCCCAGCCATCATTCGCTGGCCCGGAAAAGTCCCTGCCGGAACAGTGAGCAACGGTATTTTTGCCGGACTTGACTGGATGCCCACCCTCGTCGCTGCCGCCGGAGGGCCCGAGGATCTGACTGGATCATTGCTGGATGGCTACCAAGGCTATCAGGTGCATCTCGATGGATACAACCAATTGTCTTTCCTGACTGGTGAGGGCGAGAGCAACCGGGACGAGATCATCTACTACGAAGGACCGGACCTGCAAGCCGTACGCCATGGTGACTGGAAAGCCCATTTCACGATCCAATCCGAAGGCTGGGCTGGCCCCAAGGAAGAACTGAACGCACCCCTGCTGTTCAACCTGCGTCGTGATCCTTACGAAAAAGCGGCCGAGGAATCCGGGATGTACACCCGCTGGATGGGCAACAAGATGTGGGCATTTGGGCCGGCGGCCAAAATCGTTCAAAACCACCTTTCTACGTTCAAGGACTATCCTCCACGGGGTTCGGACGTCACCAACCAAGGTCACGTTGAAGAACAAATCTCGACCGAAGGCGGGATGTCACAGTAGAAATCAATTCACGGGAGGCACCAATCCTTGCCTCCCGATCCTAACAAGAACTCGCGGGAAGCACCTTCTGACGAAGGTCCGCTTATGCACCAAGATTGTCATTTGGACCCAGCGCAGCATGGGTAAGTTTGGGCTCAATGCTGCTGTTCCGCAGAAATCAGAGAATGTCTGCTATGCGGACAAGCGGCGGTTCGCATTCATCGTCGCAGAGTCCGCATCCAGCCCGTAACCGACATTGGCGACCAGACCTTGCAATACCGCAAAGCGTGAAGAAAGTAAGCTTTCAATACCGCCACAAGTTGTTATTGTATTGCCGTAGTCTTCGAAATGATCTGACTTTGTGGCAAGGCTGGCTGAACAACTCAAAGACATCCTATTTCGAAGATGTTGCGAGAACTTGGTCCGCGATCCAGTCGAACACAAGCCTGGGTCCTCGGCCCGAGTTGGTATGGCTCCGTGACATCACATAACCGGCATCGCTGAAAACGAGATCGTCCGTAACAGTCACAAGAGAACCCTTGTTGAGCAGATCATCAATCAATCCAATCCAGCCCAATGCAACGCCTTCACCTGACAAAGCGGCCTGGGTGACCATGTCGTAGTTGTTGAAGCTAATGTAGTTTTTCTTTCTTTCGCCCGTTACGCCTAAGCTATCAAACCATCCTTGCCAGGTTTGCCACGCCGCGGTTGCGGGTTTTGACAGACTCAAGAGTTGAACATTGAGCAAGTCTGAAGGATTTTGGATTGGCCCGATCTTCTCTAACAGCTGAGGAGTGCAAACAGCAGCTACAACCTCTTCCAAGACCATTATTTCATCAGGTTTGATCTGGTCTTTGGGCGCAACATGAATACGAATGTCGCAATCAGTATCATCCAAACTGGGCGGCACATTCGAAGCCAGAATCTGAAACTCAATTTCATCCCCGATTTCCTCCCGGAGATAACCAAGACGAGGCAGCAACCAGAATGTTGAGAAAGCAAAATCGGCTGAGATTCGAACACTGGGTTTAGTTTTGCGTTCCAGTAAAGAGTTTACCGCATAGTTCATCTGAGTCATTGCTGGTCTGACCACGTTCAAAAGCCTCAAACCCTCGTATGTCAGTGAGACGCCCCGGTGCTCCCTCTTGAAGAGGACGACACCCAGATCCACCTCCAAACCCTTTATCCGTTGAGAGATAGAGGACTGGGTCAACCCGAGAGCGTCTCCCGCACTCGTAAAGTTTCCATGCTTTGCGACCATTTCGAACGCATAGAGCGCCACGAGGTTCCGGCTTAGATTGGTATTAACTCGATTAATGTCATCCATAATTACTCAGCTACTGCAAAAGAAAGAAGAATTATACCAAAAACTATGCCAATGGGCGCGAGTGCAGCCCTGTGAAAGCAACACGGGAGCCAACGATAACAAAACAAAGCCACGGCCATAGGCTCGGACAGCCAGCCGACTAACGAAGCTTACATGCGTACGCAGGCTCAAAGAATCTAATAATTTTAGAACGTTGTAACTCTTCAGACCCGTTGAGGTTGACGACGTGTTTTTGTGCATCGTTGGGTTCACTGGTTCCTAGGAAATTTGGCTGTCGGACCAAATCTAGCGGACAGCCCCACTACAACAACCAAAACAGGGAGAAGTTGACTATGGCGATAAAGCCACCTCTTTCAGAGCTTCCGATTAAGACCGCTGATAACGGTTTTTATCGGGGGTTCAGTGTAAACGTCACGGTTATCAGTAAGATCATCATCAGTTTGTTGGTCGTCTGGTGTATCGTTTGGCCAACCCAGGCTGGCAGAATCCTAGGCGATTGGAACGCAGCTATTCTGGCGCAGTTTGCGGCTTGGTACATCTGGGTCGTAACCGGATTTGTTATCGTCTGTATTGGTTTGGCCATCTGGCCAGCTGCGGGACGTTTGAACCTTGGTGTCGAAGGTGAAAAGCCGGAGTTCTCAAATTTCTCCTGGTTCTCGATGATGTTCGGTGCAGGGATCGGTGTTGGGATGTTGACCTGGGCAGTTGCAGAACCCGTAGCCCACTTCAAGAACAACCCTTCAGTTATTCAGGGGGTCACTACAGCTCTAGATGCAGACAATGTGCGCACCGCTTACGTGTGGTCCTACCTACATTGGGGATTGGGCGCTTGGGCGTGCTACGCGATTGCTGGTCTTGCACTGGCATTCTTCAGCTATCGCCGGGGGCTTCCGCTCACGATCCGCTCATCCTTGACACCGCTTTTTGGTAAAGCACTGTCAGGTAACCTCGGGCACCTGATTGATATCGTGGCCGTTGTTGCGACAATCCTCGGCGTGGCACAGACATTAGGTTTTGGCGTCGAGCAATTCGTGGCGGGTCTGACCCGTATCGGCATTGGTGGATTGGCCAATGCAGACGGGTCTGCCACGACGCTGGGCATCATCGTTGCCTTGCTGGTCATTATGGGGGCCTCGACGCTGTCGGCTCTGTCCGGTGTGGGCAAAGGTATTAAGTGGCTGTCAAACATCAACATGGCTTTGTCGATCTTCTTGCTGGGATTCTTCATCCTGTTTGGAGCGACATTCTTTGGCGCCAAGGCCTTCTTTGTCGGTATCTGGGATTACTTGATCGCTTTGCCTTGGCTCAGCTTCAATGTTTACGCATCAGATGGCGTTGAGGGCTCCGAGGCTTTCCTATTAGCACAGTGGCAGGGCTGGTGGCCGGTGTTTTACTGGGCTTGGTGGATTGCGTTCGCACCCTTCGTCGGGTTGTTCCTGGCGCGCATCTCGCGCGGTCGGTCCATCCGTGAATTTGTGCTGGGCGCAATGATCGTACCCTCGCTTATGTGCTTTGTCTGGTTTGCGTGGGCCGGTGGTACGGCCATCGACCTGGAACTGAATGGCGGTGCGAATGGCGTGATTCTGGACGCAGCCAATGGGGACAAGATCTTCGCCATGACGACGTACATGCTCGCGCCAATAGCGGAATTCCTTGCCTGGACAATGGCAGTGGTGATCGTGATCCTCTTGATGACGTTTCTAGTAACTTCCGCTGACTCGGCAGTCCTGATCGTGAACACAATCAACGCCGCTGGTGACGAAGGGCCCAAGGCTCGCCCGCACATCATGTTCTGGGGTGCAGCGCTGGCATTGGTCGTTGGCGGTTTGCTAATCTCTGGTGGAACAGGGGCAATCCAGACAGCCATGGTGATCGGTGCATTACCTTTCTCGATTGTTATGGCGCTGATGTGTATTGCGTTGATCAAAGCGATTTGGAACGACGGGCGCCGCGAAGCTGCAGGCATCGCATCAACGATTGATCCAGAAACATCAACGATGCCAGCCGAATAGTACTCGCGTATCCAACTGTGACCCCGGGTTGGAAAAACCGGGGTCACAAATATGATGACAGCCGCAACAAAAACCTATCAAGAGCGCGGGTCTTAGCACTGTATTCTGACTACCTAATAGTATCCAAAAACGCGTATTTGGATGAACTTTGCAAAGTCTGCTTTCTCCGCAATGCTGACATTGGGGCATCGAGCAGCATCGTTCGCTATGGGCTCACAGCAGTCATTCGGCAATTTCAGATGAAAGACCGCTCTGCGAACTATCCGATCATTCAGTTTAAACGTGTTAAGGCAGAAGAATGGATCAAACCGTGAGATGGGCAATTTGCTCGCAGTCACAATGTGTGTTGCAAGAGCGATCCAGGCTGAACCAGTTCGGTTACACGTAACCATCGAACTGAAGCTTGTCACACGATCCGCAAATAGTGGCCTCAGCAAAGCAGCAGAGCTTAAGCGCCACTATCAATCCAAATATTACTCGACCGGTGACCAATTCGTGTCTGGATCATATGCAGTAATTTCAGCTGCAATACTGAGTGTTTCCGTGCCAAAATCTGCCTCGTAGACTATGCCGTTTTCGCCAACCAGAAAGGAATGGACACCAGTTTCTCCGTAGTCTGCCGGTATTGCCAGCAAGGCATGTCCTGCAACGAAGTGATCCCCGACGAAATAAGGGTAGGCACCCCCAGGAGCGTTAGGGCCCTGCTCTTGCAGGATTGTGTAATAATAGCCAAGAAACGGCTCGGCTTCATAGTCGGCCTGACCGTCACTCCACCCCGAAGCTGCAGCGCGGGCGAGCGCTGCACCGACAAAGCTGTCTTTACCAGGCCAGAATAGTCCGTTTTGCTCTTCGGGATCAGAAATGATCGTCTGAGCGAATTCCATAACGCCATTCCCGTTATGGTCCACAAGCCGGAAAGCTGCCTGCAGGTCAACATAGGCCTCAAGCAATTCGATCACTTCCAACTCATTCAAGCCTATTTCACGAGCTGAAAGTTCATCGATCCCAGCCTCCAGGTCAAAGCGCCAACCGTCATCTTTACGCAGAATTGGGATAGGAAAAGGCCAACCGTCTTCACCCAGAAGAAGTACAACGCCATCGTCCTCAGGCCGGAAACGATACCCCTCGGCATACATGCGCAGCACTTCCTGCCTTCTTTCTTGATCTTCCGCCGGATCACCCGTTCCAACCAGATCCTCGGCTTCAGGCCCGAAAATTTTGATCAGCTTGCTCTGATCATTAGCCTTCAACGCATCAACAAAAGCATCCAGTGCGGTTTGCGGCGTATCAAAGCTGGCTCCGTCAGAGAAGGCCGGGCTTGAAGTCCCGGCGAGCAACAAAATTGTAAATACTAATCTCCGCATCTTACCGTCTCCGCGTGCCTTTGGCGGCGTGTCCACGCTTGGACGCGCTTTGAGTTCTGCTACCGGACGCTTTTTTCTCCATCGCTTGCCCTTTGGATGCCCTAGGCTTGCCTTGTGTCGATGCGGCTTTCTTCGCCTGCGGCTTCTTAGAGGTTTGCGGTCGTTGTGCGACTGGCTTTTTCGTTGCATCTGGACGTTTGGTACGATCAATGGCCTGTTGCTTTGCGGCGGCCTTGTCCCGATTAGCGTTGCCCCGATTCGCTAAAGCCCCGCCTGCTACAGCCCCAGCACCGGCACCAACCACAGCTGCGGCCGCCCCGCGGTCCTGGCTAATATCTGCAGCACCAGATTCTCGGCTCAACTTTGCACGCAGTTCATCTGTGCGACCATCAGGACGGTTAACCGGCAAGTCGCCACGGCCACCTTCAGGTCTTTTATGGTCCGCTATTTTGTTCCGGGCCTCCTGTTGCCGGTCAGGATCGGGGTTCCATCCGATATCCGTTCGGTCACCTAAATCTATATCATTGCCGATATTGACGTTGCCATCGACGTCTATGTCGATGTTTGGATTTCTATAAATCGGACCACCGCCCCAACCACCGCAATTTCTGCACCCCCAGTAGTCGTACCAATCATCGTCGTCGTCAAAAATTTCGTCGATCAAGGCAACAGCACCAAAAGTCAGTAGTGCCGCGCCCACAACATCCCCGGTTGACGGGCCAGTATAAACTGTCTCGGGATTGTATTGTGGGACGTATACTGTTTCGGGTTCTGTCGGTGTAATTACTACTGTGTCGTCGTCAGACACTTCGACAGTTTGCTCGGGACCTGAAACAAGAGCGCCGCTGTCAATTGCCTGATCCCGCATGACCTGTACCGCATCCATCACATCATCGGACTGGGCCAACATGGCTGTGCCGACTGTCTCGGTCCAGTCGATATGGGTGGCCATCTGACCAACAACTTCAGGAAAAGCCGTCGCCAACACACTGACAGAAGGATCCCATCCCATTGCTTCGATTCCCGGCTCTAGTTCAACGGGGTCGCGGTCGGCGTTATCCAGCAAATACCGCTCAGCCTTAACAATTTCCAATGGCTGGGTGGCCGCGACAAATATCTGTATGAGCAACGTGTCGGGATAGAGAGCAACCGGGGCGACCAATGTCTGCAACTCAGCGTCAGTGAGCAGGCTGGACGAGGTCGCTGAGTTATCGTCTTTTGCCGCTACATCTTCGGACGACTCTTGCGCTAACGTGAAAGTAGATACGCAAATACCGAATGCAATTAATAGAAACCTAAACATATTGCGATCCTTCGATTTCTTGAAGGATCACCTAAGACTGCGATTCTGGCAACCGATCAGTCAAATAGACGGTTGAGGGATAATTTTAGCCCAGCCAAGTTTGAGCGCGTGTCCGCTTTGGGCTCAATGCTGCTGTTCAGCAGAAATCAGAGAATGTCTGCTTTGCGGATAAAGCGCCAATTCGTGAGAATTGCACCAAGTTCAACTTTGAGTACTTATCTCGTCCAAGCGGTCGATTATTTATTTGATGATAGGTGTTGTTTTGCGTCCAGAAAATTCGATGTCTCTCAGGACGTTTTCTTTGATTTACTAGTCGCCAAGAAGACGCCAAATCCAGCGACAACCATCCCAACCCAAGCAATCGGCGGCATAACTTCTCCGAGGACCAGCCAAGCAACAGCCGCCGCTCCCGGTGGGACTAGAAAAAAGAGCGCGGAAACTTTCGAAACCTCCCCGGCGCGGATCATGGCAAGCAACAGGCCAACGGCGATGAGTGAACTTGCAGTGATGAGATAGACCAGCGACGCAATAAGCTGCCAAGTCCAACTGATTTGCATGGTTTCAAAGGCGACCATGAATGGCGCAACCCCCAACAAGCCCGCTGTAAACCCGACCAAATTTGCAGTGACAGGATGGTGCGAAACTCCGAAGCGTTTCTCCCACAAGGTGCCGCCGGTAATCCCGATCAGGGCGAGTGCGGCGAAAAGAAAACCAAACAGTGGGGGTGAAGCTACCTCCGACCTTGCAGTAATGACAAGAACCGCCCCCGTCAAGCCAAGGGCCAATCCGGCCCATTGCCGCCAGTTCACACTTTCACCTGCCCAACGCGGCGCGATCAGGCTGGTCAAAATGGGCTGCATAGCGAGGATAAGGGCCAGTGTTCCAACCGACAAACCTGCGTCAAAGGACATGTAACACATGCCAAAATACATCGCCTGCAGCAGAAAACCAACGATGGCCAAGTGCATCCACTCTTTAGGTGATTTTGGCAGCGGTGGGCGCAGGATGGCAAACAGCCCGGCCATAATTACCACTACACAGGCAAAGCGCAGTGCAAGGAAAGTCATCGGCTCTATATAGCCGAGGCCGAACTTGGCACCGACATAGCCTGTTGACCACACCGCCACAAATATACCGGGTGCAAAAATAAGCCATGTGGGCCGGTCGGTGGTCAAGAAATATACCCTCGGCAAGTGTTGGTGTCGGACATCAGGAAATATTCACGTGAACTCCGAAACACACTGAGCATGGAAATAGTGAAAATGAAATGATTTAGCAGACATCTATCTTGCCATATCGCGTCACAAGACATTCTTCGCTACCTCAATTGTGGCAGTATGGAATTTTCGATCATTGGACCGTAGGAGTTGTTAATACCGTCGGGTTTACCGGTCAGCCCTTTAAGAACTTCGGGCGTGTGAGAAACTGGCCTAGGTGGTCGAAAAAGCATCGCTCAGGAAAGCAAACGCCTTCAAACTTACCCCAGGTGCCTCGGACTCACGTGGTCCGGCAACGTTGAGAACCGAAGGCTTGATTGATGCGACCCATTGCCGAACCCGCTCAGTTTCTAGACGGTTTTTATCTGCAAGCGCGATACTCAAAACCGGTTTTCCTACCTCAATTGCGACTTGATGAGTATAGTTCGTGCCGGGGCTTTCTGATCCATCTGTCAGAATAAGCGTCGCGTCGCTTGAACCGACGTTGAGCCGGGTTCTGACGTCTGGTTCTGGCGAAGGTGCTTCCGTTAGACCTGAGTATCGCTCTGGAATGCGGCCAGCTTCGTTGATGCGACCTTTGGGAACCCAGCCGCCGTAGCTCAAACCGCGTTGGATAGCGAACTCAAGTGCAGCCAAGTCTACGCCAGTTTGCCCACCCGATACGATTTTCACGGCAATCTTCCTGCTGGATCCGACTTCTCACCTTCGCCAGACCGAACAATTTGCGTTTCGTTCGAATTTAAGGGCTCCAGCAGTTCGAATGCGTCATCCGCGTTGCCATCCATCCATTGCTCATAGTCCTCCGGCTTGAGGATGGCGGGCATTCTCTGCGGGTGTATGGGCTTTACCAGTTCATTGGCCGTCGTGGTGATGACGGTGTAGGTTACAACCTCCTCGGGCCCTTCCTCGCCCTGGTACCGCGAGTTTTGCCACAAACCCGCAAATGCGAATGGCGGGCGGTCTTCATCGCCCTTCAGGGCGAACCAGTGGTAGGTGGCAGGGTTTCTTCCTTGAGCCTCACAGAACGAACTAGCCGGAACAAGGCAACGCCTCTCTTCAAAGCTCTGTTTCCACAAACCGTTTGATCGCACCTTGTCATCACGTGCGTTGTTCCAGGCACCCGGTTGAATAATTGCGCCGGTTTTCTTTGACTTCTTTGTCGTACGAAAGCCCCAGCTCAGCGGGACCAACTCACGCTTACCTTCGTCGCCTTTCCTGACCACAGGGGCTAAGTGCTTTGGGTAGATGGCTGGCAATGGTACCGCATTCCCCAGCCTGTCGCGTTCAACGGCCACGTCAAACAGCTGGCGCATCGCTGTGGCCGGGATGGTGTTGGAGTAGAGGTTGCACATGGCTCCAAAAGCTACGCACAAGACCTAAGTTGGACAAGGCTGCGCGACTTACCGTGTCGCAAAGCGACGTGATCTATCCCCTGACCCATGGTAGTGGCCCAATGAAAGGGCACACCATGACACCGGTACAAAAATTACAAAACCCGACAGTTGGTATTGCGTTCGTACTGATCGGTATATTGGCGATTTCTATCAATGATATGCTGATTAAATTCCTGTCTGGCGGTTACCCCTTGCACCAGATGGTGTTTGCAAGATCGTTGATCGGAATCGGATTTAGCTTTGCCCTAGTCCGGATGGAGGGCGGTTGGCGCATCCTGAAAACCGATCAGCCTGGACTTCACCTTCTGCGCGGTCTGCTGATTGTCGTAGCCAATCTGACCTTCTTTACAGCCCTCGCGGTAATGCCCCTGGCTGAAGCCACGGCTGTTTTCTTCGTAGCCCCTTTGATGATCACTTTGCTGAGTATTCCATTGCTTGGCGAAAAAGTTGGGCTGATGCGGATTGGCGCCGTGCTTGTGGGTTTCTTGGGCGTTGTGATCATGACCCGCCCCTGGGAGGCCGGTAGCGAGCGTGAAGTAAGTTTGTTGATGTATACCCTTCCGGTTCTTGCTGCGTTCACCTATGCCCTCAACAACGTGATGACTCGTTTCTTGGGCGCAAAGTCCAAGGCCTCAGCAATGGCTGTTTACATTCAGGCGTGCTTTATCGTTGTCAGTCTTTTGTTCTGGTCAGTGGCAGGGGATGGGCGCTTTGCGAGCGCGTTTGAAAACGAAAGCTTGATCTTCTTGCTGCGTGCCTGGGTTTGGCCCGAAGGGACTGACCGCTGGTTGTTTATTGGGCTCGGATTCAATTCTGCAATCATCGGGTATTGCCTCGGCCAGGCTTACCGCATGGCAGACGCGGCGACGGTGGCGCCATTTGAATACGTCGGTCTTCCTATGGCCGTTTTCTGGGGATGGGTCATTTGGGGAGAACTCCCAAACCTGCCTGTCGCCATTGGTATCGCACTGATCTTGGGGTCAGGACTGTTTGTATTTTTGCGTGAGCGTCAGAAAAAGAGGCACATTGTTACTGAAAAGAGAGTGCATCGTCGGTATTAGATGCCAAATCAATTCGGGCCAAAAGCCGCTCAACAATTTTCTGGGATATTGAAATTCAATCGCAGTTGAGAGCTGATGAATCGTACAGTTGATGGGAAGAGAATTCTGATGCGAAACACGTTCATTGTTGGTGCGTTATTTCTTGCCGCTTGTAGCAATCAACCCGCAGAGCCATTAACCCGGCTTTATCCCGGTGAGACCCCTGAGCTGCGAGTGATGATCAATGAAACTGCGGACGCAAACGGTGTGCCGCGGAGCCTTGTACACCGAGTGATCCAGCGAGAAAGTGATTACCGCCCCAGTGCCCGAAATGGCCCCTACTACGGGCTGATGCAGATTCTACCTGCCACAGCGCGCCAGATGGGATTTCGTGGACAGCCTTCCGACCTCTTGGACGCTCAGACCAATCTGACATACGCCGTGAAATACCTGCGCGGCGCCTGGATGGTTTCGGATGAAAATGAGCCCGAAGCGGTCATGTGGTATGCCCGCGGCTATTACTACGAAGCCCGTAACAGATGCATGCTTGTAGCCACGGGGCTTCGGGATACCGAGGTCCGAAAATACTGCGGCTGAGGTCCTTCCCATAGGAATTGCAGAAAGCTCCCGATACACCGCAAACAGCCTTTTTTATACAAAGTAGCTTGCACGTTGGAGCCCTGCTTTGCGCGCCCCGCAGAGTTCAGGAGATTGATATGTGTACCGAAAACTCAAGGAAATTCAAAGGGGTGCGTGACAATCGGCCGATCATTTTGTTCGTTGCCGGCTTCGGCGACAATGGAAGCATGTTTGACGGATTGACTGAGACACATCTTGCTTTCAGCCATCGTTTGTTGCCCATCAATCTTCCAGGATTTGGCGCTGCGCCTCTCGCTGAGGGAACAACACTCGAAGCCCTCGCGCAATACGTGTCAAATGAAGCAACAAAGCATGAGGCCGAAACTATCGTCGCCCATTCAGTTGCCTCGATCATAGCTTCCTTGGCCGCCCGCCGGGCAGACTGCCCTTTGACTAAAATCGTTTCTCTGGAAGGAAATATTACAGCCGCGGATGCCTATTTTTCCGGGACAGCGGCCGACTACGCTAGTCCGGCAGAGTTTCGCAAAGCGTTTCTAGGGCGGCTAGATGAAATGGCGAAGTCTGAACCGATCATAAGAAGATATAGCGACGAAGTCTCAAAAGCTGATCCTTTAGCGCTTTGGCAGCTCGGCATTGACGCCCGGAAGTTTTCATCAGATCACGTACCAGGTGAAGTTTTGCAACACGCAGCTAACGTTACATATTTGTACAATCCCGATAATTGTCCCGAAGACACTGTCCGTTGGCTAGAAGAAAACAAGATGAAACATTTCATCTTAGAAAACGCCACACATTGGCCGAGCGTTGACCAGCCTGAAGTACTCGCAGACAAAATCGCTGAGGCGCTTACAGAAATCTAGTGGAGTTGCAAATTAGAGTTTGATGAAAGTAGGGCCGCGAACCTCTGGGTTTGCAAAGTCTCGTTTCGAAGGTCTGCTATGGTCCTTCGGAGTGAAAATGCGGATGGCCGCACAGTCCGCATCCTGTGAATTCGCAGATGTCGAGAATTTGCATTTGCAGTGAATGTAAGCAAAGTGGACCGTGCCCGCGGAAATTCTATGCCGTGCTGAATGTCGGCCACGGGCCGTCCGCGGAGAACTTCAGTGTCCTCTTTTACCCCTGGCGGAACTTGCAGAAGCCCTCATTTTGCTCGACTGTTCTGACCCGCCGCGGGTCGTGTGCCAACCCAAGTTTGAAATCAAAGCTTATTCGGGCCGAAGTTTACCGCACTGACCTTATCTGTTTGTGTGTGCCGGTTCCCATCGGTGCAATGCTCCTTCGGGCGCTTTCAATCGCGCCCTTCGGTGAAAAGTTCCACAGCGGCACGGACACCGTCTGCGGTTGCAGTGGGTCGCGGTTCATAGCGCGCCTCGTCGCCAGTTTGGTATTTTCCGGTTCGGACCAGTATGGCCGCGCGCAAGCCCGCCTTCAAAGCGCCCGCGATATCGCTTTCGGCATCATCGCCAATCATTGTTACCTCAGCAGGCTCCAGCCCCATGCTTCGCGCGGCAGAGTGGAAAAACGCTGGCGATGGTTTTCCAAACAGAAGAGCATTCGTTCCACTCGAATACTCAATCGCCCGGACGAAAGCGCCGGCATCCAGACTCAATTCGCCGTCTGTATCGCGAAACACTCTGTTCGACGCCAATGCAAGAAAGGGAGCCCTGTCTTGGATCAGGCGAAAGGCTACGTTCAATCGTTCATACGTAAAATTGCGGCCGGCATCTCCAACCACTACCGCTTTGGGGCCAGATTTCGAGCACTTTGCAAAATCCTCTTCCAGATCTGGATGGATCAGAAGATGTGGCGCAAGACCGTTTTCCTCTAGCCAGGCACAAGCTGCCGCAGCGGGTGTCAGTATTTCTTCGGGATCTGCGTCTATTCCGAAGCCTTGTAGCTTATCCAGAATAACACGCTTCGGTCGTCGGGTTGAATTCGTTAGAAAGCGAACCGGACGCCCTGTGTCGCGAAAGGTTGAAACCGCCTCCGCAGCACCCGCCAGTGGCTTGTCACCCTGATACAGAACACCTGCGATATCAAAGAGAACGCCTTTGCTCACACCTTCCTCACAAACTACGAAAAACTCTTTCTTTCGGGTCAATTTGCCCAAGTTATGGTTCGCTCTTGACGCCCACTTAGCCATCACATAGGAAGGCGAAGCATTGAGCGGGTATAGCTTAATGGTAAAGCCCCTGCCTTCCAAGCAGGCTATGTCGGTTCGATTCCGTCTACCCGCTCCAACTCAGCCCTACATCTATGCGTCAAATGGCCCTGTCCTTTGGGCATTTTGCGCGCGGCTTCTTGACCCTGCCGGCCAGTATCGCCAAGAAACAGCAACTCAGCATTGAAGACACAGTGAAGACATAAGGGCCGCACATGGCGAGACAGACAGCCAGCACGACCACCGCATCCGCGCCGGGCGCTAGCGAAGAAAGAGCAGGCTCGAAAAAGCTGGGCGTCTTGGCGTCGCTCTGGCCGTTTATGAAGCCGTATCGCCTGTTGATGCTGGGGGCGACATTGGCGCTGGTCCTGACGGCTGGCATGACCCTGACATTGCCCCTGGCCGTGCGCCGCGTGGTGGACAACTTCCGCATTCAGGACGGAGAGCTGCTGGATTGGTATTTCCTGGCCGCGCTGGGCATTGCCGGTATTCTGGCCGTGGGCACAGGCATCCGCTACGCGCTTGTCACCAGGTTGGGAGAGCGTGTCGTCGCCGATATCCGCAAGGCCGTCTTTGACCGTGTGATTGGCATGAGCCCCGAGTTCTACGAACGCATCATGACCGGAGAGGTCCTCAGCCGGATCACCACCGACACGACGCTGATTCAATCGGTGATCGGGTCATCTGTCTCGATTGCCCTGCGCAACCTGCTGATGTTTGTCGGAGGGTTGGTGTTGATGCTGTTGACCTCGGCCAAGCTGACAGCGCTGGTTCTGCTGCTGATCCCCGTCGTTGTGGTGCCAATTCTGGTGTTGGGGCGCAGGCTGCGCGCCATCAGTCGCGAGAATCAGGACTGGATCGCGGCCTCATCGGGCAACGCGGGCGAAGCGCTGGGCGCGGTACAGACCGTGCAGGCCTTCACCCACGAACGCGCAAGCCGCCAGCAATTCGGCGATATGACTGAGACCTCGTATATCGTGTCGCTGCGGCGTATCCAGACGCGGGCCATTCTGACGGTCATCGTAATCTTTCTGGTCTTCTCAGGCATCGTTGGAGTGCTGTGGATGGGGGCCAACGACGTGCGCAACGGGGTAATGACCGAAGGGGTTCTGATCCAGTTCGTCATCTACTCGGTCATCATGGCAGGCTCTGTTGCTGCCCTGTCCGAGATCTGGAGCGAGCTTCAGCGTGCTGCAGGGGCCACTGAACGGTTGGTTGAGCTGTTGAATGCCGAAGACACGGTGATCGACCCGTCCCAAGCAAAACCGTTGCCGCAACCGGTGCGCGGAGAGATCAAGTTCGAAGAGGTCACCTTCCGCTATCCTGCGCGGCCCGATGTGGTGGCGCTGGACAAGCTCAGCCTGCAGGTTAGTCCCGGCGAGACGGTTGCCTTCGTTGGCCCCTCTGGCGCGGGCAAAACAACTGTTGTTCAACTGCTCCAGCGGTTCTACGACCCGAACTCGGGGCGCGTGATGCTGGATGGGATGGATCTGCAAAACCTGAACCGGGCAGATTTCCGCCAGCATATGGCGCTGGTCCCGCAGGATCCGGTTATTTTT
Source organism: Ruegeria sp. CK3 (assembly GCF_056536565.1). Taxonomy (NCBI): domain Bacteria; kingdom Pseudomonadati; phylum Pseudomonadota; class Alphaproteobacteria; order Rhodobacterales; family Roseobacteraceae; genus Ruegeria; species Ruegeria sp. CK3. Next base: position 275,097 of record NZ_JBQFPV010000007.1, read on the forward strand.
GCCGCCTCGGCTCGTGATAATATCCGCTTTGGCCGTCTGGATGCCTCGGACGCGGAGGTCGAAGCCGCCGCGCACGCTGCTGCTGCGCACGACTTCATCGCGGCACTGCCCGAAGGCTATGACAGTTTCGTTGGCGAACGGGGAGTGATGCTGTCCGGCGGGCAGAAACAGCGGATCGCTATTGCACGCGCCATTTTGCGGGATGCGCCTGTTCTGTTGCTGGACGAGGCGACCTCGGCGCTGGATGCAGAAAGCGAAAGGGCTGTGCAGGGCGCGGTGGATCAGATGCGCGCCGGGCGCACGACCCTGATCGTGGCGCACCGGCTGGCTACTGTGAAAAAGGCAGACCGCATTGTCGTGCTGGAGGCCGGTCGCATTGTCGCCCAAGGCACGCATGACGATCTGGTGGCGCAAGATGGGCTTTACGCCCGTTTGGCCCGTCTTCAGTTCACTGACGGCGTCGCTGCGGAATAAAGTGACGCTCCGGCAATCGCCGTTTCGCCGTAGCGTCATTCTACATTTTCAACTTTTCCCTCGCTAAGCCCTTGCTTGCGCCGCCAAGGTTGTGATCCCATCTGAGGTAAGATCACTCCGCGTGTGGCGCGCGGGAGAATAAAACACGGGGAGGAGCCACATGGCCTTTGTTGGCAAGGAAGACAAAGCGCGTATTGAACAGGAAATGGCATGGGAGGACCGCGACCTGCCGGTGACGTTCCACCAGCTGCTATCGCGCACGGCAGAGAAATTTCCAAACCACAACGCGGTCAGTTTTCAGCTGTTTTCAGGTCCGAATGACAAGGCCGAGACGCTGACTTGGTCCAACCTTTTGGCGCAGGTCAATCAGGCGGCCAACCTGTTCCGATCGCTCGGGATCGGCGAAAACGACGTCGTGGCCTATATCCTGCCAAATTGTAACGAGACGCTAGTGACCCTGATGGGCGGAGCCGTCGCTGGCATCGTGAACCCGATCAACCCGCTGCTCGAGCCGGAGCAGATCGCTGCCATCCTGCGCGAGACGGGTGCCAAGGTTGTCGTCACGCTCAAGTCCTTCCCGAAAACGGATGTGGCGCAGAAGGTGGAAGAGGCTGTGCGCCATGCGCCCAAGGTCAACACCATTCTCGAGATTGACCTGAACCGCTATCTGACACCGCCGAAATCCTGGATTGTCCCGTTCCTGCGCCCAAAAATGGGCGACAAGGCAAAGCTCGCGCATGCGGACTATAAGAACTTCAATCAGGAATTGGCCAAACAGCCCACGACCCTGACCTTCGCTGACAGTACCGAGGACCGTGTGGCCTGTTACTTCCACACAGGCGGCACAACCGGCATGCCGAAGGTGGCGCAGCACAAATATTCGGGCCTGATCTACAATGGCTGGCTGGGCAATACGCTGTTGTTCGACGAAAACGACGTCATCATGTGCCCGCTGCCTATGTTCCACGTCTTTGCCGTGCATGTGATCTGGATGGCGGCCGTGTCCTCGGGCGCGCATGTGATCTTCCCGACACCTCAGGGTTATCGCGGCGATGGCGTGTTCGACAATTTCTGGAAGCTGATCGAACGTTGGAAGGTCAGTTTCATCATCACCGTGCCCACCGCGATCTCGGCCAAGATGCAACGACCCGTGGATGCTGATATTTCCTCGGTGAAAACGGCGTTCTCCGGCTCGGCCCCGCTGCCGGTGGAACTGTTCCGGCGGTTCGAAGAGGCAACGGGCGTGACCATCGTCGAAGGTTATGGCCTGACCGAGGCCACCTGCCTTGTCTCGTGCAACCCCGTGGACGGTGAGAAAAAGATCGGCTCGATCGGGATTCCCTTCCCCTACACCGATGTCAAAATCCTGCAGGACGGCCCGGACGGCCCCAAGGAATGCGCGGTGGATGAGATCGGCGAAATCTGCGTATCAAACCCAGGTGTCTTTGCAGGTAATACCTACACCGAGATCGACAAGAACGAGAACCTTTACCACCACGACAAGTATCTGCGCACAGGCGATCTGGGTCGCTTTGACGAAGACGGGTACCTCTGGATCACCGGGCGTGCGAAAGACCTGATAATTCGTGGCGGACACAATATTGACCCTGCCGAAATCGAAGAGGCTCTGTTGGGGCACGAAGCCGTGGCCTTCGCAGGTGCCATCGGTCAGCCCGACGCCCATTCCGGTGAGGTGCCTTGCGCATTCGTAGAACTGGTCGATGGGGCCTCGGTCACCGAAGAGGCGTTGATGGAGTTCTGTAAGGTCCATGTTCATGAGCGCGCGGCTCAGCCCAAGCACATGACAATCCTGACCGAATTGCCCAAGACCGCGGTTGGTAAGGTGTTCAAACCCGATCTGCGCAAGCACGCGATCACCCGGATATACAATGGCGCGCTTGAGCAAGCTGGCGTTGACGCCCGTGTCGTCTCGGTCATCGACGACAAGAAGCGTGGCCTTGTCGCGCAGCTTGACGCGAACGGCACATCCGAGGACGATGTCAGCAAAGTGCTGGGCGCGTATACCCGGCCGTGGGAGTGGGCAGCCTAACCGGGAGGGAACATGGATTATGAACGTCTGATTGATGAGGAAACTTGGGCGTTCATAAGACGCACGGCTGAAAGCTATCCTGACGATGCGGTGGATCTTTCGATTGAAGACCAGCGCAAGGTTTATGACGCGATGTGTCAGGACTTTCGCCAGCCGCGACCCGAAGGGGTGAAAGTGCAGGACCTGTCTGCCAATGGCGTGCCGGTCCGCCTTTATACCGCAGGGCAACCGACACGAACCGTCGTCTATTTCCATGGCGGCGGTTTCGTCGTTGGGGGGCTGGATAGCCACGATGATGTCTGCGCGGAGATTTGCGCACAGACCGGATATCGGATTGTCGCAGTCGACTATCGCCTGTGCCCCGAAAACGTGCATCCGGCCCAGTTTCAGGATTGTTGGACTGCCGTAAACTGGGCAGCGGAAGAGTTTGGCGACCCGATGATCCTGGCTGGTGACAGTGCAGGGGGCAATCTGGCTGCATCTGTCGCTCACTACGCGCGGGGACGGCTAGAGAACATTTTGGGGCAGGTCCTGATCTACCCCGGGCTGGGCGGCGATACGTCCAAAGGCTCGTATATCGAACACGCGCATGCCCCGTTGCTGACGCTTGAGGATATTAAGTTCTACGAAACCGTCAGATGCGGAGGGCCAGCCCCGAGCGGTGATCCAAGTTTTGCCCCGCTTCAGGATACCGACTTCTCGAGCTTGCCACCGACTGTTGCTATCACTGCGGATTGTGACCCTCTCAGGGATGATGGATCAGACTATTGTGCCGCGATCCAATCTGCCGGAGGGCGCGCCGAGTGGATCAACGAACCGGGCCTTGTCCACGGCTATTTGCGCGCCCGAACCTCGGTCAAGCGCGCCGCGGATAGTTTTGAACGGATTTCCATCGCCATTGAGGCGCTGGGGCAGGGGATCTGGTCCTACGACTAACCGATCTGGGTTCCGGATTAGAACAAGAATGCCCTGCCCAAGTTCAGGACATTACTGTCGCCGTATGTAGCAGCGAAGTGCTTTGATCAGCTCAGGAAGGGCTTGGCCTTCATCGTGTCCGCAAGCGGCGCGCCCATAAGGGTCAGGATGGTAGGGGCAAGCTGTAGCTGGTCGACCACGGAATCGGCCTCTGGGCCCTCTGCTTCGCCGAAATAATACAGTGCGGTTTCCTGTTGCAACGGGCTCCGCCCGCCGTGGTGGCCGCGTTCGTCCTGCCCGTGATCTGCGGTGACGATGACCTCATAGCCCAGCTTGCGCCAGTTCGGAATGAAGGGGGCCAGCATCTCATCCATCACGAAGCACGCATGATCCATTTCCTCACAATCGTGGAAGAAGCGATGACCCATGCTGTCCAAGGTGCAGGTGTGCAGGATGCCATAGTCCAACCCATGGCGCAGGCACAGGTTCGTCAGAGTGGCAAACAGATCGACGTCACAGGGCGTCATCTGGTTGGCCTTGCCATAGCCGGTCATGCTGTGGAACCGCCCGTGATTGATGGTCTTACTGTCCGGCTCGTCATATTCTACATCGCGCACATAGTCGAACGGATGACGGTTGAAGAATTGCGACCAATAGCTGTGGGTGACGGCTCCGGTAACGCCTCCGGCCTGGCGGACCTGGCTGAACACGTCCTTGTGGCTTAGGCGGAAGACATTGCCGTTGCCGGTGCAACCATGCTCCTGCGGGGTCACACCGGTGTGGATCGAGGCATAGCAACTGGCCGAAGTCGATGGCAGGACCGAGCGGAGCTTCCACACACGGGCCTCACCACTATCGACCCAACCTTCGAGATTGCCGAACAACCGGCGGAAGTTGCGCCACGGGACGCCGTCCAGAATGATGAGGAGGAGTTTGCGGTCCATGTTCTGACCCTTTTCGAGAGTGTTTCCGGCGACCCTAAAAGATTCGTTGCACTTGGGCTGCCTATTCCCGCCCCGAATAGCAAAATCCCGACACCTGTTTGTGACAAGTGCCGGGATTTCATAGCGTTGGTTGGGGCAGGGGTCAGTTCCCGGCCGCCTCCATCTTGCGGTTGGCAACGACTTTTTCCAGCCAGCCAAGTTCCATCTCGGGGACCGAGCTGAGCAGCAGGTCAGTATAGTCGTCGAATGGCGGACTAAGCACCTGAGACTTCGAGCCATAGCGCGCGACGCGACCCTGATACATCACAGCGATGCTGTCGCTGATCGCTCGGACCGTCGCCAGATCATGGGTGATGAACAGATAGGCTACATCCTCGATCTTCTGCAGGTCCAGCAGCAGCTTCAGGATGCCGTCAGCTACGAGCGGATCAAGGGCCGAAGTGACCTCATCACAGATGATCATCTTAGGCTTGGCCGCCAGTGACCGCGCGATACAGACACGCTGTTTCTGTCCGCCGGATAGTTCCGCCGGATAGCGATCGATGAACTTTTCGCCCAGTTCGATCTCATCCAGCAGCTCGACAACGCGTTTGCGTTTCTCGGCTCCGCGCATGTTGAAGTAGAACTCCAACGGGCGGCCGATGATCGTGCCGACTGTCTGACGCGGGTTCATCGCCGTGTCCGCCATCTGATAGATCATCTGCAGCTCACGCAGGTCTTCGCGCGTGCGGCCCTTCAGATCCGAACTCAGTTTGCGCCCGTTGAAGGTGATCTCACCCTCACGTGCGGGCAGCAGGCCGGTGATCACACGTGCCAAAGTGGACTTACCCGAGCCGGATTCGCCCACAACCGCCAAAGTCTGCCCCGGATGAAGCTCAACATTGACGTTGTGCAGAACATCGAAGTTCAGACCCTTGTAGCGTGCGGTAATACCGTCGACCTGAAGAACCGGCTCAGAGGTCGGCTTTTTCTCTTCGTGTTCGATAGACCGGACCGAGACCAGGGCCTTGGTATAGTCTTCCTGAGGTTTGTTGATGATCTGATCGGTATTGCCGTACTCGACGGTGTCGCCCATCCGCAGAACCATGATGTCGTCGCTGACCTGCGCCACAACCGCGAGGTCGTGGGTGATGTAGAGCGCGGCGACGCCGGTATCTGCAATGGCTTCTTTGATCGCCATCAGAACGTCGATCTGTGTGGTTACATCCAAGGCTGTGGTGGGTTCGTCGAACACCACCAGATCGGGCTCAGGGCACAAGGCCAGCGCGGTCATGCAGCGTTGCAACTGACCACCGGAAACCTGGTGCGGGTAGCGACTGCCGATATTGTCCGGATCTGGCAGACCCAGCTTGGCGAAGAGTTCACGCGCACGGGCCTCGGCCTGTTTGCGGGTGAATTTCTTCTGCTCGACCGCCGCTTCGACGACCTGATCCATGATCCTTTTGGCAGGGTTGAACGACGCTGCAGCGGATTGGGACACATAGGTGACCTCACCCCCGCGCAGCTTGCGGATATCCCCATGAGAAGTCTTGAGGATGTCGCGCCCGTTTACCCAGACCTCGCCGCCGGTGATCTTTACGCCACCCCGGCCATAGGCCATCGAGGCAAGACCGATGGTGGATTTACCGGCGCCGGATTCACCGATCAGCCCCAGCACCTTGCCGCGTTCGAGGTCAAAGCTGACCCCATGCACGATTTCGATGTCATGGGGCTTTTCGCCCGGAGGATAGACGGTCGCGCCGATTTTGAGGTCGCGGACCTTGAGAAGAATATCGTCGCTCATCCCCGGCCTCCTTTCAGCGATGTGGTGCGGTTTAGAACCCAGTCAGCAACAAGGTTGACCGAGATGGCCAGCGTCGCGATAGCCACGGCGGGCCACAGGGCAGCACCGATGCCATAGACGATACCGTCTTTGTTTTCCTTCACAATGCCGCCCCAGTCCGCCAGCGGCGGCTGCACGCCTAGGCCCAGGAAGGACAGCGTCGAGATAAACAGAACCATGAAGATGAACCGCAGACCAAACTCGGCCACCAGCGGTGACAGAGCGTTGGGCAGGATTTCCCGAAAGATAACCCATGCGCGCCCTTCGCCGCGCAGTTTTGCGGCTTCGACGTAATCCATCACGTTGATGTCCACCGCGACCGAGCGCGACAGTCGGTAGGGACGGGTTGCGTCCAGCAGGCCCATCACAAGGATCAGGATCGGAACGGTCACCGGAACGATTGCCAGAATAACCAGCGCGAGGATCAGGGTCGGGATCGACATGATCAGGTCAACGGTCCGGCTGAGTGCCTGATCCGCCCATCCGCCCAGAACAGCGGCCAGCAAACCCAGAGACGTACCGGTCAGAAAGCTGAGCAACGTGGCTGCGGCGGCGATGAAGATCGTCGTGCGCCCGCCGTAGATCATGCGGGTCAGTAGGTCCCGCCCGATATTGTCCGTGCCCAGCAGATGTTCGGCGCTGGCAGGCTCCCACACATCACCGACAACTTCTGCCATTCCGTAAGGCGCAATCAGGGGGGCCGCGATGGCCACAAAGAAATAGGCGCCAGTGAACAAGAGGCCAATCAGTGCCGAAAGAGGAATGTTCTTTATCATTTCGGATGCCTCAGTCTTGGGTTGGCAAGGATCGACACGATATCGGCAACCATGTTCAGGCCGATATAGACGGCCGCAAATACGACGCCACAGGCCAACACGACGGGCACGTCACGTTTGGTCACCGCATCCACCAGATACTGCCCCATGCCGGGATAGACGAATACAACCTCGACCACGACAACGCCGACAACCAGATAGGCCAGGTTCAGCATCACAACGTTCACGATCGGAGAAATCGCGTTGGGGAAGGCATGGCGTGCAATGACCTGAAACGTGCTCAAGCCCTTAAGTTCGGCGGTTTCGATATAGGCCGATTGCATGAGGTTCAGAATAGCCGCGCGGGTCATGCGCATCATTTGCGCCAGAACCACCAGCGTCAGAACGAAAGCCGGCAGGGCAATTGCATTTAGCTTCTGTCCGAAGGTCATTGAATCGTTGATCATCGCCAAGGATGAGAACCAGCCCAGTTTGACCGAGATAAAGTAGATCACAACGTAGCCGATCAAAAACTCGGGGATTGAAACTGTCGTCAGCGTGATCGCCGAGATCAGCTTGTCGGGCCAGCGATTGCGGAACCGAACTGCCAGAAGGCCAAGGAAGATCGCAAGCGGAACGGACACGATTGCAGCGACGCAAGCAAGGAACAGCGTATTGCCCAGGCGTTTTCCGATGCTCTCGGAGATATCAAGCTTATTGGTGAGGGATTGCCCCAGGTCGCCTTGCGCGATGCCACCCAACCATTCGAAATAGCGGGTTAGGGCAGGGCGGTTAAGGCCCATCTCTTCTCGTAGGTTGGCAAGGGCCTCAGGGGTTGCGGACTGCCCCAGGACGGCTTGCGCGGCGTCTCCAGGAAGGGCTTCGGTCAGGCCAAAAATTAGAGCCGAAGCGCCGAGCAGCAATAGGATTCCCAGCGCAAGGCGCTGGGAAACCAGTTTGATGATAGGATGCATTATCCGTTGCCCGAGTTACACGAACCACATCTTGCGCGAGATGTTGCCGTTCATCATCTCTTGCGTCGGATCAGATTCCCAACCGTCCAGCTGGTTGCTGATGCCTTCGACAAAGTCGTTGAACATCGGGCAAATCAGGCCGCCTTCGTTGCGGACCATCTGGCCCATCTGGCTGTAGATACCCTTGCGTTTCTCGGGATCCAGTTCGGCGCGCGCTGCGAACAGCATGTCGTCAAAGGCCTGAACCTTGAAGCGGGTGTCGTTCCAGTCTGCGCTCGACAGATACGCGGTCGAGTACATCTGGTCCTGGACTGGACGACCACCCCAGTAAGAGGCACAGAACGGCTGAACGTTCCAAACTTCCGACCAGTAGCCATCATTGGGTTCGCGTTTGATTTCCAGCGGGATACCTGCCTGAGCAGCGGTTTGCTGGAACAGCGCCGCCGCATCCACAGCACCGGGGAAGGCGCCATCTGCAACGCGCAGAATGATCGGCGATCCATCGTGACCGGATTTCTTGTAGTGCTCGGCTGCCTTTTCAACGCTGAACTCACGCTGTTCGATGGTCTCATCGAACAGGGGGTAGGCCGCGTTGATCGGCATGTCGTTCCCGATCGAGCCATAGCCACGCAGAACTTTGTCCACCAGATCCGCGCGGTTGATGGCGTATTTCAGCGCCGTGCGCAGTTCGTTGTTGTCGAACGGAGCCGTGTCACAATGCATGATGAACACATAGTGGCCACGACCGGCGGTCGAATGAACAGTCAGGTTGGGTGCGCGGCCCAGCAGGTCGGCAACTTTGGGCTCAACGCGGTTCACGGCGTGAACCTGACCCGATTGCAGCGCGGCTGTCCGGGCGGTTGCGTCGTTGATGACAACCACTTCGACGCTGTCAAAGTTGCCGAAATCGCTGTTCCAGTGGTTTTCGTTCTTGGTGAACAGGTGACGGACGCCGGGCTCATCAACTTCCAGCTTGTAGGGACCTGTGCCGATACCGGCTGCCGGGTTCTCCATACCGCCATCCGGCTGAATGATCAGGTGATAATCGGCCATCAGATAGGGCAGGTCGGCGTTGGGCTCGGACAGGGTGACCTGGAAGTTGTCGCCATCGGCCTTCATCGACTCGATGCCCTTCATGATGCCCAATGCACCGGACTTGGAGTCTTCGTTCGAGTGGCGCTGCATCGTTTTCAGCACGTCTTCGCTGGTCATGGTCTTGCCGTTGTGGAACTCGACCCCCTGACGCAGCTTGAAGGTCCAGACCTTGGCATCCGCACTGCCTTCGACGCTTTCGGCAAGGCGTGGCTCGATCGTGCCGTCGGGTGCAACTTCGACAAGTTGGTCGCCAAACTGTTTGCCGTTCTGGAACGGGACCGAGCTTGCATAGGTCGCCGGGTCCAGCGAGTTGGTCGATTCGCCGCCCTGCAGGCCGAATTTCAGATCGCCACCCTTTTTCGGGCCGGCTGCACGGGCCGCGTCGGCAAACATCGTGCTGGCCATGGCTGCCGAAACGCCAAGAGCGGCGGCTTTGCCCATGAACTCGCGACGGGTCAGTTTGCCTGCCGTCACCTGTTTGGACATGTGAGTGAGTTGTTCGTTCATACAGAAGCTCCCAGTTGGTTGTGTTCGCCCGTTTTCGGGCTTTTTATTGACGCGTGAGTCAACGTTGACGCATTTCAGCGGGTCGGGCAAGTGGAATTCCGTGTCGCAAATGTGCCTTGCCTGACAATACCGTGTTTATCAAAGCCGTCATAGCGCCGTGTCTTTGCGTTCTCCGCTATGCCGAAAATGATCTATTGGTTGCCTAGGTCGGTATCGGGAAAATACGTCATTCTAATCCCGAATTGCGACAATCAGGTCCATGACATTGGTTCCTGTCGGCCCGGTCACCAGCAAAGCGCCTGCGTTTTCCAGGAAGGCCCCACTATCGGCGGCAGCCAGCGCCTCGTCCGCGCCTTTGGCCCAAGTGGCGCCAGAAACAACCCCGCCTGCTGCGTTGGTTGGGCCATCCGTTCCGTCGGTTCCTCCGACCACGACCGTGATATCTTCAAGGCCGGAAATCTCGTGCGCCAGTGCCAGTGCCAAAGCCTGATTGCGCCCACCCTGTCCGGGGTTTGGGGGCAGCACAACAGTCGGCTCGCCGCCGAAAACCATGACGCCTGATCCCATCTGCCGCAGCTTCTCACCGATTGCGGTGGCGACGGCCTGATAGTCGTCATGCAGGGCCTCTTCATTGGCCAACACCGACAGACCCGCATCCTCGGCCGCTTCAGCGGCTGCCGCACGGGCATGGGCGTTCGAGGCAATGATCTGCGCTTCGGCCTCGTAAGAAACCTGTTCAGGCAGCGCACCGATGCCCGAGCCGATAACGTTCAGGTCATCCCCCGGCACGTCCGAGATCGCTAGAACCGTGACCTGTCGGCCTTTGAGCCGGGACAGCAATCCTCCGCCTTTGACCTGCGAAATCTTGCGTCGTTCCGCATTCATCGCCCCGATATCAAGTCCCTCGGACAGCAGCTTTTTGTTCAACGCCTCCAGATCCTCAAGCGTTTTGCCACCTATCAAGTCTTCGGCCAGCGAGGACGCGCCGCCCGACACCAACAGCAGCAAATGCGCCTCGGGCGGCATTGCCTCGACCGCGAGGCGCAGTGCCCTGCCGCCTGCAAGGCTGCGGCTGTCCGGGACTGGATGTGAGGCCTCGATCACCTCGACGCCCTCCGGCAGGTCGCGCCCATGATCGTCCTTGGTGACCACCAGCGTTGGGATGTCTCCGAAATGATCCAATGCCGCTCGGGCCATCGCCGCCGCGGGTTTGCCAACTGCCAGAATCCGATCCGGTTTTGCAACATCGGAGAGTGCTTTGCGGGTTGCCGTGTATCCGTCTACCGCCGCGACTCCGGCTTGCCAGAGTGCGATTGCCTGTTCAGCGCGGGTCATCAATTCTCCATCCAGATTGTCACTGGCCCATCATTGACCAGCTCAACGGCCATGTCGGCCCCAAATTGCCCTGTCTCAACCGCGATTCCGCACGCGGCGAGGTTCTTGGCAAAGGTTTCATAAAGGTGTTTTCCGATATCCGGCGCAGCGGCCTGCGAAAATCCGGGCCGGTTACCGCTGGCCGTATCCGCAGCAAGGGTAAACTGACTGACAACCAAGGCCGCGCCGCCAATGTCCACAACAGACCGGTTCATTTTACCTGCGTCATCCTTGAAGATTCGCAGCTTGGAGATTTTCGCAGCAAGTTTCGAGGCATTCTCTTCGCTGTCGCCCTGCATCGCGCATACGAGAATCATCAGGCCCGGTCCCGATTGACCGACAACAGCGCCATCCACCGAGACTGACGCTCTAGAGATCCGTTGTAAGACTGCGCGCATCGCTCTCCCCAAATCGCATGCGTTCAGCAGTCGGTTTAGCCGCCGGAGGCCCACTTGTCATCCAGCGTCTTGCGCGTAGTCGGGAAAACGTCTGCCTGTGTGATTTTGCTGGGCTCACCCCTGCGACGTCGCCATCACGTACCCCACGCCTGCCGCCACCAGCAGGCCGAGGACCACTGCAATGGTTATCTTGATCGCAGACCACGGTCGTTCCCCCTGCACCCGGCCAGTGCGCCCGTTGACCACAAACCGATAGGTTTGCCCGCGATACTTATAGGCAGCCATCCAGATGGGCAGCAGGATATGCTTGAACGTCACATCGCGTACATCCGTGTCCACCGCGTGAATACGCTGCCGGTCGCCACCGATGTCAAAGCGCACGTCACGTTCGATCACGCGCGCCATATGTGCCCGCGCCTCGGAATACCCATCGGGCAACTCGACCGAATACGCCTCGGCCCGGAACCCCGCGAGGTATTGCGGCTGGTAGGGTTCGAGCGCCGGCAGATCCCAGGGCTCCAGCGCGTCGGTGTATTGCTTGGGCAGAGAGCGTGACGCCAACACCAGAACGTCATCAAAGAACCGAGCGACACGACCGGATTTCGGGCTCCAGCGCACTTTGGCCACCTGTTGTTGCACCCGCTTCCCGTCGCGCATGACGGTGCGCGTTTCGTAGTAGACGGTGCCGCGTTCGCCGCGATAACTGGATTTGGTGTCCGCGTCGAAGGTCCAGTAGGGCACATAGATGCCCTGCATTTTTCGCCCCTTGCGAGCATAGTCCTTCAGCCCGTTCGGCGCGAACCAAAGCCGACCCAGCCAATCCCCCATCGCCTTATGGGCGGACCGTTCATCCAGCGCAAAAGGCAGGACGCCTTTGGGTTTGATATGCCTGTTGACGCCTGTATCCGTCACCACAGGAGTGGCACAGAACGGACATTCCGCTGCGTGGGTATTCGGGTCGAACTCGACCTGAGCGGCACAGTTCGGGCAAGACAGAACCCGCGTTTCCTCAATCTCGCTTTCCGGCAGACGGTCCGCGATGGCGGAGTCAAAATCCAGCTCGCGCAGGCTTGCGCCGCCCCATGGGCCTGAGCCAATGGGTTCGGAGTGGCCGCAATGGTCACAGGTCAATGTGCCATCGCCGGGATTGAACCGGTAATCCGCACCACATTGGTCGCAGGGAAAGCGATGTTCTTCAGTCATCCGTCCGCCTGCTACCACTTAGGCACCCGGCGGGGGCGGAGGCAGGATCGTGAATAGCTGCGCCAATTCCTGCACCTCACCCGCTTTTTTCCAGCCGTCCTGACCTGCAGTCCAAACATGTGTCTCACGTGTCAGTTCCCCGTCCGAAGCCATACGCCCCATCTTGGCCTTCGAGAACGGCCCGCTGGTCTGTCCGTCCACCGCGATATGCCATACATGCTCAACGGGCGGAGGAGGCGGCGGGGCCGCATGCGCGGATGTTTGCGGGGCAGCGGGGGCGGGCGCTCCCCACGGGCCGCTCGGCTGGCCCGCTGCCATGTTCGCCATCTGATTGGCCATGGCCATGCCCATCCCCATGCCAAGACCCGCGCCCATGCCGCCGCCCTGACCGGGATTGTTGGCCGCCGCCGTCATCGCCTCTGCCGCCGAATACTGGGTGAACTTGCCGAGATCGCCTGCCAGCCCCATCGAGGTCCGCTTGTCCAGCGCCGCTTCGACCGCAGGCGGTAGAGAGATGTTCTCGATATAGAACTCAGGCATCTCCAGCCCATAGCCGTCCAGTACCGGAGACACCTCGGCCGCGATCAGCTTGCCCAGATCGGCGGTGTTCGCGGCCATGTCCAGAACCGGGATGCCAGACCCGGCAATCACACGGCTGAATTCCTGCACGATGATATTGCGGACCTGAAAGCTGATCTCGTCCATGGTGAATTCACCATCGGTCCCGACGATCTCGACCAGAAATTTGGCTGGGTCCTTAACGCGCACTGTGTAAGTGCCATAGGCGCGGATACGAGTAGGGCCAAACTCGGGGTCGCGCAACATGATGGGGTTCTTAGTCCCCCATTTCAGATCGTTGAAACGCGTCGTGTTGACGAAGTAGATCTCGGACTTGAACGGAGACTGAAAGCCGTGATCCCAATGCTGCAAAGTCGTCAGGATCGGCATGTTGTTGGTCTCAAGCATATAGAGGCCCGGGGTGAACACATCTGCCAACTGCCCTTCATGAACAAACACGGCGGCCTGTCCTTCGCGTACCGTCAGCTTGGCGCCGTATTTTATCTCGTGCCCTTCGCGTTCGAACCGCCAGACCATCGTGTCGCGGGTGTCGTCTACCCAGTGGATGACGTCGATAAATTCGCCGGTCAGAAAATCGAATATTCCCATTTGGGTTCTCCTGTCCTTGGGGTCAGAGCGGCTGCCCCATTAATTCACGTGCAATGATCCGTACCACGGGGCGGGCCTGATCAACCGTCACTCCGGGCGAAAGACGCGGGTCATAGAGCATTGTCAGTAGTTTCTCATCATGACTTGTCAGCAAAGCAAACTCATCATCATCGTTGAAGATCGAAGGCCGCGCGGCGGGGCTGTCATTGGACAGGCCCAGCCCTTGCGCAATCTCTTCGTGAATACAGCTGCGCCGCACCAGATCGGGCAGTTCCGACCGGATCAGCGTCACAGCACGCACGTATTTGTTTGGATCGTTGCGGGTGGCCGAAGCAAACACAAAACAGTCGAAACTCGCACGCGGGTTGGCGACTAAATCCAAAGAGGCTTGACTGATGTTGGGCACCAGTTCCTTGAGACGCGTGACAACATAGGCGCTGTCATCTTTGCCAGCAAAGAACACGTGGAAATTGGCCTTGCGACTAACGGTCGAGATCGGGTGGCCGGTCAGTTTGGCCAGCCGTGCGGCATAGGACTGCACCTGATCCGCGTCACTGGAGCGAGTCGCGGGCAGGACCGAGGGTCCGAACTCGGTCTGGATGCGAACTGGTCCTGACCAGCGGCTGAGTTGCCCATCCGTTTGCCGCGACCCGAGCGAGACAGTGTGATCAGGATATTCGCTATAGAAGGCGATGGCCTCAAAGTTCCGGCTCAGGTCGTCGGCATCATAAGGGGTGTCTGGTCCGCCGCCATCGGTACGCAGCAGGCCGCGAGTCAGCAGGTCCCGCTCGATCCGCTGATAGAACCGCGCGAGGTCCTGACTGGCCGCAGATGGCGGCACATAGGCGTTCGCCACAGTCGGCGGAGCCGAAGGCCGCACCTGAGGAACGACCGAAGAGGTCAGCGCCTCTTCGCACCCCGCAAGCGCCAGCAGGCTCAGAACACCAACGCCCGTTTTGAGACAGGTTAGTGGCCGCACGCCCAGCCCACCTTATCCCGGAACAGCCGTTCCGGCATTGTCGCCGGTCCCGTCACGCCGTGCTTTGGCAGCTGCCAACGTGTCGCGCAGTTCGGCCTCCATCTTCTGAAGCTCCTGCTCGGCGGCAGCACGTTTGGCTTTGCCTTCGTCCGCGATCGCCAGGCTTTCATTGATCGTGCCGATCAGATCAGCGTTGGCCTGTTTGACGGCTTCGATGTCGAACACGCCTCGCTCCATCTCTTCGCGGATCATCTTGTTCGACTCGCGCAAGTTGGCAGCGTTCGAGGTCAGCAGCTCATTGGTCAGATCATTGGCGTCGCGCACGGCGGCGGCGGCTTCGGCGCTGCGCTGGATGGTGACGGCCTGTGCCAACTGGGTTTCCCACAGCGGAACCGTGTTGACCAAGGTCGAGTTGATTTTCGTCACCAGAGATTTGTCGTTTTCCTGAACCAACCGGATCGAGGGCAGCGATTGCATCGTCACCTGCCGGGTCAGTTTCAGGTCATGCACCCGGCGTTCCAGATCGTCGCGTGCGGCGCGCATGTCGCGCAGCTCCTGCGCTTTCATGACCTGCTGGTCTTCGGGCGCTGCCTGCACCTCGGCCTCTTTCTCGGGGATTTCGTGGCTATCCAACTCGGTCAGCTTTTCCTCGCCCGCAGCGATGTAAAGCGCCAGTTCATCATAGAACCCCAGCGTCTTTTCATAGAGCAGGTCCAGCGATTTGATGTCTTTCAACAGAGTGTGTTCGTGAGACAGCAAATCGTCGGTAATGCGGTCGATCTGACCCTGCACCTCTTCGTATTGTGCGGTGAATTTGGCGAATGGGGCTGCGCGGCCCAGTAACTTCTCCCACCAGCTGCGTTCGCGCCGCACGTCCAGTTCACTGACCGAGAACCCCCGGATCGTGGTGACGATGTTGCGCAGACTATCACCTGCGGGGCCAACATCCTTGTTGCGCACATCCGCCAGCATGGCTTGGCTGATCTCTTGCAATTCGGCCTGCGCGGACGAGCCGAAGGCGACGATCGAATTGGTGTTGCCCATGTCGATCTCATCCATGCGCTTGCGGATCTCGGCGCTAACGGGTTCATCGGCCTCTTCAAGCGAGACGACCTCGGCCTGCGGTTCGGGTAGCGCCACCGCGGTGACCTCTTGTACCAGTGTTTCGGCCTCAACCGCTTTGTTCTTGATCTCGTCGGACATAGGGGAGTTCCTCGCTCAAATATAAAGGGCCGGTCAGTCCAGCCGGACGCCTTCGCGCTGCAGTCTTTCACGCAGCACGTCGATTTCGACCGTCAAATCACTACGGTCATCCAATAGCATTTTGCGCGTACGCGCGGCGAAATTCTGTTCCAGATCATCCAATAGGGCGGAGTAGTCTGCCAAGGCCTGCCCGTCGCGGGTGCGGGCGTAGACATCCGCGAACTTGACCGTCGCATCACGCGCGCCCTGTAGATAGACGGTCAGATACTTCCGTGCGCCCGCCAGATCGCGCGGATCTTCTTCGACCGTGCGGAACAGATCGCGGGCGGTGTCCTGAAACCGCTCGACACGCGCCTCAATCCGGCGATCTCCGGCGCGTTTGATCGCATCGGTCATTTCGGCCAGATGCTTTTCAGCGTCATCGACGACGCGGGCGACACGGTCTTGCTGGAACGTGTCGACACCCTCCATCCCCTTGTTTTTCATGGGATCCAAGCCGAAGGACACGGAATGCAGAGTCGCGGCGGCGGCGCCAAACAGGATCGGGGCTACAAGGCTTGCTTGCGCTGCGGTCTCGGCGTCCAAAAATTCGGTACGGTAGGACGCGAGCGCAGCCCCCAACCCGGTCAGAACGCTGGCAAAGATCTTACGAGGGAAAGCTGGGCGACGCGCGGTTTTGCGGGCGTTATAGGCGGCTTCGGCCCGCAACCCTTCGCGCAGCAAAAACGCGGCGGCGGTCAGCATGCCAGCTGCAACAAGCCCCATGGTCATGCCAATCGCGCCGTCATTCAGCGATAAAAAGACCAGAGGGATCGCGGGGATGAACAGGATGTTTGCCCGCGCGCCCGCTGGCTCGACCCGCGCGCCGTCGAACTGGCCGCGCGGCAGCGGGCTGTCTGGCGAGCCCTCACCCTGAGGGCTGTATTTGCCACCGAACCGTTTGGCCATGGCTACAGACCCCCAAGCAGGCCAGTGCAGACGCCAAAAAGCAGCACCAGAAGGGCCGCATAGGCCAGTTTTTGCACTCCGCTCCCGGACATTCAGCCCCCCAAATAGCAGCATTCCCAGAAAATTTAGGGGATACGAGGGCTTGGCGCTAGGGGGAAGGTTGCCAAACCCGCATCACTTGCGGGGTTTCTTGCCGATCGGAGGGCGTTTTCGCTGCGGTCGGGTCGCTCGTTTCGCCGTTCCTTCGGGTTTTTCATTCCCATCCAGACCCAACTGATCGCGCATCACGCGGCGGCGGACCTCTTCAACCTCACCCGGTTTCAGGTCGCCCAGTTGGAACGGCCCGTAAGACACGCGCAGCAGGCGGTTCACGGTAAAGCCGATATCCTCCATCGCGCGGCGGATCTCACGGTTTTTGCCTTCGCGCAGGCCGATGGTCAGCCAGGCATTCGCGCCCTGCTGACGATCCAGCGAGACGGTCATGGGCTGAAACCTCTCGCCCTCGATCACAAGACCTTTGCGCAGGGGGGCGAAGTCTTCGTCCTTGGGTCGCCCATTCACCCGAACGCGGTATTTCCTCAGCCAACCGGTTGAGGGAAGCTCCAGCTTACGTTTGATGCTGCCATCATTGGTCAGCAGCAACAGCCCTTCGGAATTCAGGTCCAACCGGCCAACGGACATCACCCGAGGCATGCCTTCGGGCAGTTCGTCAAAGATCGTCGCGCGGCCTTTTTCGTCCTTGGTCGTGGTCACCAGCCCTGTCGGCTTGTGATACAGCCAAAGCCTTGAGGGTTCGGGTTCCGACACCGGTTTGCCGTCGACGGTGATCCTGTCTTTGCCGGTCACGTTCAGGGCAGGGCTTTTGATAGCCTTGCCGTTCACACTGACGCGGCCAGCTTCGATCATGCGTTCAGCCTCGCGCCGCGAGGCGACGCCAGCACGGGCAAGGACTTTGGCGATCCGGTCGCCGGGAGGAGGGGTGTTGCTCATGGCAGGGCCATACCCCATCCCGCCCGCTTGCGAAAGGCAGGTTTCTGAGGCAGTCAGGGGCATGGTGTTTAAATCGCATATGGACAAGGCACTGGCCGAGGCCCGCGCGGCCGCCGAACGAGGGGAGGTTCCCGTCGGGGCGGTGATCGTCGCGCCAGATGGCCGGGTCGTATCCTCCGCCGGGAATCGGACGCGTGAGCTGAACGATCCGACCGCTCATGCCGAGGTATTGGCGCTGCGCGCCGCCTGTGCCGAGGCAGGCTCGGAAAGGCTGCCGGATCATGACCTTTATGTGACGTTGGAGCCTTGTGCGATGTGCGCAGCGGCTTTGGCGGCAGCACGCATACGCCGCATCTACTACGGTGCGTCCGATCCGAAATCCGGTGGCGTCGCGCATGGCGCACGGGTGTTTGCGCACCCGCAGGCTCATCACAAGCCCGAGGTTTATGATGGCATCGCCGCTGACGAAGCTGCCGACCTGCTCAGGCGCTTTTTCGCGAGCCAACGCGATTAGGATTTAACTACCATCTCACGCGGGATATCGGCCAGTGGTTGGCCGCCCTCCGGCGTCACCACAAAGCTCTCGGTTATCGCCAGCCCCCAGTCCGGAGTCCACAGTCCCGGCATCAAGTGAAACGTCATGTTTTCCTGCAATGCCGTGGTGTCGCCGGGGCGTAGACTCATCGTGCGTTCTCCCCAGTCAGGCGGGTAGCTGAGGCCGATGGGATAGCCGGTGCGGTTGGCTTTTTCATATCCGGCGCGGGCGAAACTGTCATAGACGCAGTTGGCGATTTCCTCGCATGTTGTGCCGGGGCGGGCGGCTGCCAGAGTGGCCTCAATCGCCGTCAGAACCGCCGCTTCGGCCCGGCGGATGTCATCCGGTGGATCGCCCAGAAACAGGCTGCGACTGGCGGGGCAGTGATAGCGCCGGTAGCAGCCGGAGATCTCAAAATAGGTGGCCTCTCCGCGCGCCAAAGGCCTGTCATTCCAGGTGATATGTGAGGCCGAGGCCTCGCGCCCTGAAGGAGCAATTGGCACAATCGCCGGGTAGTCGCCCGCCAAACCGGGCAGGCCTGCGATGCCTGCGGCCTGCACTTGGGCGACCAGTTGGTTCTTGGGCAGGTCTTCGCGAAATGCCTCGCGCAGCACCCCATGCATATGCGCCGTCAATTGGCCCGCCTTGCGCATCATGTCGATCTCAGCGTCGCTTTTGACCGCACGCTGCCAGTTCACCAGACTCGTCGCGTCGATCATTTCACCGAAGGCGCGCTCAAGAATGCGGTGGCTGGCGGCGGAGTAGTAGTAATTGTCCAACTCGACACCCAGCCCTCGGGTCCAGTCCCGGTCGCGCAGCGCGAGAACCAAAGCGTCGACCGGATGGTGGTCGGGATGCTGAACGTGTTCTTCCGGCCAATCCAGCAAATCCGCCGCGTCCAGCCAGGTGGTCTGCGCGGCGCCGGCCTTGTCCTGCGTGCGCCCCCACCACAGAGGCGCCCCGTGTGCAGGCAAGATCACCATCTGCGGGACGTAGAAGCTCCAGCCGTCATACCCGGTAAGCCAGGCCATGTTGGATGGGTCGGTGACCAGCAGAGTCTCAATCCCGCGCGCGTTCATCGCCGCGCGGGTCTTGCTCAGACGATCCGCGTATTCCTGCGCGCTGAAATCTGACGCAGGCATCAGAGAGAGATCGCTTTCATGACTTCAGGCTCGATCACGCCCACACCGGGCAGACCGTCGATCAGTGTCTGCGCGGATTGCTCAAGTATGGGGAAGGTTTTGTAGTGGCAGGGAATCACCGTTTTGAAATTGAAATACCGTTTGGCGGAATAGGCGGCGGCTTTCATATCCATTGTGAAATGTCCGCCGGCGGACAGAATGCCGATATCGGGTTTGTAGTAGTCCCCCATCCAATCCATATCCGCCATGACATCGGTATCGCCCGAGACATAAAGCATGCGCCCCTCAGCTGCGATCATGAATCCGACCTCACTGCCGCCGGTGCGCAGCCCGTCCGGGGTCGAAAAGGTCGAGCTGTGCGAGGCGGGCACCATCGTGACTTTGATGCCGTTCAGATTGACCGTTCCGCCTTTGTTGAAGCCGATGGTCTCAATCCCTTCGGCCTCGGCCCAATAGCCCATGAGGTCGTACTGACCGACCACCGGCACCTTCAGGTGTTTGGCCAAAGGCAGGATGTCGACGACATGGTCGAAATGCGTGTGGGTCAGAAGGATATGCGTGGCACCTTCAACGGCCGCATCATGCTGATCCTCGGGCAGAGACGGGTTGCCGGTCAGCCACGGGTCGACCAGTAGCACCTGACCTTCGGTTTCAATGCGAAAGCTGCCATGGCCCAACCAAATGATGTTCATGAGAAATCCTCCTGCGATGCCTATTGGCATCACACTAGCATCCGTTATGTAAAAGTTCATGGATTGGTTTCAGGAAATTGACGGGTATTGCGAACGCCTTACCCCCGCCTATTGGGCCGAGCCGATCAACGCGGTGACCAACGCCGCGTTCCTGATCGCAGCTTTCATCATGTGGCGCAGGGTGCGCGGGCAGGGGATGCCACTGGCCATGCTGCTGGTCGTGGTTCTCGCCACGATCGGGATCGGCAGCTATCTGTTTCACACCCACGCGCAGGTTTGGGCTGCGATGGCCGATGTCGCGCCGATCCTTCTTTATATTCTGGTCTATATCTTTGCGATCAATCTGGACGTTTGGCAGATGCGTCCTCTGCCCGCCACGATAGTGACCGCGCTTTTCATCCCCTATGCCGCCGCGACACTGCCTCTGTTTCAACTGGTGCCGGGGTTGGGAGGGTCCGCCGCATATGCTCCGGTGCCGCTGCTGATTCTGATCTACGCGTTTTTGCTGCGCAATCGCACACCGGAAACGGCCCGAGGGCTCGCGATTGGCGCGTTTATCCTGATCGCCTCGATCACCTTCCGCGCTTTGGATGAGCCACTGTGCATGCAGCTTCCGCTGGGCACACATTTCATCTGGCACATCCTGAACGCAACCATGCTGGGCTGGATGATCGAGGTCTATCGCAGGCACCTGATCCGCGCGTCTCAGTCCTGAAACGCAGCAGCCAGGTTTTCGGGCAGATCGAACTCCTGCAGAACCCGCGCGCGGCCCTCGGCCGACATCTTTCGGGCGGTCTTTTCGACAATGCTCTGAATCTTTTCGGCCGAGTGTTTTGCGGCGAAAGGCGCAAAATACCATTTCAGGAACACAAAGCAGATGACATCCTCAAGCGCCTGAACCTCATCGTCGCGCTTGATGCCTTGTTTACGCAGCATGCGCCCGGTAGCGTCGACGTCGTCCGCGTCGTACCCGGCCTGCTGCATGAGGCCCATGACAACCTCGGCGTGATGAACACCCTGCGCTTTGCGCCATGCCAGATACCCGGCGCGGCCTTCGGGATATTCACTGCGCGCCAGCTTCCAGCGTTCAACATGCTGCCCACGGGCGGCAATCTGCAACATGTCCGAGGCGTCAGGGAACAGCCTGTCCATCTCGGTGCTCATGCGCTGACCATAGATCAGCTCGACCGGTTGGCCGTCTTCGATGTTGGGGTCTTGCCTGTTGGCCGCATCAATCGCGTCCAGAACAGCTTTCTTGCGCGCGTTCATCTTCTGCTCCGTTGGTTCTTGCCGAACCAAGTTTACGGTTCGGCGCATCACTCGGTCTACCGTAGCGGGTCGCGTCGAAAAGAGCAGTAGTCAATTGTAGCCGTCCGGGCCGGGCAATTATCGCCCGACCCGGGGCAGGGGGTCTATTACTTGTTCGTCTTAACCTGATCCTGGCTGACAACCTCGGGGGCAGGTGTGGGGAAAGTCAGATCAGGTGTCAGGGTATTCATTGTCGGGCCAAAAGCCTGTGCTTGCGACGCGACAACAGTGGTGGTCACTGCAAATGCAATCAGGAAGGTTTTCATGTCTCTACTCCGGGTTTTGGCTGTGCCGTGGAATAGAAATGAACAGTTCAGTTCAGTTTTTCAAGAGTAAAAATGAACTAAACGGTTTACTTTTTTGCATGGGAGGTATGCAAAATGAAAAAGGCACCGCGTCCCTTGATGCCAGGGCAGACCCTATCGCGCTCTTGCGACCCGGACCCCGGACGGGTAAATGCCCCCTAACGCATATGAGGTTTTCCGATGTCGATTGACCAAAGCACCGCCGCCAAGGTGGCCAAACTGGCCCGGATCAAGGTCGAGGATGACGCGCTGCCCGCGCTGGCGTCCGAATTCAACACCATCCTTGGGTTCATCGAGCAACTGAACGAAGTGGATGTCGAAGGTGTCGAGCCGATGGTCTCGGTCGAGCCGATGCGTCTGAAACGTCGTGAAGATGTGGTCACCGACGGAAACCAGCAGGACAAGGTTCTGGCCAACGCCCCCGACGCCCGCGAAGGCTTTTTCGCAGTCCCCAAAGTGGTGGAGTAAGACATGAGCGATCTGAACAAACTGGGCCTGGCCGAGGCCCGCGATGCGCTGCGCAAGGGTGACGTGACCTCGGTGGAACTGACCGAGTCCTGCCTGAAGGCCATTGATGACGCCGACGCACTGAACGCTTTTGTCCACAAAACGCCCGAGATCGCGCTGGAGCGCGCCAAGGCTGCGGATGAGCGGATCAAGGGCGGCGACGCGCCGTCGATGTGCGGTCTGCCGATCGGCATCAAGGATCTGTTCTGCACCAAGGGCGTACCCTCGCAGGCGGCATCCAAAATTCTGGAAGGCTTCAAGCCCGAATACGAATCCACCGTGTCTCAGCAACTGGCCGATGCTGGTGCTGTTATGCTGGGCAAGCTGAACATGGACGAATTCGCCATGGGCTCGTCCAACGAAACCTCCGTCTATGGCAACGCAGTCAGCCCGTGGCGTCGCGGCAATGACAACGCGCAGCTGACACCGGGAGGCTCGTCGGGTGGTTCGGCTTCTGCCGTGGCCGCCGACCTCTGTCTCGCCGCGACCGGCACCGATACCGGCGGTTCGATCCGCCAGCCTGCAGCTTTTGTTGGCATCACCGGTATCAAGCCGACCTATGGCCGTTGCTCGCGCTGGGGCATCGTCGCGTTTGCCTCCTCGCTGGATCAGGCCGGTCCGATGACCAAGAATGTCCGCGACGCGGCGATCATGCTGGAAACCATGTGTGGCCATGACGCCAAGGATTCCACCAGCGCCGAACTGGCTGTCCCGAATTTCGAGGCGATGCTGACCGGTGATGTCAAAGGCAAAAAGATCGGTATCCCGAAAGAATACCGCATGGACGGTATGCCTGCCGAGATCGAAAAGCTCTGGTCCGATGGCGCCGCGATGCTGAAAGACGCTGGCGCCGAGATCGTCGATATCTCGCTGCCGCACACCAAATACGCACTGCCTGCGTATTATGTGATTGCGCCTGCCGAGGCGTCCTCGAACCTCGCCCGCTATGACGGCGTGCGTTATGGTCGCCGCGCGCAGCTGTCTCAGGGTGACGGCATCACCGAGATGTACGAGAAAACCCGCGCCGAGGGCTTCGGTCACGAGGTGCAGCGCCGCGTGATGGTCGGCACCTATGTGCTGTCGGCGGGCTTCTACGACGCCTACTACAACCGCGCCCGCAAGGTCCGTACCCTGATCAAGAAGGATTTCGAGGATGTCTTCGCGGCAGGCGTCGACGCGATTCTGACACCGGCCACCCCGTCCGCATCCTTCGGTCTGGGCGAGATGACCGAGGCCGATCCCGTTCAAATGTACTTGAACGACGTCTTCACCGTGACTGTGAACCTCGCCGGTCTGCCGGGGATCTCGGTGCCCGCAGGGCTCGATAAGCAAGGGCTGCCGCTGGGTCTGCAACTGATCGGTCGGCCCTGGGAAGAAGGCGATCTGCTCAATACCGCCTATGCGTTGGAAAACGCCGCTGGTTTTGTGGCAAAACCGTCGAAATGGTGGTAAGCCTCGGGCCTGAAAGACATCAGACACGGAGGCGCAGCATGCGCTCTTTGCCTCTCATCGCGGCGATCTCGCTGATCGCCGCCTGTGATACGGTCACACCGATTGGCGGAACCGATTTCAACACGCCCGAGTATCAGGCCCAGCGTGAGGCTCAACTGTCTGGGCAGGGGAACGTCGTAAATCCGCTGCTTGCCCCGGTGGATGTTTCGGAACAGGCTCTGGGCGCCCCGGGTTCGGGGTCGAACGCAACTGTTGCGACCGGTGCCAATGCCGATATTGCCAATCAGACGGCGGCGGCTTTGGCCAGCACTTCGACGCAGCCAACGGTCACTTCGGTGCCCAACAATACCGGCATCTCGGACGAACAGGATTTCGGAGCCGTGTCCGAGCGCCGCAGCATCGAATCCGACGCCGCCCGTATCGAACAGAACCGCCAGACCTACGAAGTAGTTGCCCCCACGGCCGTGCCTGAACGCGGTACCGACGGCCAGCCCAACATCGTGCAATACGCGCTCAGCACATCCAACCCAGTGGGCACCCAGGTTTATAGCCGCGCGGGGTTTAACCTGCAGGCCAAAGCACAGCGCAACTGCGCGCAATTCCCCTCGCCAGATCAGGCCCAGATCGCTTTCCTATCGAACGGAGGGCCACAGCGCGACCGCAAAGGACTGGACCCGGATGGCGACGGCTATGCCTGCAGCTGGGATCCGAGCCCGTTCCGCAGTGCCATCAACAACTAAGCCTGCGCCGATCTGGCACCCTTCGCCGAATTTCGGCCCCCGCCGCGACGGCCTGACACCGGCGCTGATTGTCCTGCACTACACCGCGATGGATAGCGCTCAGGCTGCGCTGGAGCGCCTCTGTGACCCACAAGCCGAGGTATCGGCGCATTACCTGATTGGTTCTGACGGTATGCTCTGGCAGATGGTGCGCGAAGAAGACCGTGCATGGCACGCCGGTGCGGGCGAGTGGCACGGTCAGACCGACATCAACTCGCGCTCCATCGGGATCGAACTGGATAACACCGGAGCACACCCTTTCTCGAATTTGCAATTGGCAACACTGGAAACCCTCCTGCCTCAGATCATGTCGCGCTGGGCGATTCCTCCCGAGGGCGTGATTGGCCATTCTGACATGGCCCCCGGCCGAAAAAGCGACCCCGGATCAAAGTTCGACTGGCAGCGGCTCGAACGTCAGGGTTTGGCCGCCGCACGCGGAACCCAAACCGCCCCGGCAGACATCACGTGCGACAACTTCCGCACACTGGCCCGCGCCGCAGGTTTCACTGCCGATGTCCCGAACGAGACGCTTCTGGCTGCCATCCGCCTACGATACCGCCCCTGGGGTACAGGTCCGCTCTCACTTGCCGATTTCAAGGCGCTCAGGTCGACCCCACGCACAACCTGATCCGCTCTTCATCTGGCCAAAAATATTTCGGGGATGAATTGGCCAAAGGCCAAGAAGGGGCTGGCCCCTTCCTCCACCCCATCCACCCTTGACGCGACCGGGAACACAGCATACCCACCCCTCTGCGCGGAGGGCCGGATGGCCGCTGGGGTCGCAAGACCCGAGAGGAAAGTCCGGACTCCACAAGGCAACGGTGCCGGGTAACGCCCGGGCGGGGCAACCCGACGGAAAGCGCCACAGAAATCAGACCGCCTGCGACTTCGGTCAAAGGTAAGGGTGAAACGGTGGGGTAAGAGCCCACCGCGCCGCTGGCAAGAGCGGCGGCACGGCAAGCCCCACCGGGAGCAATGCCAAATAGGGTCCCCGCGCGGGATGGTCGGCGTCCGCCGATACCACCGCTAAGCGCGTCTTGGCCGAGAGGGACCGGGTTGGCAGCTTGAGCCGCGCAGCAATGCGCGGCCTAGAGGAATGGTCATCGAAGGGGGCAACCCCGGAACAAGATCCGGCTTACAGGCCCTCCGCGCGTATCCTATTGTCAGTTTCCGGGTGGCGTATAGGCCCCGACCAGTTTCGCAGCCTTTTTCTGAACCGCCACGAAGTCCTTGGCTTTCCAGGCCCTTACGGTTTCTATATTGGATACAGCACCCGAGGCGGCGACTGCCATGCCCACCGCAACTGCGTCCGTCTCGTCTGGTGCTTCGCTGATGACAACCACGTCGTTATCCCCCGTCGTAATGTAGAAGGCCAACAGCTTGGCACCGACCTTCTTCAACAGCGCTTTTACGGCGTCCGTCCGATCGGATGGTTTGCCGACCATCCCCTTCGCGCCTTTTTGTGAATAGGATGCATAGGTGATAAAAATAGGCATGGATGCCTCCTGACTAAAGTTGAGGGACCTTTGATTGGGCCGGTCCTTTGGCCTGAAATCGGATCCGGGGCGTGTGCTAAGGCACGGCCACCAGCCAGACGCCAAGAATGATCAGCGCCGCACCGGTTGCAGGCACCAGCCACATGGCGCGCGGCATCAACTTCTCCAACGCGACGTAAATGGCGACGCCGACAATCCAATAGAGGTTCATCACTCCGCCCACGAACAGCAACAGCATCAGGGCCCAGCAGCAGCCCAGACAATAAGCTCCGTGCAGCGCGCCAGTCCGGAATGCGCCATAGGCGTAGGGTCTGTTATGGTCGGCCAGAAAACGCGCCGGGCTGCGGCAATGGCGTAGACAGGCGGTTTTGAGGCTAGACAGTTGGTACAGCCCCGCTGCGATCATAACGCACCCGGCCGCCGTCCGGGAGCGGATGGTCATCATCGGGCCATCGGACAGTCCAACAACTTCCAACAGACATTGTGCGCCGGTTGCCAGCACGCTGAACAAGGCCCAGGCCACCAGATAGCCGGCCAGAAAAAACAGGCTCAGCCGAGCCGTATTGGCCTTATCCGGCCCGACCCGTTTCAACGCCATGAACAGCAGAACAGTAGGGGCGGCACTGGGTGTCATCATCGCGATCATCATCACCCACCACATTAGAAAGATCAGCACGGCATAAGCTGCCGTCCAATGTACCTCGGTCGCCATCTGCATTGGGTTGCCAATTGGGCGGGCCATCCGCGTCATGTCCACGGCGGTCATGTTCATGCCAACCCCGGCAATCGTATACCACGATGCCGCCAAAATGATCAGCGCGACACAGACTAGAACAACGCCACGGTCATGCCGAAGCACCCGATCGACCAAATGGCTCGGTGTTGGGGATTCAGTCATTGGACACCCTGCCTAAGCGCCCAGAACCCCATGTCCTGAGATGTTGAGATGGGCCAGATGCGCGTGGGTGGCATCAAAGGCCAGGCTTATCGCAGCGCCCGTGGTCTGGGCCGAGCCCGAGGCCGCCTCGGCGGTGCGATATTCGAACCCGTTGGGAAGATGGAACGCCGCACGATGCGGGTCTCCTGTCACGATATTGGGGATCGGTCTGACTTTCACATCGAACACACCGGTCACGTTCGCATAGCCAGTCCGGTCCTCGCGGCTCCAGTCCAGTTCGATCGGAACGTACAGAGTTTCGTGTTTCTTGGGCGCCATTGCGCTGAAGACGTACCACATGGTCGCCATTTCATCGGTGTCTTCGCCGGACATGATCGCCTGCAACGCGGCGCGCTGATCGGCAGAGGCGTTTTCATCTATGATCAACTGCATTTGACCATTGCCTTCATGGATCGGGCCGGGCCAGTGATACACGCCCGCTGCCCGCACACCGGCAAGATCCGTGTCGCCATAGTGGCCGGATTCAATATCGAACACCACGACGGCTTCGCAATTGCCGTGGGTGGGTAGAACACTGAACTGGCATGGGCAGCCGAAGTTGCAGTTACAATTGGCCAGCTCTTCGGCCTGCAGTTTCCATTCTGTCATGATTAACCCCCAAACACGCTTACACGTAGTCTGCCGTCATAGGGTCGCGCCTGATCTGGATGCCTCGACTGCCGGGCTTGGTGCCGGCTTCTGGTCGTTCGAATTGCGCGACCATATCACGAAAGCGTGATTGCACCAAATCCGGTGCGAGCATGGAACTCAGCTTTTGTGCGCCTCACTTGCGGAATCCGGTTGACTCGGGCGCGCGACGGGGTAAAAGCGCACGCTCATAGGAATTCAACCGGAAGGCCCTGCCTTTTCGGACGCAGGAGATAACCATGGCGAAGCCGACGACAATCAAGATCCGCCTGAACTCGACCGCGGGCACGGGCCACTTCTACGTGACCAAGAAAAACGCGCGTACGATGACCGAGAAAATGACCATTCGTAAGTATGACCCGGTCGTTCGGAAACATGTCGAGTACAAGGAAGGCAAGATTAAGTAATCTGCCGTTCCAATTGGACATTTTGAAAAGGGCTCTGAGTTGTCAGAGCCCTTTTTCTTTGTGACGCGAACGCTGGCTTCGCCATGTGACAGGAACAGGTCCGTTGCAGGGACGCATCAGCGCCAGGCCCCTTCGCACCTGCCGCGGCTTGCTTTTTGCATCTCGCTACCGCTACGGTTTAGCAAATCGCCACAAAATGTTGACCGCCATGAAAAAAATCTTGCTACCGACAATCGCCGTTTTGACCCTCGCGGCTTGTGAAGACCCCTTCAATCGCCAAGGTGTCGGGTTCACCGGGATTGATGGTGAACCGCGCACGGTGTCCGATGTTCCGGGAGCCGTCGCCTTCTTACCGCCAGCGACCAATGTCCCGGCTGAGCTTGCGGAATTGCCGACTGTCTCAGTCCTATCCGACAAGGTCGGGATCGATAAGATTGCCGGTGTGGCGATCGAAAACGGCGGTCAGTCGCCTGCAAACGCGGTGGAACTATCGGGAAGCAGTCAGAACCTGTATCTGAGCACGGTGAATGTGAACGGCACCCTGTTCGGAGTTGTTCGGACTCGCTCAAACAGCACTCGGGTTGATAACTCTGTGGGGGCGGCGTTTGGTAGAGAGACCGAACGCTTTACCGGTTGCCTGCCTGCAGGAGATGTCTACAGCAAAGGCTCGTCCGATCGTAGCTCGGGCTTTGCGGTTCCGCTGAACTGCAGCTGATCCAGTCGAAGGTCAATTGACGTGAAAAAGGGCGGGGATTTCCCCGCCCTATTCGTTTGAACCGATAGCGAAACTTCCCAGCCGAGAAGGCGTTAGCCACCCTTAAGGATGCGGGCGAGGTCGGGCCGGCGGAAGGCCGGACCTTTCAGCACTTTGCCATCTTCGCGCAGAACCGGTTTCCCATCGGCGCCCAGCTTGGACATGTTCGAGGCATGGACCTCCTCCATCGCCGCTTGTTTGAAACTGTGTAGGCCGAATTCCAGAAAGGTGCCGTCCAGCACGTATTGGATGTCACACAGGGCATCTAGCACCTCGACCAGATTGCCATCCTCCACCGCTGCGCGCAGCTCCGCGACTTCCTCTTCGAGGATCGCCAACCGCATCTGTGCACGCGTCTCGGGGATTGCGGGTGCGTCCACGACCGGCACTTCGAAGGCTTCGTGCCAGTCCCGAACGATGGTTAGAGTGTCCTTTGCCATCAGAAATCCCAATCTTCGTCCTCGGTCGCTACGGCCTTGCCGATGACATAAGAGGAGCCAGAGCCCGAGAAGAAGTCGTGGTTCTCGCTATCCGGGCTGAGGGCGGCCAGAATCGCCGGATTCACTTCGGAAACTTCCGGCGGGAACAGGGCCTCGAATCCAAGGTTTTGCAGCGCCTTGTTAGCGTTGTAGTGGAGGAAGACCTTCACGTCCTCGGTCAGGCCGAGCTCGTCATACAGTTCCTCGGTGTATTGGTTCTCGATCCCGTAAAGCTCGAACATCAGACCAAAGGCATAGTCCTTCAACTCCTGCTGTTCGGCCTCAGAGAGCTTCTCGTAGCCGCGCTGGAATTTGTAGCCGATGTAATAACCATGCACGGCTTCATCGCGGATGATCAGGCGGATCAGGTCGGCGGTGTTGGTCAGCTTGGCGCGACTGGACCAGTACATTGGCAGGTAGAAGCCGGAATAGAACAGGAAGCTCTCCAGAAACACCGACGCGATCTTACGTTTCAGCGGATCGTTGCCCGGAGCGTATGTGTTCAGGATCGCCTCGGCCTTGGCCTGCAGATGCGGGTTTTCTTCGGACCAACGGAAGGCCTCGTCGATCTCCTTGGTCGAACAGAGCGTCGAGAAGATCGAGGAATAGCTGCGCGCGTGCACCGCCTCCATAAAGGCGATGTTGGTCAGCACGGCCTCTTCATGCGGAGTGACGGCATCGGGCATCAAAGCAGGGGCACCGACCGTGTTCTGGATCGTGTCCAGCAGGGTCAGGCCGGTGAAGACGCGGATGGTCAGCTGCTTTTCGTGATCCGTCAGCGTGGCCCAGCTTTGGATGTCGTTGGACAGCGGTACCTTCTCTGGTAGCCAGAAGTTGACCGTCAGGCGGTTCCAGACCTCAAGGTCTTTGTCATCCTCCAGCCGGTTCCAGTTGATGGCGCGGGGGATCTTGGTTTGGATCATGTCTTTCATGTTAGTGGCCCCTTACAGCGAGCAGGATACGCAGCCCTGCACCTCGGTCCCTTCAAGGGCCTCCTGGCGCAGACGCACGTAATAAATGGTTTTGATGCCTTTCTTCCACGCGTAGATCTGCGCGCGGTTGATGTCGCGGGTCGTGGCTTCGGCCGGGAAGAACAGGGTCAGAGACAGGCCCTGATCCACATGCTCGGTGGCCGCGGCATATGTGTCGATCAGCGCCTCGGGGCCGATCTCATAGGCGTCGCGGTAGTATTCGAGGTTGTCATTGTTCATGAAAGCCGCCGGATAGTAGACGCGGCCGATCTTGCCCTCTTTACGGATTTCGATCTTCGAGACGATGGGATGGATCGAAGAGGTCGAATTGTTGATATAGCTGATCGAGCCGGTCGGCGGCACCGCCTGAAGGTTGCGGTTATAAAGGCCGTGTTTCATCACATCTGCCTTCAACGCTGCCCAGTCGTCGCTTGTGGGCAGGGTCATGCCATCGAACAGAGCCTTCACCCGCTCGCTTTCGGGCAGCCAGTCACGGGTGGTGTATTTGTCGAAAAAGGTGCCCGAGGCGTAGTCGGAGTTCTCGAACCCCTTGAATGATGCGTTGCGTTCCTGCGCCAGATCGCAAGAGGTGCGGATCGCGTGATACGCCACGGTTGCGAAGTACACGGATGTGAACTCGACCCCCTCAGGCGAGCCATAGTGGATATGTTCGCGGGCAAGGAACCCGTGCAGGTTCATCTGCCCCAGACCAATTGCGTGGCTTTCATCATTGCCTCGACGCACCGACGGCACCGAGTCGATTGCTGACATTTCGGACACCGCCGTCAGCGCGCGGATCGCAGCGCCGACAGTACGGCCCAGATCACCGCCATCCATCGTCTTGGCAATGTTCAGCGAGCCGAGGTTGCAAGAGATATCCGTGCCTAGATGCGCATAGCTGAGGTCATTGTTGAATTCCGACGCCTCATTGACCTGCAAAATCTCGGAGCACAGGTTTGACATGTTGATCCGGCCCGCAATGGGGTTCATCCGGTTCACCGTGTCTTCGAACATCACGTAGGGATAGCCGGATTCGAACTGGATCTCGGCAATGGTCTGGAAGAATTCACGCGCATTGACCTTGGATTTCCGGATGCGCTTGTCATCGACCATCTCGTGATATTTCTCGGTCACCGAGATTTCCGAGAACGGCACGCCATAGACCTTTTCCACGTCATGGGGCGAGAACAGATACATATCGGCGTTTTTCTTCGCCAGCTCGAAAGTGATGTCAGGGATCACCACGCCAAGGCTCAGCGTTTTGATACGGATCTTCTCATCCGCGTTTTCGCGCTTGGTGTCGAGGAAGCGCATGATGTCCGGGTGGTGCGCGTTCAGATACACCGCACCCGCACCTTGCCGCGCGCCAAGCTGATTGGCGTAGGAGAAGCTGTCCTCCAGCAGTTTCATCACCGGGATCACGCCCGAGGATTGGTTCTCAATGCCCTTAATCGGCGCGCCGTGCTCGCGGATGTTGGTCAGCAGCAGCGCCACACCTCCGCCGCGCTTAGACAGTTGCAGGGCCGAGTTGATGCCGCGCCCGATGCTCTCCATGTTGTCCTCAAGCCGCAGCAGGAAGCACGAGATCAGCTCGCCGCGTGAGGCTTTGCCCGCGTTCAGGAAGGTAGGCGTGGCGGGTTGGAAGCGACCGTCGAGGATTTCCTCCATGAAGGACAGGGCCAGCGCCTCATCGCCGCGCGCCAGCGCCAACGCGGTCATGACGACGCGGTCCTCATAGCGTTCCAGGAACCGCTGCCCGTCACGGGTTTTCAGCGTGTATGAGGTGTAATACTTAAATGCGCCTAGAAAGGTCGGGAACCGAAATTTCTTGGCATAGGCCGCATCCCAGATCTTGCGCATGAAGTTCTTGGAATACTGGTCCAGAACGGCCTCTTCGTAGTAGCCTTCGGACACCAAATACCCGAGCTTTTCATCCAGCGAGTGGAAGAACACGGTGTTCTGGTTGACGTGCTGCAGGAAATACTGCCGCGCGGCCATACGGTCGGCATCGAAGCGGATCTTACCCTCACCATCGTAGAGGTTCAGCATCGCGTTCAATGCGTGATAGTCCTGCTCGTTTACGCTGCTGTCGAGCATAGGTTTCTCCCTAGTTTTTCCAGCCCGGCGCGGACGCGGGCGATGTCGGTCTCTGTGCCGGCCAGCTCAAACGTGGAGAGCAGCGGTACGTTGCATTTCTGGGCGATGATGCGACCGGACAAAGCGTAGGTCGCACCGAAATTGCGGTTGCCTGTGCCGATCACCCCAACGATCCCGGTGCGTCTGTCCGGGTCGTTCAGAAACCGGATCACCTGTTTCGGAACCGCCCGGCGCCCTTCGCCATCGGCATAGGTGGGGCTGATCAGCACATAGGGGTGTGCGGGGTCAGGCAGCGGGTCCATCCCGCTCGGAATGCGGAAAGAAGTCAGGCCCAGCCGCGAGACAAAGCGGTGGGTGTTTCCGGATTTCGATGAGAAATAGACCAGCGCCGGGATCGGCGCGGCCATGGGTCAGGCCAGTTGGGCGATCATGTCCGGGCGGAAACCCGACCAGTGATCACTGCCCGCCACAACGACAGGGGCCTGACGATAGCCCAGCTCGGTCACATGGGTCATGGCGCTGTCATCTTGGGTCAGGTCGATGACGTCATAGGTGATGCCTTTTGCATCCAGCGCGCGGGTGGTGGCGGTGCATTGTACGCATGCGGGTTTGGAATATACGGTAATGCTCATGTCGTCCTCTGTCCTTTTAATGAATGCCGAGGACGCTGCGGGCAAAATGAACCCTGAACACGCCCCCGAACCCTCCGTTCGCGGTTCTCTTTCTTTGCTTGCGGCAGGTCTCCTGGCTCGCGGATTGACGTTCGGACTGGCCTTCCCAAAAGCACGCTTTCAGTGGCGTATTCAGCCGAACTATCCGCTTACAGTTGCGGGGGCAGCGCCGGTTTTTCACCGGTTTCCCTCTTAGCTTTCAACAGGAATCGAAAGAACCGAAGCAACACCATATTGGGGTTGGTGGTGGCGTGTTGTCAATATATGGTGCGGCGAGGAAAATAAATTTCTTCGCTTGCACAACCAGTCACGTGCGCTAAAGCGGCCTACTTTTTCCGCTTGGGCATCGCGTTGCCACCCTTCATCGCAGTCGCCCGCGCGCGGTTTTTCTTGCTGCTTGGCTTGCCTTTGGGCGGAGGCGGGCCCTTCGGACGGCGCGCATGTTTCTTGTCCTGATCGCCCGAGGGGGCCTCATCCCGTTTGGGCCGCGTTTCGGGCTTGGGTTTCTCGGCAGGTTTGCGGCGCGGTTTTGCGGGCTGTGGCTCAGCCGCGCGGGCCGGACGTTCAGCACGTTCGGGGCGCTTCTTGCCTTTGAAGTCGCGCTTGGGACCTTTGCGGCCACCACCGGCAAGGGCAGGCGGCGCGTCCAGTTGCACCAGGGTCTTGGTGCCTTCGACCGTCATCTCGGGGCCGATGGCCTTCAGGAAGCCTTCAACGCTGCTTTCGCGAATCTCGATGTAGCTTTCGGTGTCAGCAATGCGGATCGCGCCGATATCGTCTTTGGTAATCTTGCCCGCCTTGCACAACATGGGCAGCAAATAGCGAGGCGAGGCGTTTTCGTTGTGTCCCTCCGACAACGAAAACCACACGCTTGGGCCGAAGGGAACGTTCGGCTTTGGCGCGGTATCTTGTGCGTCGCTCAGCTCTTCGGGGGCGGAGTGCTTGCGCCCGTATTGACGCAGATAGGCCGCCGCCAGTTGCTGCGGTGAAAAGCGCGAGACCAGATCATCAACCAGAGCACTTTCGCCCTCGGTCACATCCACGGTCCAGTCGTCCGAGCTGAACATCCGCTGCATGTCCTGCGCCTGAACCTCATCGGCTGAGGGCGCAGACCCCCAATCGGCGGTCAGCTTGGCGAATTTCAGCAGGCGCTGCGCCTTTTTGAACGATGCAGGCGGCACGATCAGCGCGCTGACGCCCTTCCGCCCGGCGCGTCCGGTTCGACCCGAGCGGTGCAACAGCGTTTCATGGCTGTTCGGCAGTTCCGCGTGGATCACCAGATCAAGGTTCGGCAGGTCGATGCCGCGCGCGGCCACATCGGTCGCAACACAGACGCGGGCGCGTCCGTCGCGCATGGCTTGCAGCGCATTCGAACGTTCGCTTTGCGTCAGCTCTCCGGACAGGGCCACGACCGAGAAGCCACGATTCGACAGCCGCGCCGTAAGGCGGCTGACCATGGCGCGGGTGTTGCAGAAGATGATGGCGTTGGGGGCCTCATAGAAGCGCAGCACGTTGATTATTGCATTCTCGCCATCTCGCGGGGCCACATTCATTGCGCGGTATTCGATATCGGCATGTTGCGTGCGCTCGCTGACGGTGCTGACACGCTCGGCATCGCGCTGATAGCGGGCGGCGAGGGATGCGATGGCGCGAGGAACTGTAGCGGAAAACAGCAGTGTCTGACGTTCGGAGGGCGTCTGTTCCAGAATGAACTCAAGATCTTCGCGGAAGCCCAGGTCGAGCATTTCGTCGGCTTCATCCAGAACCACTGCGCGCACAGCGGTCAGGTCAATCGACTCGCGCATGATATGGTCGCGCAGGCGGCCCGGCGTTGCGACCACGATATGCGCGCCGCGCGCCAACGCCCGCCGCTCGTCTCGCATATCCATGCCGCCGACACAGGACGCGATGAACGCGCCTGCATCCGAATAGAGCCACGCCAGTTCGCGTTTGACCTGCATCGCCAATTCGCGCGTTGGTGCGATGACCAGTGCCAAAGGCGCGCCCGCCTTATCGAAGACATCCACGTCGCCCAGAACGGTCGGGGCGATGGCAAGGCCGAAGCCAATGGTTTTGCCCGATCCGGTCTGCGCCGAAACCAACATGTCACGCCCTTGCAGGTCGGGCGCGGATACGGCGGTTTGGACAGGGGTCAGCGTGTCATACCCTTTGCGATCAAGGGCGTCTTGAAGTGTTTGTTTCATGGCTCGGCTCATTGGGATGCTGCGGTCACCCTCAGAGCGTCTTATACGCGGATGATCGTCGAAGGGCTCTCCTTACCGAGTGAGGCGCCGGATGTATAGAGCGGAAAGCGGGCAGCACGATCAAACACAGCATGAACGCTTGATGAAGGTTCCTTCAGGAAAGTTGTAACCCGTCGCACTCCTACCAATCTGTTGAACACAGCCAGAGATAGCACCGATTTCAGGGAGAAAGAGACCATGACCAGATTTATGACTGCCGGAGCAGCCGCTCTGGCCACGAGCTTAGCCCTTGGTACTGCCGCTGCTGCCGAAACCACGCCTGATCTGCGCGGTGTTTGGACGGCCAGCCAGACTACAGTTTCGCCGTCGAATTCGGCTACCGGCGATGCTCCACGATTTAACCAGTCGGAATGGGTGCTCGAAATTCAGGCTCAGAACGACAATGTGTTCTGGGGGCCGAGTATGTGGCGACGCAATGCCATGGATGACTGGACGATGTACGAGGCCACCGGTTCCATCAGCCAGGATGGCTCTGGAAAGATCGGGATCGTGGAAAGCTCGGCCGAGCCGGCGATTGGCGTAAACGCCTTGATCGACGCGCGCTACGAGGATGGGCGAATCTACGCGGATTTCCGTAGCCTGCGGACTGGAACTACCTACAGCACCGTTCTGGAACGTCAGGTGAACTGAAGCGTTTTCGGCCCGGACGGACTGTAGGGGGTACGGACTGTCGCCTGATTTTGACTGCGACAGAATAGTAGGTAAACCGTCCGGGTCGGAACGCTTCTCAATATCGGAAAACTCGTCTCCATAGGGAGGAGGCGGACCGGACGGTAATTTCGCCGCTCGCGACATGATCCATGATATGCCGGGTTTACACGCGGTGTTCCTCGACTCGGGGTATTCGGATCTCGCGATCCTTCAGCGCGAAGTCGCGCGCGGTGAAAAATTCGCCGTCCGGTCCAAGCCCCATTTCATAATGGCATCCTATCCGCAGTATGCCGCAGATTCTGCTGGGAGGATTTGCCCAGTCGATCTTTTGCGAAGATATCTGCTTTGCCTCCCCGACCGACATCAGCACGGTCGGTGTTTTTATAGCGTCGGCTAAGGATCAATACCGGGCGCAAGCCTCGCTCTGAAAACCGTCTTGTCCATTTGTTCGACAGCGTAGGTGATTAGGTAGGGAGTTTAGCCCTGTTTCAGTCCGAACGATTCGGTTTTGCGGACGTTGTGGCGTTGCCAGTTTCTGGAATTTGCGATCAGTTTATTGTCTGTTGCCCTTTGCGTCTGCAGCAAATCGCAAAATTCCGGTCAGAATTTGGTGAAAAGAGTTTTGCATTTCTAACCCTAGGTGGTTGTCAAGAAATCCGGAGTTATCCACAGTACCCTCCCGGCAGATATCAACAACTTATCCCCGTCTGATTTCCATGCTGCAGTGCTATTTTCTTGCCCGATTACGGGTGCAATGCAAGATTGGTTTCACCGCTGGAGTTCCTCGGATCAGAAGGCGGGATGCAAAGGCCAAGGGGGTCTGCGCAGGGAAGGTTGATCTCAGGATTGACGTTTTTTTGCAAGGGCTTACCAGTGGGTGGTGTATCGAGTTGGGGCTTCGTGTCTTGGGTCGACGGATCATCTTCTCAAATGGGCTTTGTGCGTCGCGGCGACTTTCGAGTTTGTGGCGGCGGCTGCGGTTCCCTCGGGGGCCGGGGCAACTGGATCGAAGTGGTCTTAGGACAAACTTCGTCCGGGTAAGGCGTCAGGGGTTGCCCGCAAGGGCGCATGCAAAGACCGCGTCTGCGCACCTGACGCCTTTTCCCTTGCTGGCTTCATGCAGGCTACCACCCACCCCTCGTCAGAATGGGAACGGGGCTCTTTCGCGTGTGCAAAAGAGCCCCGTGTAAACGTCAGATGATGCAATGCCGCGTCTATGCACCTGTGCTTGCATAATAGCCAGTTCAGCCCACCGCATCAACAATATATTGCGTGCGCCATCCTGCGACCCGCAAGATGAAGGTATAAATCAGAGGTTTTCCTGCACGTCCGAGGCTGCGTTCTGGATCGCATCGCCCGCTTTTTCGATGTCTTTACCTGCACCTTTGGCGGTTTCGCAGGCGGTCAGTGCAAACAGGCTCAGGCCAATCAGAATTGCGCGGATCATGTTTTTCTCCTTCATGCTCGATCAGGCCTTCGGTAGCAGTATCTTACTGAGGAGGCTAGCACTTTTGTGGTTTTCCGGAGGTCGCGCTGCGTCTACGCCTGCGGTCTGCCGGGCAAACTATTAGTGCCCTGTGTTTTCGCTGCAGAACAGCTCATAGACGGTTTCCAGCATCCGACGGGGCTTGTCATCGGCCAGTCGGTAATAGATCGCTTTGCCGTCGCGGCGGGGCGTCACCAGCCCTTCCAACCGCAAACGCGACAACTGCTGCGACACGGCGGCCTGGCGGGCGGACAACAGGGTCTCAAGCTCGGTGACAGATTTCTCGCCAGAGGCCAGGTGACACAAGATCATCAGACGCCCTTCGTGGCTAATTGCCTTCAGAAAATTCGCCGCCCTCGCCGCGTTTTCGACCATGTGGTCAAGCTCTGCTGAAGGGGTGTCCTGGGTTACTTGGGGGAGTGCCATCTATTCTTCGTTCCTTACGATCCCGCTATGGGTGATGCCTGCCATATACTACTTGCTGTATGAGTACATCCAATTTACTGATTTTGCACTTTTGCGCCTATATGCATGCATCAAAATACTGTGATCAAAGAAGCGGTGAACAAAAAAGCGCCGTTTTCGGCCTCTGTGCAAGGTGAGCCAAAGACAAGCTCCGCTGTATCTTGCGAACAGTTTGCAAGGTCGTTCTTGCTGGCCCCCCTTGCAGCCCCCCAGTGGCGACACTAAGACTCGGGTAACTCTTGTTGGGATAATGTCCCGATCCATAGCAAAGCAGGCAGGTTCCGAATGTTCGATCCAGTAGATACCTATATGAATACGCTCGTGCCCATGGTCGTTGAGCAGACCAGCCGGGGGGAGCGCGCCTATGATATTTTCTCGCGCCTGCTCAAAGAGCGGATCATCTTCATCAACGGTCCGATTCACGACGGGATGAGCCATTTGATCGTCGCGCAGTTGCTGCATCTTGAGGCGGAAAACCCGAACAAGGAAATCTCGATCTACATCAACTCGCCCGGCGGCGTGGTGACCAGCGGTTTGTCGATTTACGACACAATGCAGTACATCAAGCCGAAATGTTCCACATTGGTCATCGGTCAGGCGGCCTCGATGGGCTCGGTTCTGCTGGCCGGCGGTGAGACAGGTATGCGCTTTTCGTTGCCCAACAGCCGGATCATGGTTCACCAGCCCAGCGGCGGATATCAGGGTCAGGCCAGCGATATCATGATCCATGCTGCCGAGACGCAGAAGCTAAAAGATCGCTTGTATGACATCTACGTACGTCACACGGGTCAGACCAAGAAGGCCGTTGAAAAGGCTCTGGATCGTGACAACTTCATGAGTCCCGAAGAGGCCAAGGATTGGGGCCATATCGACGAGATCGTCGAAAACCGTGCCAAGATGGACACGGAAGAGGCCTAAGAAACGCGTCCCGCGCGCCAAGTGCGGGGCCATTTTGAGATTGTAGCCGCCAGAGCGCTGGCCTAAGCTGCACGAACATGCGCAAGCGTGCCCCACAGGTAGGGGCGCAGAGACGAAGCCCGAAAGGTAGATCATGGCGACGAATTCAGGCGGTGACGGCAAAAACACGCTCTACTGCAGCTTTTGTGGAAAAAGCCAGCATGAGGTGCGTAAGCTGATCGCAGGCCCGACCGTTTTCATCTGTGATGAATGCGTCGAGCTGTGCATGGACATCATTCGCGAGGAAACAAAGGCCAGCGGTCTGAAGTCCTCGGACGGGGTGCCGACACCCAAGGATATCTGTGAGGTTCTGGACGATTACGTGAT
Source organism: Ruegeria sp. CK3 (assembly GCF_056536565.1). Lineage (NCBI taxonomy): Bacteria > Pseudomonadati > Pseudomonadota > Alphaproteobacteria > Rhodobacterales > Roseobacteraceae > Ruegeria > Ruegeria sp. CK3. Next base: position 314,225 of record NZ_JBQFPV010000007.1, read on the forward strand.
CGGTCAGGCCACAGCCAAGCGGGTTCTGTCGGTTGCGGTCCACAACCACTACAAACGTCTGAACCACGCCCAGAAAGCGGGCAGCGATATTGAACTGGCCAAGTCGAACATCCTGCTGATCGGCCCGACCGGTTGCGGCAAGACGCTGCTGGCCCAGACGCTGGCGCGTATTCTGGATGTGCCGTTCACCATGGCCGATGCGACGACGCTGACTGAAGCTGGTTATGTGGGTGAAGACGTCGAGAACATCATCCTGAAGCTGCTTCAGGCCAGCGAATACAATGTCGAACGCGCGCAGCGTGGCATCGTCTATATCGACGAGGTCGACAAGATCACACGCAAGTCCGAAAACCCGTCGATCACCCGTGACGTCTCGGGTGAGGGTGTTCAGCAAGCGTTGCTGAAACTGATGGAAGGAACTGTCGCCTCAGTTCCACCTCAGGGCGGCCGTAAACATCCGCAGCAGGAGTTCCTGCAGGTGGACACCACCAATATCCTGTTCATCTGTGGCGGTGCCTTTGCCGGTCTGGATAGGATCATCGCGCAGCGCGGCAAAGGCTCGGCAATGGGCTTTGGCGCTGACGTACGTGACAATGACGAGCGTGGCGTTGGCGAAATCTTCCAGGACCTCGAGCCGGAAGATCTGCTGAAATTCGGGTTGATCCCGGAATTCGTCGGTCGTCTGCCGGTTCTGGCGACGTTGGAGGATCTGGACGAGGACGCTCTGGTCACCATCCTGACCAAACCCAAGAATGCTTTGGTCAAACAATACCAGCGTTTGTTCGAGCTAGAAGATGCTGAACTGTCCTTTACCGATGAGGCGCTGAAATCGATCGCCAAGAAAGCGATCGAGCGAAAAACCGGCGCTCGGGGGCTGCGTTCGATCCTCGAAGATATCCTGCTGGATACGATGTTCGAACTTCCGGGCCTCAAAAATGTGACCGAAGTGGTGGTAAACGAAGAAGCCGTGACCTCTGACTCGCAACCCTTGATCATCTATGCGGATGCCGTGCCAGAGTCGGCGTCAGCTGGCTAAGGGGTAAGGGGGCGCTGCCCCCGCCGCCCTTCAGGCGCCTCCCCCGAGGTATTTCCAGCCAGATGAACAGGGGATCCTTTACTTCATCTGGCCATAAATATCCTGGAGCGCGAGGCAGAGCCTCGCAAAACCTCATGACATTCAAATTCTCGGAGAAATGAGCCGTGTCCGCAATCAAGCGTATCTCTTCAGGTGGTGAATTTGAGGGCAAGGTTGGCTATTGCCGAGCAGTGGTGGCCGGAGGGTGGGTTCACGTTTCCGGCACTGTTGGGCAGGGTAGTGGCGTTGTCGATCAATGCAGATCAGCATTGGACGTCATTGGGAAAGCATTGGTAGAGGCTGGCGCAGGTTTCGCCGATGTTGTTCGTGTGACCTACATGCTGCCCGACCGGACCGAGTTCGAGCCTTGCTGGCCCGTGTTATCCGAGGTTTTTGGAGCCAATCCTCCAGCCGCGACGATGATTGAATGCGGTTTGATCGACCCCAAATACCGAATCGAGATCGAAGTGACCGCTTTATTGCCGCAGTGACGCAGTCGCGCGGCGGGTACTGGACCTTGGCGCGCCTTTGGGTCATACCTTCTCGGGACCGAATTGCCGGAGGCGGATCATGGGCATCCTGAACACTTTTTTGCGGGCCGTAACCTGGTGGAACGGGGCAACCCTGAACACACAGATTTTCACCGCACGTAAAGGTGTTAAAGTTGGTGAGGACAATGAAGGCAACGTCTTCTATAGAACCGCCGATGACAGCAAACGCTGGGTAATTTTCAATGGTGAGGCTGAAGCCAGCAGGGTTGATCCAGATTGGCATGGTTGGCTTCACCGCACCTGGGATGAGCCGCCGACAGACAAACCGCTGGCGCACAAGGCCTGGGAAAAACCGCATCAGGAGAACCTGACAGGCACCGCGCTTGCTTACACCCCTGCGGGGTCATTGCGCCGAGCAGAGCCTGTTGAGCGCAAAGACTATGAGGCCTGGAGCCCGGAATAAGACGAGGCGAGCAATGTCGACCCACAACTGGACCGAAGTATTCGTCGGCGGTGTCGTCCTGGCCTGCGCCGTCGCGTTTGGTGTTTATGCCAGCCAATCCACCGGCCTGTCACAAGGCAGTGCCGGATATGAGCTTGGGGCGTCCTTCCGGTCGCTGGAAGGGGTCAATGTCGGAACCGATGTGCGACTTGCGGGTGTCAAAATCGGGACCGTTACCGACGTGACCCTGAACCCTGAGACCTACCGCGCTGATACGACCTTTTCGGTCGCGGACGGTGTCCTCGTGCCAGATGACAGCGCCATCGTGATTTCTTCCGAAGGGCTGTTGGGGGGCAATTTTGTTGAGGTGATGCCAGGCGGTTCTCCGTTCTACTTTGAGCCCGGTGATCAAATCGAAGATACACAGGGCGCGGTCAGCCTGATCTCGTTGCTTGTGAAGTTCGTCGCCGGAGACGGCAGCGAATGATGCGCGCTCTGGCATTTGCGTTGGCGCTGGCCGCGACATCCGCGACGGCACAGCAAACGGTTCAGTCCGGACCCGGCGCGATGTTGCGCGGCCTGGATAAGGTCAACGGTCAGACCGTGGATGTTGAGCTACAGACCGGTCAGACACAGGATGTCTTTGGTCTGGATGTCGCTTTGGGGGATTGCCGCTATCCCGTCGATAACCCGACCGGGGATGCGTTTGCCTTCCTGACCATCTGGGAACAAGGCAAGGCGGAGCAGTTGTTTGACGGTTGGATGATCGCGACCTCTCCGGCACTGAATGCCTTAGATCATTCGCGCTACGACGTTTGGGTGATCCGCTGTATCACTCCATCGGCGGACTGAGGCACCTCGGCGGCAAAGTCGGCGCTATCGCCAATCGCTTCTTCCAGCGCTTTTCTATAGTCGCTCCGGGGGATTTCGATCGCGCCGAGTGAGGCTAGATGGGCGGTCAGAAACTGTGCATCGAACAGCTGAAAACCGGTCTGTCGCAGGCGGTCCACCAGATAAGCCAGCGCAATTTTCGAGGCGTCGGTGCGACGTGAGAACATGCTCTCGCCAAAGAACGCAGCGCCCAGAGCCACTCCGAAAACGCCTCCGACAAGCTGGTCGTCTTCCCATACTTCCAGAGAATGCGCTTGGCCTGCGTTGTACACCTGTCGATACAGGTCGCGCAGCTCGGCGTTAATCCATGTGTCCGCACGATCGGCACACCCATCGACGACGCCTTCGAAATCCTGATTGATCGAGATAGTAAAGCCGCATCTCCGTATCCGCCGTGCAAGGCTGCGCGAGATGTGGAAACCGTCCAGCGGGAAAACCCCGCGGAGTTTGGGGTCGACCCAGAACAGGTCCGGGTCATCGCGATGCTCGGCCATCGGGAAAATGCCGATCGAATAGCCGTGCAGCAAAAGTTCTGGTGACAGGCTCATGAAAAGCGTCCAAGGGCCGGGCGGCGCGCGCCTACCGGCCCTGTGGGGTTAGTCGGCCATATTCTCCGCAAGCCAATGCTCCAGCCAGTGGATATTGTAGTCGCCGCTATGGATGTCCGGCTCCTGCAACAGCGCGTGGAACAGAGGCACTGTGGTGTCGATGCCGTCTACGATCAGCTCTCCCAAAGCGCGTTCCAGACGGGCCAGCGCTTCGGCGCGGTCGCGGCCCTGAACGATCAGCTTGGCAATCAGCGAGTCGTAGTAGGGCGGGATCGAGTAGCCATCATAGAGCGCCGAATCCATCCGCACGCCTAGGCCACCCGGTGCGTGATACGCGCTGATCTTGCCCGGGCAGGGCGAGAAGTTGGGCAGCTTTTCCGCGTTGATCCGAACCTCGATGGCGTGGCCATTGATCTCAAGGTCATCCTGCCCGAACGACATCGGCAAGCCCGAGGCCACGCGGATTTGTTCGCGCACCAGATCGACGCCGAAGATACCCTCGGTCACCGGGTGTTCCACCTGCAGGCGGGTGTTCATCTCGATGAAGTAGAACTCGCCTTTTTCGTAGAGGAACTCGATGGTGCCTGCGCCGATATAATTGATCTTTGCCACCGCATCGGCGCAGATTTTGCCGATCTTGGCGCGCTCTTCGGGGGTGATGCAGGGGCCTGGAGCCTCTTCGAACACCTTCTGGTGACGACGCTGAAGCGAGCAGTCGCGTTCGCCCAGATGGACGGCGTTGCCTTTGCCGTCACCGAAGACCTGAATCTCAATATGGCGCGGTGTGGTGAGGTATTTCTCGATATAGACCTCATCGTTGCCAAAGGCTGCTTTACCTTCGGCACGTGCGGTCATGAAGGCGCTTTCCATCTCATCCGCGCTCATCGCGACTTTCATGCCGCGTCCGCCGCCACCGGCGGTGGCTTTGATTATAACGGGATAGCCGAATTCTTCACCGATACGCTTGGCGTCTTCCAACGTCGGAACGCCACCGTCGGAGCCGGGAACACACGGCACACCCAGTGCCTTCATCGTGTCCTTTGCGGTGATCTTGTCACCCATGACACGGATATGTTCCGCAGTTGGGCCGATGAAGGTGATGTCGTGGTCTTCGACGATTTGCACAAACTCGGCATTCTCGGATAGGAAGCCATAGCCGGGATGGATCGCCTGCGCGCCGGTGATCTCACAGGCCGAGATGATGGCGGGGACGGACAGATAGCTTTGCGGGCTGGGCGGGGGGCCGATGCAGACCGATTCGTCCGCCATGCGCACATGCATTGCGTCGCTGTCGGCGGTGGAGTGGACGGCGACCGTCTTAATCCCCATCTCGCGCGCGGCGCGGATGACGCGCAGGGCGATCTCGCCTCGGTTGGCAATCAGGATCTTGTCGAACATGGGCCCGCCTTACTCGATGATGACCAAAGGGGTGCCGAATTCCACAGCGTCGCCGTCGCCGACCAGAATGCGTTTCACGGTGCCCGATTTGGGCGCGTGGATGTGGTTCATCGTCTTCATAGCTTCGACGATCAGCAGCGTGTCTCCTTCGGAAACAGACGCACCGACCGAAACGAAAGAGGGCGCACCGGGCTCGGGTTGCATGTAAACCGTGCCGACCATAGGCGAGGTCACAGCGCCGGGATGGCTGGCCGGGTCTTCCACCTCTGCGGCCGGGGCTGCGGGGGCTGCTGCAGGGGCCGGCGCGGCAGCGACAGGTGCTGCGGCTGCAGCCGGAACGGCAACCTGAACCGGAGCGGCAACCGCTTGCGTCGCGCGGCTGACGCGCACGTTCAGGCTGTCTTCCTCGCCATATTCGCGTTTGACCTGCAGCTCGGTCAGGTCATTTTCGCGCAGCAGTTCGGCCAAGGCTTTGATGAACGCCACATCCGCTTCGTGTTTGGTATCTGTCATGAGTATCCTCGAAGGTTCCCCTTTGGCCCGTCTGTATCTACGCGGGCTTCGATCTGATTACGCAGCGTTATAAGCCAAGCGAGCAGCCATGGAAAGCGCCGTTTATGCCTGAAAATAGGGGGTTTGGATGGTTTGTGACGGGCAGTTGTGCCTACAGGGGCATACCAGAGAGCTTTGCAACCAGTTCCGGCAGTTTGCGGGCGCCGAATTTTTCCAGCAGCCGGGCGCGGTAGGCCTCGATCGTGCGGTAGCTCAGGCCCAGTTCCATCCCGATTTCCTTAGCAGACAGGCCGCGGCAAGATAGGATCGCAACTTCGCGCTCGCGCACGGTCAGTTCCACCAGAGGCCGCTCCTCCGAGATGTCGGAAAAGCTCCAGATTCCATGGCGAAACGGATCATCAGGTGTAAGCGAACGTCCACGCGCGCGGCACCAAAACAGGTCTCCGTTCCGGCGGCGCATCACCCGTTCATCGGTGTAGTAGCCGGTATCGCGCATCACCTGCAGGCTGCGTTGCCCGATTCTCTCCCAATCTGCCACCGAGGGGTAGAGATGTAGCAAGGGCATGTTGTTGTACTCGGCTTCATCCCCGCCAAAGGTGCGCGCAAATTGCAAATTGCACCGTCGGATGATGCGGTTTTCCAATTCGACAAGGCCGATGGGTGCATATTCAAAAGCTGGATCGCTCATACCCATATGGTGGCGGTAAATGCAGGAAATGAGAAGGGGCGAAGCGCCTCTGGCGGCGGCGCCGAGGGCCGTAAGTTGTTAATTTTGTCAATTCGGCCTGAAAACTGGTGCGTAACCTTAAGAAAATGATAGAATAAACTGAAAACACGGCCAACCAAAGATAGCTGAACGTGACAGAGGACCTTGATCATGCGGGATTTGCTGACCGGTAGTCGGATCCGCGAAAGACGGCAGATCGCGGGTCTGAGGCAGGCAGAGCTTGCGCGTCAGGTGGGGATCTCGGCCTCTTATTTGAACTTGATCGAACACAACCGCCGCCGGATTGGGGGCAAATTGCTGGTCGATATTGCAGGGGCGCTGGCAGTTGAGCCCTCCGTGTTGACGCAAGGGATCGAAGCGACCTTGATATCGGCTTTGCGCGAAGCGGCGGCCGATGCGGTGGGCCAGCAAGCCGAGATTGAAACGCTTGAGGAATTCGCAGGCCGCTTTCCCGGTTGGTCCGGGGTTTTGGCGCAGATGCATCGTCGTGTGGTGTCGCTGGAACGGACGGTTGCAACGCTTTCGGATCGGTTGACCCATGACCCGCATCTGGCGGCCTCCATGCACGAAGTGCTGTCGACTGCAGCGGCGATTCGGTCGACAGCAGCGATTCTGGCAGACCCGCAGGATATCGACGCCGAGTGGCAGGATCGGTTCCACCAGAACCTTCATCAGGATGCCGAACGACTGGCCGACAGCTCTAAAGCGCTGGTGACCTATCTGGACGAAAGCGATACGTCGAAAGACCCGCGTGGCGCACCGCTGGAAGAGGTCGAGGTGTTTCTTGAGTCGCGCGGCTACAGTTTTCCCGAACTCGACGCCGGGCAAGGGGCAGAGGTCATTGATCTAGAGGGTCTAAATACCTTGGCTGCACGTAACCTTGCAGGGGAATGGCTTAAGCAGAGTGAGGCTGATGCCAAGGCCATGCCGCTGGATGCCCTCAAAACCACGCTGGCAGATGGTGATCCGAACCCTCTGGAACTGGCGCATCGATTCTCGGTCGATCTGCCGACAGTGTTCCGACGCCTAGCCAGCCTGCCAGAAGAGGTGCTGAACCGCCCAGTGGGGCTGGTGATTTGCGACGGTTCAGGCAGTATCCTGTTTCTGAAGCCTGTTTCCGGCTTGTCATTGCCGCGCCATGGCGAGGCCTGCCCGCATTGGCCGCTGTTTTCTGCGCTGAACCGGCCTCTGGTTCCGATCAGACGGCAGGTCGCGCAGCAGGGGCGTGCCGCTGCAATGTTCGAATGTCATGCTTATGCTTGGCCGCACGGCGTGTCCGGATATGACCAGGAACCATCGTATCGCGCGGCCATGCTGATATGGCCGCTGGTCGAGGCCGAACCGAACCCAGAGGCGACACGAGTCGGGCCAAGCTGCCGAATTTGCCCAAGCGGTGATTGCGGTTCTCGTCGCGAGCCGTCGATTCTCAGCGAAGGCTTTTGACAGGTTCCCGAACAACCGCTTAATCTGGCGATGACTGGTTCCGGGGTGGAGGCCAGTCATCGGGAGGATATACACAAATGAGCCGTAAGGTTCTGTTAATTGAGGATGAGCCCAACATCGCCGAGGCCATCCGGTTCTTGCTGACTCGTGAGGGGTGGCAGGTCGAGACACATGGCGATGGCGCAGATGCGCTTCAGGTGATTCAGGGCGCACAGCCCGATCTGGTGATTCTGGACGTGATGCTACCGGGCAAGAGCGGGATGGACATCCTGCGCGATCTGCGTGCCTTGGACGACATGCAGGACTTGCCGGTTCTGATGCTGACCGCGCGCGGGCAGTCCAGAGATCGTGAGATGGCCGAGAATGCGGGTGTTAGCCGCTTCATGACCAAACCGTTTTCCAACGCTGAGGTGCTGACCGCTGTACGCGATCTGCATGCGCAGGCGACGCAGCTATGACGTCGCCCGAGGGTCACGACCGCACGTCGTCTGGTGCGCGGCCCTCGTTGTTTCTGGAACGGCAAAGCTATCGCCGTCGCAGGCTGGCTGATTCGGCTCGGTTGCTGCCATTTCTAGGTGGTGCGCTGCTGCTGCTACCGCTGCTGTGGCCGGATGCCGAGTCTGAAACCGGCGGTGTGCCGCTGTCGTCGGCGATCTTCTACATCTTCGCCTGCTGGATCGGTCTGATTCTAGTCAGCCTGTTTTTTGGACTCATTGCCCGGCGCACCGGCGCGGATGACAGTTCAGAGGCGGACGCGGGCTGATGGCAACGCTGAACGTCCTGATTCTGGTCTGTCTGGGCTATGTGGTTCTGCTGTTCGGCGTGGCATTTGCCGCAGACAGGATGGCAGCGGCCGGGCGGGGCAAATGGCTGCGTTCTCCTTTGATCTACACGCTGTCCCTCTCGATCTACTGCACGGCTTGGACCTTTTACGGCGCGGTCGGCAATGCGGCGCGTTCGGGGTTGGAGTTCGTGACAATCTATCTCGGGCCGACGCTGGTTATGGTCAGCTGGTGGTGGGGGCTGCGCAAACTGGTGCGGGTCGGGCGCAGCCAGCGCGTTACCTCGATCGCGGACCTTTTGTCCTCGCGCTATGGCAAGTCGAACACACTTGCGGTGTGCGTCACGATTCTGGCCGTGATCGGCGGTACGCCCTATATCGCGCTGCAATTGCAGTCGATTACCCTGTCTTTCTCGATCTTTGCCGAGGCCGAACCCTCGGGCCTCTACCGCGAAGGCTCCAGCGTGTTCTGGGTGGCGGCTGGGTTGGCGATGTTTGCGATCCTATTCGGCACCCGCAACCTGGACGCCAATGAGCGTCACCACGGCGTGGTCACTGCCATTGCGGTCGAGTCGGTGGTCAAACTGTTTGCGCTGGTGGCTGTCGGCATCTTCGTCGTCTGGGGTGTTGCCGGTGGTTTCGGCCCGATGATGGAGCGGATCGACGCCTCCGAGATTGGCAAATGGCAAGTGGATGCCGGTCGCTGGACAACCTTTATTTTCCTGTCCGCCGCCGCCTTTGTGTGCCTGCCGCGTATGTTCCAGGTGATGGTAGTTGAGAATGATGACGAGGGCCATCTGCGCACCGCCGCCTGGGCCTTTCCTCTCTACCTGCTACTGATGAGCCTGTTTGTCGTCCCCATCGCCGTTGTCGGGCTCGATATGTTGCCGGAAGGGTCCAACCCGGATCTGTTCGTTCTGACCGTGCCGTTGTCGCAGGGCAAGGACGGGCTGGCGATGCTGTCCTTTATCGGGGGGTTCTCGTCGGCGACCTCGATGGTGATCGTAACGGCAATGGCCCTGTCGACGATGGTGTCGAACCACGTCGTAATGCCGATCTGGCTGAACACGCATGAGAGGGTCGGGTCTGTCCCCGGAGACGTTCGCAACATCGTATTAATGGCGCGGCGTATCTCGATCGCTGCGATCATGGCGCTCGGTTACTTCTACTACAGCCTGTCTGGCGGCGGCGCGGCGCTTGCCTCAATCGGATTGGTGGCCTTTAGCGGTATTTCGCAAATCCTGCCAGCGATGGTCGGCGGATTGTTCTGGCGCGGAGCCACCAGAACCGGTGCCCTGGCAGGTTTGACCGTGGGTTTTGTGCTGTGGATCTACACGCTGCTTCTTCCCGGAATGGGGGCGTCGTGGATGCCTGAGAGTGTGTTGCTGAACGGACCATTTGGCATTGCATGGCTGCGACCTCAGGCCCTGTTCGGGATCGAAGGTATCGACCCAATGGTGCATTCGGTCATGTGGTCAATTTCCCTGAATGCGATTGTGTTCTGTGTTGCGTCCCTGCTGAGCTTTCCCAGCCCTTTGGAGCGGCTTCAGGGTGCACAATTTGTCAATGTATTTGACCACTCGGTCGCGCCGCGCGGTTGGACCGGGTCGGTTGCACAAAGCGAAGATCTGATGATCATGACGCAACGCATTCTGGGCACATCGCCCGCCCAGGAACTGTTCCAGCGCGAGGCCGAGGTTCAGGGCGGACGCTCGCCCTTGCCCGAGCCGACACCCGGATTTTTGGCCCGGCTTGAACGGGAGCTCAGCGGCTCAGTAGGGGCGGCCACCGCGCATGCCATGATCGGGCAGATCGTGGGAGGAGCCTCGGTTTCGGTCGAGGACCTCCTGGCAGTTGCCGACGAATCTGCGCAATTGCTGGAATACTCCAGTCAGTTGGAAGAGAAATCTGCCGAACTTAGCCGTACGGCACGCCAGTTGCGCGATGCCAACGCCAAGCTAACCCAAATATCTGAGCAGAAAGACAGCTTCCTCAGCCAGGTCAGTCATGAATTGCGCACGCCGATGACCTCAATCCGGGCGTTTTCCGAGATTATGCGCGACACCCAGGGGCTGAGCGACGAAGAACAGACCCGATATGCCGCCATCATTCACGACGAGGCGCTGCGCCTGACACGTCTGCTGGACGATCTGCTTGACCTCAGCGTTCTGGAGAACGGGCAGGTCAGGCTGAACCTTGGCGACGATACGTTGCGTTCGGTTCTTGACCGGTCGATCTCCAGCGCGCTGGCGGGCATGGATCAGAGGCTCGTTGTGCGGCGCAGCAAGCCATCCGAGCGTATCCCCTTGCAAACTGATCTCGATCGCTTGGGGCAGGTGTTTATCAACCTAATCTCCAACGCTCGGAAATACTGTGATGCCGATGAGCCCGTTTTGACGATCTCGGCGCATGATGTGGGCGGGCAGCTGGTTGTGGACTTCATCGACAATGGCAGCGGTGTCCCGCCTGAGGCGCGGTCGATGATCTTCGAGAAATTCGCTCGGGTCGGCGGGGACAAGGCCGGCGGTGCCGGACTTGGTTTGGCAATCTGCCGCGAGATTATGCACCGTTTGGGCGGCGATATTACATATCTGCCGGGGCAGGGGGGCGCGGCGTTCCGGGTAAGCCTTCCTTTGGCCTACCGACAAGCGGCGCAATAGTTTGGTTTAAAGAAGTTCGTAACCTCTGTCGGGTTACACCGAGACTCTCGACAAGAAATCGAATGGTAGCGAAGCCATGGCACACACGGCCGGCGCCGCTCTGGCGCGCAAATTGTCATTGGGGCAGGGGGATCTGGGGGATCGACCCCGCTCGATCCTGCGGGCGCTGCGCTTGGGCTTTGCACGGGCCGCAGGTGAGCGTTTGAACCTTCCGCTGGCTGTTATTGGGGCAAAACAGGCAGATCGGGCGCAGAACGGGCTTGCGGCCACATTGGCCGAGGATTGGTTGCTGCTGAAATTTACGGGGCCAGAGGGGATTGCTGCGGCCTGTCTGGATTTGAACTGCGTCTCGGCCATCGTTCAGACCCAAACCATTGGTGAGGTTACACCGGACGCGCCCGCCGCGCGAGGCTTTACGGATACGGATGCCGCCATGGCCGCACCACTGGTCGAGGATGCGTTGCGCCGTGCTGTCGGTCTGGTCGATGCGGCAGATCAGCCGGGTTTGACAGGGTATGAGTATGCCTCACGGGCGGTGGATTTGCGCGGTCTGACCTTGTCGCTGGTGGCAGATAGCTGCCGCGTTTTTGACCTGACTGTGGAACTGGGAGGCGGGTTGCGTCAGGGCCAGATCACGATCGTGCTGCCCGATCCGCCGGCGCCCGACGAAGCTGAGGTCGAGCTGGATATCGACACTGGCCCTCGGCTGGAGCAGTCATCAGGCGTCGTCCGGGCCGAGCTGAACGCCGTGGTGTGCCGGATGAGGTTGCCGTTGGCACATCTTTCCACGCTTGAGGTAGGCAGCCTGTTGCCGCTGACCGGCGCACGCTTGGATCGGACTGAGGTTCTGACGATCGAGCGCACCCGCGCCTCGGTCGGGCGACTGGGCCAGTCGGGCGGGATGCGCGCCGTTCGGCTGAACGAAAACGCACCGCTGCCCGCGCTGGATGCTTTGGAGTCCGCCGAATTCATAGAAACCCGCCCCGCTAATGTCCGGGGCGAAATGGCTGACACAGACGTAGATATCCTGTCCGACCCTCTCGATCTGGTCGCGAGCCCCTCAGTTGCCGATCCGGTCGACGACGACCTGAGCCTTGTTGAACCTGATCGAATGGTTGCAGAAATCTCGCAACTGGCGGGCCTCGATGGCCCGAAGGATGGGGAGGTCTGATCTAGTCTGACGTGTTGCGCAGTTGATCCAGAGTGGGGCGCAGCTGCTCCAATTGGTATCCAGCATTGGTGGTAGCAGTCAGAATCTCATCCGTACTCATCTGGTCGCATTGACCCAGAGCCCAAACGACCGAGCAACGCGTGCCGGACGCGCAATACGCCAGAACCGGGCCAGAGCAATTTTCGGCCATACCCCGCTGCCGGGCGACGTTTTCGGGTGTCATGGTCTGGTGGGTCAGTTCCAGCACCTCGTATTCCAGCCCGGCTGCGCGGACCGCGTCTCCGATGGCATCTGATTGCATGATCTCGGGAACTTCAGCATTGGGTCGGTTGCAGATAACCTTGACGAAGCCGGCCTCGGCAATGGCGGGCACGTCCTCGACAGTGATCTGCGGGGACACGGCGTAGCGGGGGGTTATTGGTCGAATCTCCATGCCAATTGATTAGGCCGCGTTGGCCGCCCTGTCCAGTTGCGCGCGCAGCCCCGGCGCCAACCGCATCCCCGCCGCCATCGCAACCAGAAAGACGGCGCTGCTGGTCCCGCCATAGGATAGTGCCGCCATGGCTGGGCCGGGGCATAGGCCGACCAATCCCCAGCCTGCGCCAAACAGGACTGAGCCGAGGATCAGCCCTCGGTCAAGTTCGGTCCGTGCAGGTGCGGGAAATGTGCCGCCAGTCAACGGTTGGCGGGTCTTGGTCACGCGCCACGCGACCAACATGGGAAGAATCGCGCCGCCCATGACAAAGGCCAGAGTCGGGTCCCATGCGCCGAAGATATCCAGCCAGCCTTGTACCTTTTGGGTATCCGTCATCCCCGACAGCAATAGCCCCGCGCCAAAAAGCGCGCCCGACAGCAAAGCGATCAACAACCGCATCAGATCACCCCCAAACCGTGGCGGAACAAGGCCAAAACCACCGCTCCAGCAGCGATATAGATTAGGGTCGCAACAATCCCGCGCAGAGAAAACCGAGAGATGCCGCAGACCCCATGACCCGATGTGCAACCGTTGGCCAACCGCGTGCCAATGCCAACGAGCAACCCGGCAACGACCAGAAGGCCCAGATTTTCTGTCAGGTGAGTTTGAGGCTGTTCGCTCATCAGACGGCTCATGATCAGCGGCATACCGATCAGCCCCAAGACAAATACCAGTTTCTCGCGCCTTGCCGGGCCGTCGATTAAACCTCCCAGAATGCCACTGGCCCCCATGATCCGGCCATTGCCAAGCAGGTAAAGCGCAGCGCCGCAGCCGATCAGGATGCCGCCACACAGGCCCCATATCCAGTCCGGGTTCATTCTATATCCATCCTATACTGGTGGCGCAGGTCACAGCTTGTTGATCGGCAATTTCAGGAAAACATCGCCCTGTTCGTCGGCCGGGGGCATCTGACCCGCGCGCATATTGACCTGAAGCGACGGCAGAATCAGCCTGGGTTTGGAGAGGGTCGCGTCGCGTGCGTCCCGCATTTCAACAAACTCTTCGATGCTGCGACCTTGCCCGATATGGATGTTCAGCGCTTTTTGCTCGCCCACCGTCGTCTCCCACGCATACTCATCCCGGCCCGGAGCCTTGTAGTCGTGCCCCACAAAAATTCGGGTCTCATCGGGCAGAGACAGGATTTTCTGGATTGAAGCAAAAAGGGTCTCGGACGAGCCGCCTGGGAAATCGCATCGTGCGGTGCCGAAGTCGGGCATGAACAAGGTGTCGCCGACAAAGGCGGCATCGCCGATCACATAGGTCAGGCAGGCCGGCGTATGACCGGGTGTGTGCAGCACATCGCCTCGCATCTGTCCGATGTGGAAACTGTCGCCCTCGCGGAAGAGGGCATCAAACTGGCTGCCATCGCGCTGGAACTCGGTCCCTTCGTTGAAGATTTTGCCAAAGGTTTCCTGCACCTCGACGATGTGATGTCCGATCCCGATTTTGCCGCCCAGTTCCTGCTGCAGATATGGCGCAGCCGAGAGGTGGTCTGCATGCACATGGCTTTCCAAAATCCACTCGGTCTTGAGGTCGTTGGCGCGCACATAAGCGATAATCTGGTCGGCAGAACTTGTCCCCGTCCGGCCCGAAGCATGATCGAAATCCAGAACGCTATCGATAATCGCACAAGCGCGGCTGCTGTCTTCGTGGACGACGTACGAGACCGTAAAGGTCTGGTCGTCGAAGAACGCTTTCACTTTTGGCTTCATGGTTTCCTCCACTTAGACGACATATAAGAAAAACAGAATATGATACAAGAGCCAGTTCGGTTTTTGATGTCCGTCAAGGCACGACAGATGAAATTTGCCTAAACTTTAACCCAGACGCGCAGATTTGCCGAACAGGCTATTTTAGCGGGCAATAAACCGCCATCGTTTCCGGTAGCATCTTCGTGTCGTATCCGCGTTACCTATATCGGGGATACTGACAATTGGGAGGATCACAATGACGACAGATAGCCTCTATTTCGAAGCGCAAGAGCTAGAGCAAAAGCTTCAGAACGCGTGTCTGGATACCCGATTGGCGCTGCAGCCTAGTTTCAGCAAGATCGTAGATCGCATGCGTCAGCAGGGGATGCATGTTCCGTCGCGCATGCGCCGACTGGATGCGGCCCTGTGCGAGGACGCAATGGAAGCGCGGTTTGACAATTTGCCGATCTGATCGGTCGGGTTATCCCAGCGAAATGCCGAGGATGACCAGCATTAGCCCCATGACCGACAGAAACAACGCCCCAAGGTTCCAGGGCAGAACACCCTGAACAACAGCGCGCAGTTCGTCATCTGAAAGGCCCGCTTTGCGGGCCTTCATCACGCGCAGAATACACCAGATCAGACCGACAAGCCCGGCCACTGACAGGGCGGCGCCGCCCCAGGTGATGATTTCGAACATGGTTGCCTGCCTTTGCTGGTGCCGTGTTTTTGCGCTTAGCGGATCAGGGGCCTGCCGACAAGCCCGCCCATGGGATTGGGTGCTTGCGACCCGGGCACCGGCGATGTATCCGGCACCATGCCCGATGTCTCAGCATCGCAATTCAGCCTCTGGGAGAGACCTACATGGAAGACATGACCGAAGATCAGGCCGCCGCCAACTACCGCGTGACTGCAGGCGAGCTGCGCCAGTTCATCGAACGGATCGAGCGTCTGGATGCCGAAAAGAAAGATCTGGCCGAGCAGCAGAAAGAGGTCATGGCCGAAGCGAAAGCGCGCGGCTACGACACCAAGGTCATGCGCAAATTGGTCGCTCTGCGTAAGCGCGACAAGGATGATATCGCCGAAGAAGAGGCGGTTCTCGAAATGTATAAGGAAGCGCTGGGTATGTAGCGAAATGCAGCCCGTGTCAGGGCTGCAGAACCCTTACGCCGGGCATGGCGCGTAGTGCCGCGAGATCCTGTTCATAGATCTCGGAAAACGCGCTGACCACGTCTGAAGTCCAGCCCGGAATCTCCAGCTCTTCCTCGATCTGGGCGGTGTCGGCATGTTCATCAAACAGATGGGTCAGACTTTCCCGCAGCATGTCCCGATCCTGCCAGGCAATTTGTTCCAGCAGTTGCGTCAGCTCTGCGCGGCCCGCGTCCGTCAGCACTGAGGCAAGGAACGCGTATTCATGTTGCAGGGCCGCCTTGTCCGGTAGTCCGGCAAGCGTTCTGAGGATATCGCCCCAGATAAGCGGAGTGTCTTCATTGGCCCAGAGCGTGATCTGAACGTTCGGAGCTCTTTCTCGCAGGTCGTTGATCATGGTCAGCCAGTTCAGGCTGCTCAGGTCGGTGTTCCCTAGAACGGCTTTCCGCCGCTCTTCGGGCAGTGACATCAGCAGTTTCGAGATGAAGCTCGCTGGGTTCACCAGCGCGAAACACAGCTCGATTTGATCCGCCTCTAGAACACGGTCCAGGAACGCAATCCGCTCGGCTGCATTGGGATAAAATTGCCCGTGCAGAATCGCGGCTCGCCTGGGGCCAAAAACCTTGTCGCTGGACAGGACAGAGCGATCACAGGTGGTGCGGTCGGGAAGAACCTCGTTCAGGCCCATCAGAACCTCTGGCAGAGGCACGCCGGTTGTCATGGAATCTGACGCAATTTTCACAAACTGCCTTCCCTGCGCGAGGTCCAGAGGAATGACCCGCTGCTGGTTCAGAACCGACGCGTTCGCCATTAGGGTTTCGATCAACCGGTCATTGTCGGAAAAGGCCACGCCTGCGTGGATAACAACCTGCATCTTCGTCCTGTTCTTGCCGGGCTCCTTGCTCCGGTGTTACAGCCTGCGCCTTCATCGGTAAATGCCGTAACTGGCAAGCAGGTGGTTGGCTGCTGGAGACATCGCAAATAAATCGAGGCGTGCCACCTGTCCGCAGAGGCCGGCTTGAACTACGCCCTAGCCGAATGCGGTACCCTTTTGGCAAAACCTGGTAAGGTGGCCTAACCAGTCAATACCTGCCGCTCATACATAGGGGAGGGGGCCTCGGCCAACGGATTATCCTCGGGCGGGCAGAGCAATACCGCGAAAACAATCAGCGCAGCCAACAGTGCCGTCTTCATTTCTACCAAAGCCCTTGATTTCATCACGCGTCCCTTCGCCTTGTAAGCCTCATTACCCATTCAACGCATCAACTCCGAATTTCCGTCGAAAGATTTTTGCAGGTTTTTGTCTTTTTCCGCTTGCAGGCTCGCGCGGGAATTTATACATCCCTCCTCACTCAACGGCGCGGGCGTAGCTCAGGGGTAGAGCATAACCTTGCCAAGGTTAGGGTCGGGCGTTCGAATCGCCTCGCCCGCTCCATTGAGTTAAGGTCTTCGGACCAACATATGTATCTGATGCGGGCGTAGCTCAGGGGTAGAGCATAACCTTGCCAAGGTTAGGGTCGGGCGTTCGAATCGCCTCGCCCGCTCCAGATACAAACCTTCCAAACTGATTGATTTTGACTGAACGCGGCGCGTCTGTGTTTGGCATTGGCCCGGAGGTCTTTCGCGACCGGGCCGATTCTGCCGCATCATGAGTGCAGGTTCATCTCAGAACGCTTTGAAGGTCATCGTGGTCAAGGATCGTTCGATGTTTGGAATCACCAGAAGATGTTCGTTGATGAAATGGCCGACATCCTCGGTTTCTGGGATATAGAGTTTCAGCAGCAGATCGTATTCGCCGCTGGTGGAGTAAAGCTCCGAGTGAATCTCGCGCAGGGCGATCTCTTCGGCTACCTTGTAGGTGGTGCCGGGTTTGCAGCGGATTTGGATGAAAACGCAGGTGGACATGTGCCGGGCCTTTTGACTTGAGTTTCCGGCAGGCTGGCATGGCCCGGACCTGTGTGCAATCCCCTGCAACAGTTTGAAACGAATGCGCTGCGGGCACTGGATCAACTCGCCCAACCCCGTCTATAAGCGCGCCTGTAGCAAAAGGAATTCGCCCATGCGCAGCGCAAAGATCAGCCGTCAGACCGCCGAGACCGAGATCTCGGTCGAGGTCAATCTGGACGGCACCGGCCAGTATGACAACCAGACCGGCGTTGGCTTCTTTGACCACATGCTGGATCAGTTGGCGCGTCATTCGCTGATCGACATGACGATCAGCGCCAAGGGCGACTATCACATCGACGACCACCACACGGTCGAAGACACCGGCATCGCGCTGGGTCAGGCTCTTACGCAGGCATTGGGCGATAAGAAAGGCATCCGCCGCTACGGCGAGTGTCACTTGCCCATGGACGACGCTCAGGTGCGTTGTGCGCTGGACCTGTCCGCGCGCCCGTTCCTGATCTGGAACGTGGACCTGCCCACCCAGAAGATCGGCACGTTCGACACCGAACTGGTTCGCGAGTTTTTTCAGGCGCTCAGCACCCATGGCGCCATCACGCTGCATATCGACCAGCTGCACGGTTTCAACAGCCACCACATCGCTGAGGCTGCCTTTAAGGCCGTTGCCCGCGCACTGCGGGATGCGGTCGAAACCGACCCGCGCAAGGCGGATGCGATTCCGTCAACGAAGGGCGCGTTGTAAGCGTAACCCGAAAAGTGGGCACCGGTTTTCGGACAAGTTGCGCACAGAAAGGACTCAAATGCTCACCGCGATCATCGACTACGAGAGCGGCAACCTGCACTCGGCCGAAAAAGCTTTTCAGCGTATGGCGAAAGAACTGAACGCGGGTGAGGTCGTTGTGACCTCGGACGCGGATGTTGTCGCGCGCGCGGACCGGCTGGTGCTACCCGGAGACGGAGCGTTCCCGGCCTGCGCCGCCGAGCTGCGTGGACACAAGGGCATCTATGACGCGATGGTTGAGGCGGTCGAACAGAAAGGTCGCCCCTTCCTCGGTATCTGCGTCGGGATGCAGTTGATGGCCTCAAAAGGCCATGAATATACCGAAACCGATGGTCTGAATTGGGTCGCTGGGGACGTGCTGCGGATCGAGCCTTCGGACGCTTCGCTCAAGGTGCCGCATATGGGCTGGAACGATCTGGTTTTGGATAGCGATCACCCGGTGTTTAATGGTGTGAAATCCGGCGATCATGTCTATTTCGTCCACTCCTACCATTTCCGTGTCAAGGATCCGGCGCAAAGGCTGGCTTATGTGGACTATGGGCAGGACGTCACGGCCGTAATTGGCCGCGACACGATGCTTGGGATGCAATTTCACCCCGAGAAAAGCCAGGATGTTGGCCTGCGTATGATCGGCAACTTCCTGACTTGGGCGCCCTAGGGCGTTACTGAATGCGGGTCCAGGTCTGCCCCCGGCAGACCAATCCGCCTGCGACACAGCCTTTGACCGTAAGCTGGTTCTGGTTGTCCAGTGTCATTTTGGAGTTGTAGGTCTTGTCGCGATCCGGGGCCCAGATCTTGCCGTTGTCATAGCTGCCACTGCCTTCTGCAACCATGTCCCAGATGATCTGTTTACCCAGGTTTTCATAGTCCAGTATCTGGTCGCCATTGCCATCAAAGGCGCTGTCGATAGTGCCGCAAATTGCGCTGCCGCATTCGCTGATCGACACGTGCAGGTACCCACCTGTGTCGCCCGGTTGTGTTTTCCACAGCCCATCCGCCGGATCTGCCGCCATCGCGCCTGTGGCCAGTGATGCAAAAGCAATCGAAAGTGCAAGTTTCTTCATGATAACCTCCCTGATTTGGGTTCACTCTGGCCCGGTGTCGGGCTACGGGCAAGATTGACTTTGCGTCGCTAACCCGCTTGTGCGATACGCCGCCCGTGTAACATTCAGATAAGGCCGCTCGACATGATCCTGTATCCCGCAATTGACCTGAAAGACGGCAACGCTGTTCGCCTGCTGCGCGGAGAAATGGACAAAGCCACCGTTTTCAACGAGGACCCGGCCGCGCAGGCCCGTGCCTTTGTTGAAGCGGGATGTGAGTGGCTGCACCTCGTCGACCTGAACGGTGCCTTCGCGGGCGAGCCGGTCAACGCTGCTCCGGTCGAGGCGATCCTGAAGGCTTGCGATGTGCCCGCCCAACTGGGAGGCGGTATTCGGGACATGGCCACTATCGAGACTTGGATCGAAAAGGGTTTGGCGCGGGTTATTCTGGGCACTGTTGCGGTCGAAAACCCTGATCTGGTGCGTGAGGCCGCAAAAGCCTTCCCCGGTAAGGTCGCAGTTGGCATCGACGCTCGCAACGGCATGGTCGCAACCAAAGGCTGGGCCGAGGAAACCGATGTGCAGGTCACCGATCTGGCCCGCAGCTTCGAAGATGCTGGCGTTGCGGCAATCATCTATACCGACATCAACCGCGACGGCGCGATGCAAGGCCCGAATATCGAAGCCACAGCCGCGCTGGCCCAAGCCGTATCCATTCCGGTCATTGCCTCGGGTGGCGTCAGCTCATTGAACGATCTTATCGCCCTGCGCGATTGTGGTGTTGAGCTGAACGGCGCGATCTCGGGCCGGGCGCTGTATGATGGCGCGATTGACCTGGCCGAGGCCATTCGCGCCCTGAGCTAAACGCCTTACTGCGCGGCAGCCGAGGTCAGTTTCTTCAACGCACCGCGCATTTTCTCGATCACGGGCGAGTTTTCGACCTCATCAAGGTCATCCATCGTCTCTTTTGGGTCTTCATAAGCCAGCCAGACCTGCCCGTTCGCATCCTCATAGGCCTGCACTTTTAGCGGCAGGAACAGGCCTGCACGCGGGTCGATCTGCATCGCGGGTGTCCCGAGGGCTGGGTTGCCGAAGATCAGCACCTGATTGGGCGGAATCGGCGTGCCGACTTTTTCGGCACCGGCTGCGTGGTCGATGCGCGCGAAGACCGTTGCGCCTGCGTTGCCCACAGCGGCTTCGAGTGCGTCCAGCGCCTCGGGCACAGATTTTGTGGTTTCTACTTTGATGATATCGTCAGCCATTGCGGCAACTGCTCCTGCAAAAAGGAAAGTGGTGGTCAGAATAAGGTTTCGCATCTTATTGATCTCCTGATGAATTTGGGGACAGTTTTCACAGGTTTGAGAAGGGTGACAATCACAAGTCTGGCATCGGCGGGGCTTTGCCGGTAAGGGTGCGGGCAACAAAGGAAAGCGCATGCTGAAAACCCGTATCATTCCCTGTTTGGATGTTGCCGATGGCCGTGTGGTCAAAGGTGTGAATTTCGTGGGTCTGCGCGACGCAGGCGACCCGGTGGAATCGGCCAAGGCCTATGACGCCGCTGGCGCAGATGAGATCTGTTTTCTGGACATTCATGCAACGCATGAGAACCGCGGTACCATGTTCGATGTAGTTCAGCGCACGGCGGAGCAGTGCTTTGTTCCTCTGACCGTGGGTGGCGGCGTGCGTACCAAGGATGACGTGCGTGCCCTGCTGCTGGCAGGGGCTGACAAAGTCAGCTTCAACTCGGCCGCTGTCGCCAACCCGGATGTCATTGCCGAGGCGGCAGACCAGTTCGGCAGCCAATGCATCGTCTGCGCCATCGACGCCAAAACCGTCAGCCCCGGAAAATGGGAGATATTCACCCATGGTGGCCGCAAGCCCACCGGCATCGACGCGGTCGAGTTCGCGAAAACCGTGGTTGCCAAAGGTGCTGGAGAAATCCTGCTGACCTCGATGGATCGGGACGGAACCAAGTCAGGGTTCAACCTGCCGCTAACCCGCGCAATCAGCGACGCGGTGGATGTGCCTGTGATCGCATCGGGTGGGGTTGGCAATCTGGACCATCTGGTCGAAGGCGTCACCGAGGGCGGGGCGAGCGCCGTACTTGCGGCCTCGATCTTCCATTTTGGTGAATACACCATCCGCGAGGCCAAGGAACACATGGCCACCGCCGGTATCCCGATGAGGCTGACATGAGCATTCTGCACGATCTGGCCTCCACAATCGAGGCGCGCAAAGGGGCGGACCCGGACAGCAGTTGGACTGCAAAGCTGCTGGCCAAGGGTCCAGAGAAATGCGCTGAGAAATTCGGCGAGGAGGCCGTTGAGGCCATCATCGAAGCCGTCAAGAATGACAAAGACGGGCTGACGGCCGAGGCCGCTGACGTGCTGTATCACCTTCTGGTCATGCTGGCCTCGCGCGACGTTGCGCTGGACAATGTGCTGGCGGAGTTGGCGCGGCGTCAGGGCCTTAGCGGTATCGCCGAAAAGGCCGCACGCCCAAAAAGTTAAGCTCAGTCTTCCGTCCGCGCCGAAGCGGTTCTATGATCATGTTTCACGGTCTATCGGTCGAGGGACATCACAATGATCAGAGCTTTGGCCTGCGTTCTGGCCCTCGTGACTTTGGGCGCCTGTGCGGCCCCGCCACCGTCCACCGGTGATGAAGTTCAGCGTCTTGCCTCGGAAATCCAAAGCCTCGGTCCCGATATCGACCCGGCTGAGGCCAACCGGGCCGCCCGCATTGCGTATTCTTACACCGCGCAGCTGGTGCAGGAATACGAGATCACCGATCCTCCGTTGATCCACAATGCCAAGGTCAACAAGGGCCTGCGCCCTCGCGGGTTATGCTGGCACTGGGCCGAAGATATCGAGCGGCGGTTGAAGCAAGAGAACTTCCAAACGCTGACCCTGCACCGCGCCATCGCCAATGCCGACAATCCGCTGCGAATCGACCACAGCACAGCCATTATCAGCGCGCGGGGTGAGTCACTCTATGACGGCGTTGTTTTGGACCCGTGGCGTTATGGCGGGGTTCTTTTCTGGTCTCCGCTGCAGGAAGACACAAGATATGACTGGGTCCCGCGCGAGGTCGTTCTGGAAAAGCGCAGGCAAGAGCAGGTGGCCCGCCTCAAACCCTACCAGGCGCAGTGACGCTATAGTTTGGAAGAAATGATACCAGTGCTGAAGCCGCCCATGCGTAGCTCTCCGAACAGGCGCTGATATTCGATCTTGGGGCATCGATTCATCACCACATCCACGCCGCGCGCCTCC
The DNA here is from genome assembly GCF_056536565.1 of Ruegeria sp. CK3. Lineage (NCBI taxonomy): Bacteria > Pseudomonadati > Pseudomonadota > Alphaproteobacteria > Rhodobacterales > Roseobacteraceae > Ruegeria > Ruegeria sp. CK3. The sequence goes on from NZ_JBQFPV010000007.1 coordinate 336,678, forward strand.
GCTTTGGCGGCAGCCTCTGCGTGTTCAACACCGATTTGCATCCAGATGGTGCGCAAGGATGGGAATGCCTCCAGCGCCTCATCAACGATCGGAGGCACAGCCTCAGGGCGGCGGAAGATATCCACCATATCAACATCTTCTGTGATGTCTGACAGGCTGGCGCGCACGGTTTGGCCGAACAACTGCTTTCCCGCATGGCCGGGATTGACCGGGATCACGGTAAAACCTTTCAGCGACAGATAGCGGGCCACGTAGAAACTCGGCCGCACCTCGTTCAGGGACACCCCGACCACGGCAACGGTCTTGGTGCGCTTCAGTATGGATCTCAGGAACTCATCAGAATAGTCAGCCATACCGCTACCCTATGCGACGGCTGAAAAAGAAAAAAGCGCCCAAGAAACCTTGGGCGCTAGTTGTTGGAACGAGGGACAGTGAAATGACCCGCGGCAGTTCCGTTCCGCGGTCACTGTGACATTTAGGCATGTTTTGGTTAAAAAAAAGAGGGAGCGCTCATTTTTGTGATGACTTTTCACAAATGGCGGAAGGTTGCCTATTCTCGATACAGAATCTCAGGCCAGTTCCCTTCGGCCTGATGGATGTATTCCAACTGATCCTCACGCCATTTCCGCTCAATTTCAGGCGAAAACGTCAAGTATAGGCGCCCATCTACCACCTGCCAGGCCCCCGGATCAGTTCCCTTGAGGATGCCTTGTGCCATCGCATAGGAACAATACCCCCCGAACTGAGGGGCAAAAGCGCGCGGATTTGCCTCGAATAACGCGCGGTTTTCGAGGGATGCGAAATGCCATTTGGCTCCCTTCCAGGTCACCGAAATTTCGGGGTGGCCCTGCACGGGTATGTCACCCTGAAAATATGACACTGGATCGTATCCCGCCATCGCAGCCCCCTCAGGCGCGAAATACACGGGCATGGGCTGCGCAATAGCGGCAGAAGCGAGAAGAGTGGCGCTTAGCGCGCCAATGAGAGCGTGGCGGATTGGCATAGGTATAACGGAATCATGGACTCAGCGTCTCAATCTGCAACGTTTTGCGCTGCGAGGCACCCCAGATGACGCGGTTGTGATCATTCCAAGGCGCGAGGATCAGTCGAAGATATCCTCGATCACATCCCAGGCCTCATCTATCACGCGCGAAAACAGGGTTTTCTTCTTTTTCTTGCGGTTGGATTTCGGCTGGGCGGTATGGGATACCGCATGTTTTCTTGGCGCGCTTTCGATCACCTTGCGCTTGGGCAGCATCTTGAGGTCATGCAAAGGCGCGCCGCAACTGGAACAGCTCAACTCATGCCGCTGCTTTCCCTTCAGGACAAGCGCCGCTCGGGTCCCGCAAAAGCAGCAGGTGGCGATTTTCGATGGGCCAGAAATGACGCGCTCCTATCCTGTGTACCGTGAGGCATATAGGGCAATCGCCGCCGCATTTGAGACGTTCAAAGATCCGAAACCACCGGCTGCGTCAATTTTCACCAGTTTGTCCACGGTTTCCTTGGTCTTTTGCCGCAATCCGGGGCCTTCTGCACCCAGCACCAGCGCCACCGGACGATCACGTTGATCCCCTATGGCAGCCTCGATCGTATCCTCGGCCTCACCATCGAGACCCAGCACCAGAAAGCCCATGCCCTGCAACTCGACAATCGCGTCGGCCAGATTGCGGACCCGCAAATAGGGCTGACGCTCCAAAGCGCCGCTTGCGGTTTTGGCCAGCGCCCCAGTCTCAGGCGCGGAATGGTGCCGAGTCCCGATCACAGCGCTGGCGCCCAACACTTCGGCCGAGCGCAGAATCGCCCCGACATTGTGCGGGTCTGTCACCCGATCCAGTAAAACCACTCGAGGGTGTTCGCGCCCTATACAGTTTTCGGCCAACCCGCCCCATTCCAGCGGCTTGACCTCAAGGGCGGCACCCTGATGGACTGATCCCTGATCAATCGGAGCGTTGAACTTCCGTGGATCGACCATCTCGGCCTCGATCTCAGCAAAATCAATGGCTTCCGCCAGTTTGTCACGGGCATTTCGGGTCACAATCAGGCGCAATTTCTGCCGTTTCGGGTTCATCAGCGCATCGCGCACAGCGTGCAGACCAAACAGCCAAACCGTTTCCGAAGCGGCTGCTTTGCGCGCCTGTTCCTTTTCCACGACCCACTTGGGTTTCTTCATTTTATTGGCCTCCGGGCCGGGCGTTCGATTTCCTGCGTCAAAGCGTTATTTTCCTGTTGACGCTCCTTTGGTGCGCTAGTAATCACGCCTCCACGTCAGGTGCAACGCCTGACAGTGGGCGACAGGCCGCAAGGTGTGGCAGGGGACTGTAACTCCCTCGCGGAGACGCACGCCTGGTTCGATTCCAGGGTCGCCCACCACTTTCTCTAGCAAAAAATTATGGCAAGTCTATCAGTGTAGGCTGAGAAGCACTTCGATATCACGGCGGCTTAACCGTCGCAGAAGCGCCCTGTCTTCAGCCAGCAGAGACTCACCGCTTTCGATCTGTTTTTCAAGAAACGCGGCGATCTCGCTTGTTGGCTGATAATAAAGGTCGATCTGTTGTTTGCTCAGATCTTCAACCAGCTTCCGGAGGAGTTGTTTCTGTTTTTCCGAGTCAAGATCTTTGCGCTTGTCTTCCAGCATGGCCATTCGCTTCGTTTGTTCACACCCAAATTGTAGGACGGTGAGAGCGTTTGACAAAGTCGTACCGTGCGGCTTCTACGCAAGCACGAGTTGGGTCGGTAAGCGTGACATCGTTCCAAAAAAGACGGGGCGCGCTGGAAACAAAGCGCGCCCCTATCTCAGGGAGGAGAAACCGATCTCGCGTTCGAAACACACCATGAACGCTAACTCGTTACACTGTTGACTATGGCGGCTTTCGATTTTGCGTTCAGTGATGTTGTTCACGTATGGACTGCTCAGCGACCGAGTCTGCGTGTCGACCCGCCGCTACTGCAGCCTTAGCAGTCGTTCGCTTGCCTTAATGTGTATCCATTGCCTGTGCAGAAGCCCCTTTGTTTGTCAGCTGGCTTGAAAGGGAATTTACGTCGGACCTCAGTTTTCTTCATTTCTCTAACAATTGATGGCTTCGTTTATTTCTCTCTAAGCAGAGCGAAACACTAGGCAAGCATAGCAATGATAGCTGCGAGAACGATCACGCCCAGTATTGTCAACTTTGTTGCGGCGACTGCCCCATCAGCCCGTGCTTCCCACTTTGTCTTGGGGCGGTTCACGGCGTGGTTCCATCCGAGGTCGTTTTCATCTTGGTGAGGCATTATTCGTGTCTTTCGCGTCGATTTTAGGTGAGATTTTCTGTAACAAGAATATCCCGATGATTGCGAAAATCGGTGTGAAAAATATGCAGATCAAAAGCCACAGCAACGGGTTGCGATGCCTGTTGCTTGCCATACACATGGGCAAGTAGACGTGTAGCCACAGCATGAAAAACAGTGCGATGATTAGAGCGGAGCCAGCAAGAGTTTCCGTCAATACATCACTTAAGTATCTTACGGTTGTTTCGGTATTCCGAGCTAGCTCTTAGGTAATGCCTTGCGGAGTGACTTAACTATTGAAATCCGGTCAATGTTTTTGGATATCCTGCCAATTTTGAGTGACGTCCCCCCATGCAAGATACTCAGGTCCGCTGTTGCTAAAGTCAGATGAAACGTATGATCTGCTGCTTCGCAGCAACTTCAAGTGATACAGGTGTGCCGCCAACCATCACCTTCCGTCCATCACGCCCAGCTTGGTGTTGGTACACCGCTTCGGCCAGGGCTGCGTGGGTCTCGTTGGGCATTAACTTGTCAGCCAGTTCGTAGAACGAGAATGCACGTTCTTCCAGACCAGCTATGTCGTTGGTCATATCCACGTTGCGGGCAGTCTCCATCATGGTGTTGGCCCGCTGAGGTTCAATCTCGACGAATGCACCGACCCGTTGCGGCAGGCAGCTGATTCGATGGTTAAGTAGACCGGCGGTGGCAGTTCCTGAAACATGAGGACTTTCCTGTGCTGAATGCACGCGAGCAGCAACTAGACTGCAACTGTCGGCACGGCCTCGATGTTTGGGACGAAAGGGAATGGGCGGAGACCTAAGATGTCAAAAATTCTACTTCCCGTTGTCACAACACGTCGCCCGCCTTGGGATAGAGGCAGACTAGTCGGACAGAAGCGTCTATCGCAGTAGAAGCAGGTCTAGGCCATTCGTGCTCGGCTCGAACTCGCAAACAAGCTGAGAAACCTCGCTGTGTATAATCTTGGCGTCGATAGCAAGTAAGCGCGGGTGCGATCTCGTCCGCCTTAGGGTTAACGATCTCGCCGTTGGCAATACTGTTCGTGATCGGGTGTCCGATGTTCGAAGCAAAACTGCGAAACCCGTTCAATTTGAAGTGACAGAGAAAACCCGTGAGGTCGTGTCGCAATGGTTCTCTTCGCCGGACATGCGTGGACAACAGTATCTGTTTCCAAGTCGTATACGTGCTTTGCCGCATCTTTCGATCCGGCAATACGCCAGTCTTGTCCGGGAATGGGTGTCTGCGATTGGTCTCGATCCGTCCAGCTATGGTACGCATTCGCTTAGGCGCACCAAGGCGGTTTTGACATATAGAAAGACCGGATACGGCTCAACCTCCTCTCGGTCACAGCCAGGTGGACAATACAGTACGCTACCTTGGCGTCGAACTTGAAGACGCCCTTAGTATTGCCGATCGTCTCGATCTTTGACGATTTGAGCGGGCGAAATTTGAACATAGGCGCGAAGCCATCCTCATGCTATTTTTAGGATGGATTTGTAGGACGGGAAGCTGTTGGATCGCCAGCACTCAAAAGAGATTGACCGTGTCTTAAGCGGGTTCGATACGGGGCGGGACCGACTTGTCGCGGATAGCTGGCAGCGATGTGTTGAAACCTACGGTATGGATCCCTCTCGACAGGAACCCGCGCACATCCTCCCTGACACCAAATTCCGAGAACACCTGGAACAATCCGAACGTCTGATCGCAACCGCGCGTTCGGGGCTGCAATCGCTGTTTGCGCAGGTGGCAGGGCAGAACTACGTCCTGCTGCTTGCGGATGCAGATGGCGTCTGCGTCGATTTCTTTGGCGACCGGAACTTCGAGGACGAGCTCAGAACTGCGGGTCTTCATCTAGGTTTCAAGTGGACGGAAGAGTTGGCAGGAACGAACGGAGTGGGGTCGTGTATCGTTACGGGTCAGCCGGTGACGATCCATCAGAGTGATCATTTTTCTATCACGCATACGCCGCTGTCTTGCACGGCAGCGCCTATTTTTGACACCAAAGGAGCTCTTGCGGCTGTTCTGGATGTGTCATTGTTGCGTGGACCCTCACCAAAGGCGTCGCAAAATCTGGCCATGACATTGGTGACGAACTCCGCCCGTCGCGTCGAGATGGCAAACCTGATGGCATCGACGCGGCGTGATTGGGTCCTGCGCTTTTCAGCCAGCCCTGAATTTCTTGAGGTCGATCCCGAAGCGGCGGTCGCAGTGGACGGAGGCGGCAAGATCATCGGTATGACCTCGGGGGCCCGACGTGCACTTGACCCGGACGGTTCGGGCCAACTGATCGGGTCGCAACTACAGGACTGGCTTGAAATCAGTGTTGATGACATGCCCGAATTCATGCGCGGCAGACCGTCCGAAGACCGCGTTCTGCGCCTCAAGGACGGGCGCGCGCTCTATGGTCATGCCGTTGCTCCACAGACGCCGCAGATGACGGCAGCTCTGCGCAAACGGGAAAAGGTTCTGCCTGGTGCCCTTGGTGGTTTTGCAGGGCCGGATGCGGGCCTTCAGCAACTTTTGAACAAAGCTGCGCGTCTTGCGCCGACCAATCTGCCGCTTTTGCTGACCGGTGAAAGCGGGACGGGCAAAACAAAACTTGCACGCGCGATCCATATGGCCGACACCGCTACACACGACTTCCACAACGTGATCTGCTGCGACACGCCAACATTCAATTTCTGCCATGCTATCGAACCCGGCACACTGTTCCTGCGCGGCGTTGAAGACCTGAGCGAGCCTGCGCAGGCCTCTCTTTTAGCGGTACTTGAGCGGCGGGCTGATCTGAGGATCATCGCCTCATGCCGGCGGCCCCCGACCGGATTGCAGGGCAGTCTGCGCGAAGATCTGCTGCACCGGATTGCGGGGGCCACATTGTCTTTGCCGCCTTTGCGCCACCGTGTGGATCTGGATTGGCTGATTGATCGTCTGCTCCGACGGTTTGCCAGCCATGATATTCGCCTGTCGACCGCTGCCCGCGCCGACCTTAAATCACGATTGTGGCGCGGCAATATTCGTGAACTGGAACATCTGCTGCAAAGTTCGGTCGCCCTGTGTAAGGACAACATCATCGACTTAACGGATTTGCCCGCCCCGGCGCTCGCACCTACGCAAAAGCAGGACTCAGATGATCTGGAAGCACTTCTGCGTGCTTGCGATTGGAACATGTCCCAACTGGCAAGGCGCCTTGGTGTAAACCGATCGACGATCCTACGCCGTATGCGAAAAGCCGGGCTTAGACCGCCCGCTTAAACGCATATGTACCCGTGTTGCGCCCTTGTTGCGCGCGCAACAAGCAATGGCGTTTTTGGACCGAACCAAGTGTTGATGCGCCAAATCCGCTTGCCCGAAGGGTCGCGGATTTGCCAACCTTCTGCTCTGTGGAGATAGGGAGGATAACATGCTCGACACAACACTCTCGGATCAGGTGCAGGGATTTCTGGATGACTTCGGTGCGGCTTTGTCCCAAGGCGATATCGATGCCGCCTGCGATATGTTGCAGGACGATTGCTATTGGCGCGATCTGGTCAGCTTTACCTGGAATATTAAAACGGTTGAAGGTAAAGCGCAGGTGGCAGATATGCTATCGCATCAGCTGGCCACAACCAAGCCGAGCGGTTGGAAAATAGCCGAAGGTGAGGTTCCCACTGAAGACGGCGGAATAACCACCGCATGGATCGAGTTCGAAACCGAAGTGGCACGCGGCTACGGGTTGATCCGCCTCAAGGATGGCAAGATATGGACCCTGCTGACCACGATGGTCGAGCTGAAAGGTCATGAAGAACCCAAAGGGTTCAATCGTCCACTTGGGGCCAAGCATGGTGCGGGGAAACACAGGACCACATGGGCAGAAGAACGGGTGCAGGAAGAGGCTGAACTGGGCTACAAGACACAGCCCTACTGCGTCATCATCGGCGGCGGTCAGGGTGGTATCGCCATGGGCGCGAGGCTGCGTCAGCTGGGTGTGCCGACGATCATCGTTGAACGGAATGACCGGCCGGGCGACAGTTGGCGCAATCGCTACAAATCCCTCTGCCTGCATGATCCGGTCTGGTACGATCATCTTCCTTACATCAAGTTCCCGGAAAACTGGCCCGTCTTCTCGCCCAAGGACAAGATCGGTGACTGGCTTGAGATGTACACCAAAGTGATGGAGCTGAACTATTGGACGCGCACGACGGCCAAATCCGCCACTTTCGATGAAGACAAGGGCGAATGGATCATCACTGTCGACCGGGACGGTGAAGAGGTTGTACTGCGGCCCAAACAACTGATCATGGCGACAGGGATGTCCGGCAAGAAACGCATGCCTGATTTTCCGGGTATGGATGTTTTCAAAGGCGAACAGGTGCATTCGTCGGAACATGAAGGTCCTGACAAATGGGCCGGTAAGAAAGTCGTTGTGGTGGGGTCCAACAACTCGGCCCATGACATCTGCGCCGCGCTCTGGGAAAACGATGCCGATGTGACCATGGTGCAGCGGTCCTCAACCCATATTGTCCGCTCGGACACCCTCATGGAAATTGGACTAGGGGATCTTTATTCCGAACGTGCAGTGAGGTCTGGCATGACGACCGAAAAGGCCGATCTGATCTTTGCATCTCTGCCTTATCGCATTCTGCATGAATTCCAGATTCCGGCCTATGCAGCGATGAAAGAACAGGACAAAGAGTTCTATGACGGCCTGGAAAAGGCCGGGTTCTGGCTTGACTGGGGCGATGACGATAGCGGGCTGTTCATGAAGTACCTGCGCCGCGGATCGGGCTATTACATCGATATCGGGGCCAGCCAGTTGATCATTGATGGCGAGATCAAGCTAAAACGCGGTCAGGTCACCGCGCTTGATGAAACCGGAGTCATCCTTGATGACGGAACGCATCTGGATGCCGACCTGGTGGTCTATGCGACGGGGTATAATTCGATGAACGGCTGGGTCGCGGACCTGATGGGTCACGAGATGGCAGATCGGCTTGGGAAATGCTGGGGTCTGGGCTCTGACACAACCAAGGACCCGGGGCCTTGGGAAGGCGAGCAACGCAATATGTGGAAGCCGACACAGGTTCCAAACCTTTGGATGCATGGTGGAAACCTGCATCAGTCCCGGCACTATTCACAGTTCCTCTCGCTGCAAATAAAGGCCCGGATGGAGGGTATTCCGACGCCGGTCTACGGCCTTCAAGAAGTGCATCACCTCAGTTAAAGCATTCGCTAGAACCAAGAAGCGGACTTTCAATTTTTTCGATTGAAAGTCTGCTTTGTGTCGCAGACCTGTCATTTGGTGAAAATCGCTCAAAGTCCACTGTGCGGACTTTGCAGCCATCCGCATTCTTAATTCAAAGGACCGCAGTCAGGCCCAAGCGGACCTTGGCAGAAATCAGAACTCGCCTTTTCAAGAACAATTTTGTGTCTAGAGAGAAACTCCCTGCGGCAACTCTCTTGTCCAATGCGACAAGTCATTGCCTGACAATCGACAAACCGCTAGCAACAAACTACATTCGCCGGGACGGTTGCTTCAAGCTAGCTTTGCCGATAACCTGTTGTTTATGTTCAGTTCGTCATTTCCCATGGTGACAGTTTCGGAACTGGGGGCTTTGCCTACTTTGGTGGGATGTGTCGCAAACTCTGAGGTATAGTTGACGAGCCTGGGTGATCTGAGTTTTTTGTACTAGTCGATTAATTTTCGAACAGGTTATTTGAGCATGATCTCGTTAAAGGGC